>NZ_CP133838.1:613979-920969 GCF_031432975.1 Buttiauxella selenatireducens | reverse complement strand
TCGCAGCCATTTGATCAGCTATCAAGAAGACGGTGCGCTATTGCAGGAGCTGTTCTCCCGTGATGGTATCGGTACGCAAATCGTAATGGAGAGTGCGGAGCAAATTCGTCGCGCCACCATTAACGATATCGGCGGCATTTTGGAACTCATTCGCCCACTGGAGCAGCAAGGGATTCTGGTGCGTCGCTCACGTGAACAACTGGAAATGGAGATCGACAAATTCACCATTATCCAGCGCGACAATCTGACCATCGCTTGTGCGGCGTTGTATCCGTTCCAGGAAGAAGGGATTGGTGAAATGGCCTGTGTTGCAGTTCATCCTGACTATCGCAGCTCATCACGGGGCGAAGTATTGCTACAACGCATTGCCACACAAGCCCGGCAGATGGGGCTGAACAAGCTATTTGTCCTGACAACCCGTAGCATTCACTGGTTCCAGGAGCGTGGCTTTATGCCAGTTGATGTCGAGTTGCTGCCCGAAAGCAAAAAAGAAATGTACAACTATCAGCGCCGCTCAAAAGTGCTGATGGCAGATTTAGCCTGACAAACTCGCTAGCCCTGCTAAGGGCTAGCTAAAACTTTCCATCAATCCGCTGCGTCGTTCCGTCTTCGTCACAATCGCTTTTTCCAACACCCGATCATCGGCATACAAAGACAATCTGCTGCGCGCACGGGTGATAGCGGTATAGACCAGCTCACGCGTCACCACAGCGGTGTATTGATTTGGCAGAACCAGGGCGGCGTGCTCGAATTCCGACCCCTGCGATTTATGTACCGTCATGGCGTACGCTGTGTCATGCCCCGGCAAACGGCTTGGTTGCACTGATTTGATGGTGCCATCTGGCATCGGGAACCAGACGCGCAGCCCCTCACCTCTATCCAACGCAATACCGATATCCCCGTTGAACAACCCCAATGAACTGTCGTTACGGGAAATCATAATGGGTCTGCCGTTATACCAGCGCGAAACCGTCGGGTTTGGCCGCTCAATCCATCGTTTTTGAACCAGCGCCTGCTCGATGCGATTATTCAGGCCGCTGACGCCAAACGGGCCATCCCGCAATGCGCATAACAACTGATAGCGTCCGAAGGCATCAAGAATAGCGGCGGGTTCGCCATGATTGCGAACTAACTCCAGGTAGGGCCGATAACCTTCCACCGCATCAGCAATCATCAACGCATAATCTTCAGTCTCACGCAGCGGCTGTTTCGAAATATCGCCAAAGCCTTTGGCAAAGACCATTCTGGCCTGCTTCACATCGCTGGCGTTGACAGCAAATGCCAATTGCCCGATGCCGGACTTGCTATCAAAACGGTAGCTTTTTTGCAGCAAACATAGCCCATCGCGCAGCCCCCCCGCCTGACTTCCCTCCCCCGCAGGCAGTGAATGGCCCGTCAGTCGACTCAACTCCGCCGCTCTTTCGCGTGGATACCCATGCGTAACGTAATGGCAGATATCCCCAAGTACCGCCCCTGCTTCCACAGATGCAAGTTGATCGCGATCGCCGAGGAAAATGACCCTCGCGTGCGGTGGCAACGCGTTAATTAACTTCGCCATCATCGGCAAGTCGACCATCGAGGCTTCATCTACCACCAGCACATCCAGATGCAACGGATTACCGGCGTGATAACGCAGGCGCTGGCTATTGGGTTGTGCGCCCAATAAACGGTGCAACGTACAAGCGTCGTTCGGCAATGCAGCTTTCTGCGTGTCATCCAGCGGTAAACGGCGTAACGCTGAACCCAGTGATTCCGTTAATCGCGCGGCGGCTTTACCTGTCGGCGCCGCCAATTGGATGCGCAAGGGTGCTGTAGTGGTGAGCTGAACCAGGGCTGCGAGTAACTTCGCCACGGTGGTCGTTTTACCTGTTCCCGGCCCGCCAGAAATCACAGAAATACGTCGCGTCAGCGCTACGGCTGCTGCAACTTTTTGCCAGTCGATATCAGCCATCGGTTCAAAAAGCTGGCTCAGAACGCGAATGACCTGCTCTTCATCGAGAGGTATCGCGCGGTTCTCCTCTCCAAAAAACCGCGCAACTAACTGTTCGTTTTGCCACATCCGGTTGAGATACAACCGGTCGCCAATCAGCTTTAATGGCGTAGCACCTTCATGCTCACTCACCGCATCTGATGCCAGCAACACTTCACGCCAGCCGGACTTGACGGCGGCCCCGGCAAACAGTTGTTCGGCCAGGTCAGGTTGCCGCCCGGTAAAACAGAATTCGGGTGTTAAACGTGAAAGAGGAAGGCACACATGGCCTTCTCCGGCATCATGGCTGACTAACGCGGCCGCGAGCATAACGGCAGGTTGCTCATCACCGGCAATCATCATGGCGAACTGGGCATCCAGAGCACGCAGCGATTTCTGCTCAACCGCTTGCTGTAACAACTCAGACATTTTCATGGCGCAACCTCGTCCGTTTGTTCCGCAACACCCGTTTTCAATGCAAAGAGTGTGTCCATTTTCGCTATTAATTGTTCGTCAGGACGGGTGGTAAATATTCCTTGTGACGAACCGTTACTTTCAACGCCGCGCAAGAAGAGGTAGATGACGCCCCCGAAATGAGTTTGGTAGTCATAATCAGCAATGCGGTGGCGCAAATAACGGTGCAGCGCCAACGTATACAGTTGATATTGCAGATCATAACGATGTGCCTGCATCGCCTGGGCCATGGCTTCCTGAGTGTAGGCGCTGCTGTCTTCTCCTAACCAGTTCGATTTGTAATCCAGCAGGTAATACCGCCCTTGCCAGCGGAACACCAGGTCAATAAAGCCTTTCAGCATGCCGCGTACTTGTCTGAAGTTTAACGGTGAGCAACCTGCTGATAACGGATCATATTCCCGAACCAGTTTGTCCAACTGCGCGGCGTGTAAATCACTCGCAATCGGCAGATAAAACTCCAGCTCGACCTGTTTGTTCTGAGGCGTTAACTGGCTGAGGGAGACGCCCGTTTCATTTAACGGTGCCTGTAAAATAGTGTGCAACCATTCCTTTAATCTCGGCTGCCACTCCTCGCTAAATCCCTGCTCACTGAGTTGCTTCAGAATCCACGCATCGTCAAGCGGCTGCGTAAAATCAATACCTTCGAATAAGCTATGGAGGAAAGTGCCAGGACCTGCCCCGCGTGGGAAGGTGTGCGGAGTGAGTAATGGCTCACTTTGTACCGGTGCCACTCCTGCGGCATCCACATCCAGCCGCGGCAATAAATCCTGTGCAAGACTGCTGCCATGCTGTTGCAAACCTGAATAACTGGTAACACGCCAGTTATCAGTCACCTGCCGTTCCATCGTGCGGGCACTCAACTGCGGGAGTTCGGCACTCACCGGCTGCCAGGGCGTGTAATCATCAGATTGGGCTTCCTGGATACTCACCGACTCACTCGCCAGTTGCGTTAAGCAAGACTGTAATCCCGCCGCATCTTTCGCTTCGCCCTTTTGCACAAGATAACCCAATGCCCCGAGATGCAGGTCGCTGGCCCCTTTTTTGGCGCGGTTGCCTTTAAACAACGGCGCCACACCAATACTGCAATGCCAAATGGAACGCGTCAGCGCGACATACAACAGACGCAAATCCTCCGCCAAACGTTCTTCTTCAGCGAGACTCAGGCTCTCTGCATCGTCGCTCAAATCCAGCAACGGCGAGAATGTCGAGCGGTCGTGATATAAGCCACTGTTTTGCGCACGATAGTTAGCGATGAACGGTAGCCAAACCAGCGGATACTCCAGCCCTTTTGATTTGTGAATAGTGACAACCTGCACCAAATGCCTGTCGCTTTCGAGACGCAATTGTTGGCTGAATGAATTGCTGTCAGGTTCGGCAACCTGCTGCGCCAACCAACGAACCAACGCATGTTCACTGTCAGTCTGTGAGGCTTCTTCTTGCAGCAATTCGCTGATGTGCAAAATATCGGTCAGACGGCGCTCACCACCTGGCGTTGCCAACAAGTTTTCGGCTATCTGGCGACGAGCAATTAGCGCACGCAACATCGGCATCACGCCCCGGCGCAGCCAGATGTGGCGATATTCTGAAAACTCCTCGACCAGTTGATCCCAGGCATTTTCATCTTCGTTAAGCGCTTCAATCATGCGGGCATCAAGACCCAACATGCTGGTCGCGACGGCACTGCGCAGCGCGGTTTCTATTTCCGGCGCCAAAACAGCCTGCAAAATCCACAATATTTCTCGCGCTTCTGGCGTTGCGAACACCGAGTCGCGGTTTGAAAGATACACGGACGGAATATTCAGACTCGACAGTGCTTCACGCACAATGGACGCCTCGCCACGGCTGCGTACCAGAATGGTGATGTCAGACGACTGTACTGGGCGCGATTCTTCGCCTTTCCACAACAAAGCTTCGCCGTGCTGCCCGGCACTCAACCAGTCCCGAATCTGCTGCGCGCACTGCATGGCCATGGTTTGTTGGTAATCACTCACTCCGCAGCCATCACCCGATTGGGCCCAGAATGTCATCGCCGCCTGATTTTTTCCTTTAAACGTAAAACGCAGGCCGCTGTTTTTCGCCGCAGCTTTCACCGCTAAGAAAGGAATTTGCTGGAATAAGAAGGGATTATCCAATTGCTGGAACAAGGTATTGACGCTGCTAATCATCCCTGGAGATGAGCGCCAGTTGGTATCCAGCGTGTAGTGGGCGCTTACCTCATGACGCGCTTTCATATAGGTAAAAATGTCCGCGCCACGGAATGCGTAAATCGCCTGCTTGGGGTCACCGATAAGCAACAATGCCGTATCAGGCTGATTGATATATAAGCGTCTGAAAATACGATATTGCTGCGGGTCGGTATCCTGGAATTCATCAATCATTGCTGCCGGGAAACGTGCCCTGATGGCCGCGGCCAGCGCGTCGCCACCTGGTTTGTGCAGCGCTTCATCCAGGCGAGTCAACATGTCGTCAAATCCTAACTCGCCACGACGACGTTTTTCCTGCTGCACGGTGTAACGGATTTCAGACATTGCGCGGGCGATGACCAAATCACGCAGCGTCAGCGGCTCACCCAACAGCGAATTAATTGCCCTGAAAACAGGATGCTGCGGCGGTTGGCCTTCTTTGGTTTTCTCATCCAGCATTGATTGAGAAAAGCGTTCCAACTGCTCAGGCAATTTGTAGGTTGTGGTTTCTGTTTGCGCCCAGGTTCCGACAATATTCAGCCAGTTAGGCAAATTTTTACTGCTGTAACTACGGCGATCAATTTTTGCTTCACTGAGAATTTGAGCAATGTCGTCCGCGCAGTCACGCCACTGAGTTTTCACATCCTCAATCGCGGTAATGATCTTTTGATGCCGAGCGAGCAGGGTTTCATCATCCGCAGGCGGCTGCTTCAGGACCGGCTGCTCACCCTGAAGCCAGCTGTTTATATCCTTGAGCAACTCCTCAGGCCCAGCCCATTTCTCGGCCATAACTTGCGCTATCGGCTTCGGCAGTGGGTAGCAATGGCGACGCCAGAAGTCAGCACAAGCATGGCGACGTAACAGCGATTCATCTTCTATAAGCTGTTGCTCGAACAACATGCCCGATTCAAACGCGTTAAGGCTGAGCATCCTTTGGCAAAAGCCATGAATGGTAAAAATGGCCGCATCATCCATTTGCTGTTCAGCAAGACGCAAAATTCGGGCCGCCTGGTGAAGATCGGGGATCTCTGCCAACAAGTTTTGGAACAGGGGATTATCAGTTCGGTTGCGAACGCAGGCGATGCGCAATTCATGAATGTTGGCACGAATGCGACCACGGAGTTCTTCGGTCGCCGCCTGAGTAAACGTTACGACCAATAATTCTTCAACGGAGAGTGGGCGAGGATGGGCATTTTCACCACCCAGGCCAAGCAGCAAGCGTAAATAAAGTGCTGCGATGGTGAATGTCTTTCCGGTACCGGCAGAGGCTTCAATCAACCTCTCCCCTGTCAAAGGTAAACTTAGGGGATCAAGAGGTTGCGTGGTTCCGGTCATTATTTACCCTTCATCTTTCAAGTTGCGGGTGTATTAGCTGCACATTATCACCCATTGACTGAATCAAATCAGCCAATGGGTTAATTCCTTTGCGGCCCGGCAGTATCTCAAACTATTTAGGGTCGACGAGCGGCAATGATTGTTGCAGGCCGCTGACTCCCTTCCAGGTTTTCCACCCATCTGGCGCAGCGTATTCCGCCTTGCCATTGTTGTTGCCAGAAATTTGCGAGAGAACAGCCATTCCTTGCGGTTCAATCACAGCCTGATGGAAGAAATCAGCCAGTTTTTGTGGCGTCAGCTTTTTAATTTCAGCGACAACTTTATCACGCGAATCAAAGTCCAGGTTTCCGCGATCGAAATCTTTGCTCAATTGAGAAGCTTCCTGCGACAAGGTTTGCGGCGCCTGCATAATTTCACTGATCATCCCCTGCTGCATTTGTGCAAAATCCTCTGCACTCATGCTACGCAGCTTTTGCTCAGCGGTTGGGTAAAACGCTTTAAAGCGTTGGTACAAATAGGCCGGTTGTTTGTCGTTGCTTTGCAGCAAGAAACCAATCCCCCACTGACGCCCAATCGACATCGGGAAGGCAAATACCGCATAACCCAACTGCTCTTGCGTACGTAACTGGTTGTAGAACCACGGCTGAATAATTTGCCCTAACATTGAGCTGTAAGCGGTACTTACGGTTTCATCAAAACCTTTAGGCACATAAACCGCTGCCAGAGCGGAATCCGTACTGCTGCCCGCTTTTTCGAACATGGCTAAATGTTGTTTATCTACCAGCACATCCTTATTACGGCACCATTCGTTTCCTTCGGTGGCAAGTTGGCTTTGTACGTTATGCGCCAGATCCTTTGCCTGCTGAGGAGACATGTTACCCAGCACCAAAAATTCAGGTTTAGCATGGGTTTTTAACGCATCACGGTAATCAAGCACATCTTGTAATGTCAGCCCTGGCAACAGCGAACGGCGCACTTCGCGTTGGAAATAAGGCACCTGCGACACCATTTGCACTGGCATAATCGCCTGATCGTAAGCTTTGCCTTTGTCTGCCGAATCCATCATTTGGGCATACCATGACTTCGCCTGATCCAGTTGTTCCTGGGTCGGGGTATAGGAGAAGTAGCCCTTCAACAGCGCTTCAAATAATTGCGGCAAACGTTGGGTATAACCATTGGCATTCACCATCAAACCGCTATTAGCATTGGTTGAGAAACCAATCCCTCCGACAGAAGCCTGATTGCTTAACTGATCCAGCGCAATACCTGCCAGATAGTCATTCAGAGCAAATAATACCTGGTTTTTCGCGCTGTCCATCGCCTGCGGATTGCGCAGCACCATCGTCACATCTGCCTTAGGTTCGCTGGCAAAATAGCGGCTTGGCATATACAGCACGCGTAAACCAGGCTCTTTTACCAACAACTCTGGATGAGCATAGGTTTTTTCAGGTTTGACCAACGTAAAGTCATCAGGGATGTAGGGGTTCAGCTTAGGCAGTTCCAGCTTAATTGCCGCTGATTTTTGCTGCCAGTCGTTGAACACTTGTGGCGTAATTTTATCGACCTGATAGGGCGCTTCAACAAAATAAGCCGTTTTGTTATGAGGCTCTTTCGGGCTGATATACCAGACGCGGGCATTCTGCGGCGTCATCATATCCAGCCGTGCTTTGATAGCTGCCGGGTCATATTGATCGGCAATATTCACGAAATCCAGTGTATGTTCAACCGGCACACGCAGCATGGTGTCGGCTAACCATTCAACGTAATCCATATTGCGGGTAATTGACGGGTAACGGAAGTCGAGATCCAGCACATGGGCGAGCTCATCGAAGTAGCTTTTATCGACACCAGTTTCACGTAATTTATTCAAATAGCTGAAAATAGCCGCCACGACTTCATCACGCTGGGCAAGGCCTTTATCAGTCAATGACACTGAAATGGCGAACACGCCGCTATTGCCATTAACTATTGGATCGGAATCAGCACGAATGCTGTCCGCGAGGCCTTGCTTTTGTAACCAGTCAGAAAGGGTATCGTTACTACGGTTGCCAATCAAATAGCCAATTAATTCATCCGTTTTGCTGCGGAATTTATCGCTATTATTATCGATTCGGAATTCAACTCGCACCACTTTGCGCGGCAAGGCTGGCACGTAGTGAATCACTATGCCTTTTTGTGCGTCAGTCACAACGGGCACGTCAATGGTCGGCCTTTCGATATTTTTATTCGGCACACGCCCATAGGTATCCACCGCAATCTTTGCCAATTCAGGCAATGGCTTATTGCTGTAAATAACCGCTTTCATCAGGTTCGCGGAATAATATTTATCGCGGAAAGCCACCAGCGCATCCAACAACTTGCTGCCCGGTTTATCGCGCAGTGTTTCCAGATTACCGCCCGAAAAACGTGAGCCAGGGTGAGCTGGGTTGATCGTTTCTGCACTGACTTGCGCCATACGCATACCGTCACGGGCACGGGCTAAGGTCAGTTCAGCATTCACCGCATTGCGTTCACGTTCGGCATATTCAGGTGCGAGATTTGGCTCAGCGATAGCATCAGACAAACGGTCGACCGCTCCTTCCAGTGCATCGTTTTCCACCTCAAGGTAGAACGCGGTACGGTAAGTTGCGGTGCTGGCGTTATGGCTGCCACCATGCTTTTTGAGAAACTCCGACAGGCTATCCGGTTCAGGATATTTTTTAGAACCCATCAGCGTCATATGTTCAAGGTAGTGAGCCAGGCCAAGATGGTCGTCAGGATCTTCTAAGGATCCAACCGGAACCACTAATGCAGACAATGACTTAACGGCTTGCGGATCAGAGACCAGCAGGACCGTCATACCATTATCAAGACGTACGGCCTGATATTGACGATTGTCTTTCTCACTTTTACGGATAGTTTCCTGGATAGGTTGCCAACCCGTGTCTGCCTGACTTAATGGTGCCCAAAGAGCGACTAACAAGAAAAGCGGTTTTAACCAGGTGCTACATTTAGGCATTAACGAACCTCATAATCACGAAACTTCCTATACCCTTAGGACTTCAAGTTGCAGAAGTCGCTGTAATTTGAAGTACTAAGGGTATAACTCACTCATCATTAACAACTTTCAAACAAACATGTTATTTTTAGTTGATGCTTTTTTCGCCAATCCTGAGCAAGTTGCGCATAATAGATGAACCTGCCGGATTGTGCAATTTTTATACAGCTTTTTAAGCTTTGTTGAAACGAAACAAAGGCAGCAAGTAACGCTCAGCCTCGGTGATGATGGCATCGTAGTAATCCGGATCCAGCGTTCGATACAGGCGTTGTAGCCACATATCAGCCCCTTCGCCTTCTACTCTCTGATTCCCCTCCCAGGCCGCCAATAACTTGCTTTTGGCTTTCTGCTGCGTTTGCTCATCCCATAAAATGGCATCATTCGCCGGTTCGTAACAGGCTTTTATCCACGCCCCACCACTTATTGGGAGGAGGAGAAGGGGTTGTACTAATCCTTTGCGATAACCATCAATAAGTTGCTGGAGATAGTTTTTTGCCTGCTCGAGATCGAGGGAAGGAAATTTCCATTCGGTCGAATCCCGCCCGTACAGACGGCTCTCGCCTCTTCCCCCCATCGCACACCAAACCACATGTTCAATCCACAATTGCAAACCATGTGCAGGATTGAGAATGGAAGGCCGCCAGCGCAGCAGGCCATCTTCCTGTACATCCGACAGCCATCCTTCCAGACTTGTTCCATCTATTTGCAACGACACTTCCAGGCTATTGCCATTCTGTCGCTCGGCTCTCACTTTTTTCGCCAGCTCTTCCATCTCTGTGAGCTGGCTTTCCCATAAAATTTCCCCAAAAGCGCCGTACGGCAAGATCCCCGCCGCCCGATAACGGCGGAATAGCTGCTGCGTGTCACCTTCCTGAACCAGGGTATTCAGCAATTCCTGATTCATCTGGAAACGTTCGAGGCTATCTAGTGTGAAAGGTTCCGCATCCGGGAGTTCGGTTTCTTCAAGTCGGAAATTGATGCCCAAACGCATTTGGAAAAAGGCGCGAACAGGATGCCGCCAGAAACGTTGCAATTGCTCCAACGTGATGACGTCATAAGCAGCTTCCTGCAAGGGTTGAATAAAGGGAACCTGTGGATTGCCTTGCTCGCTTGCGGCGGGCAACCATTCCCTGGCATAGCTTTGTGCCGTTACGCCGGGGATAAAATTCCCCGACTCAAACGGGGTGCGGTAATGCTGCTGGACCAAATATTTTTTCACACGCTCGCTGCTAACATCACAGGTTTGTTCTGAGTCCTGTGGCAAGCAATGGCTTTGTGCGATGTAGTCCAGGAGTTCGTCAACCAATACAGAAGGATAGCGCTGGCTGTTGTCCTGAATAGAACGCCCGATATAACTGATATAGAAGCGCATTTGCGCTGAGTTAAGCGCTTCAAGGAACAAGTATCGATCGTCATCGCGACGACTACGATCACCTCGCTGAGGTTTCTGACTCATTAGATCAAACCCAAGCGGTGCCAATGCGCGTGGGTAAACGCCATCATTCATGCCAAGCAAACAAACCACTTTGAACGGAATTGAACGCATCGGCATCAGGGTGCAGAAGTTGATCGGCCCTGCCAGGAAACGCTGGCTGATGCGCTCTTGATCTAACCGCTGTGCCAGCTCCTCACGCAATAAAATTAAGGAGATGTTCTCCTGATAACGCGACTCAAGGCCATATTTGATGATGTCCTGCCACTGTTGTTCAATCAGGGCCAACGCGCCTTCGGTTTCCGTATCTGGAAGGAAGAAGCTCGCTAACATTTCACGGCAAACAGTCGTCCATTCCGCCAATGGGCGCGCCACCGAGAGCTCGCGTCGCCAATTGTTCAACTGCATTAACAGCTCGGCAAGTTGCCCTACGAGTTCAGCAATTAAGCCGCTCGATTCATCATAAGGAAGGATCGACTGCCACTCTCCTGCCTGGCTATCCATTGCATAGCCCAATAACATGCGAGTTAAACCAAAGCGCCAGGTGTGCTGCCCGGTAGCCGGAAGATCCCATTCACGTACGTTGTCGTCGTCAATCCCCCAGCGGATCCCTGATTCATTCACCCACTGGCGTAGGTAGCGCAGCCCTTCTTCATTAATTGAGAAACGCGCAGCCAGTGCAGGAACTTCAAGTAAAGCAAGGACATCCTGCGCGGCAAAACGGCTATCAGGTAGTGAAAGTAAGGAGATAAATGCTTGTAACGCTGGGTGAGCTTGTCTTGCTCGCCGGTCAGAAATCGCAAACGGCAACCGTCGTTCACCTACAGCATTGCCGAATACAGCCTGGATAAACGGGCTGTAACTGTCGATATCTGCCACCATCACGATGATGTCACGCGGTGTAAGCGTTGGGTCAGCATCCAACATAGCCAACAATTGATCATGCAGTACTTCTACTTCGCGTTGAGGGCTATGACACTCATGGAAGGTGACAGAATAATCTTCCGGTGAAAGGACGCGTTTATTATGGCTGTGCTCAAACTCTTCCAGGGTAAGCCCCGTGACCGCATTGTTTTGTAACTCAAGCAAATCGTACTGCAAATTGCGCAGTAAATTATTGGGCTCGATATCAACGAAAACATCAATTTCTTCGAATTGCTGCAGTTCGGCCAACAAGTACGTGTAATCACGCCCTAATTTCCCCCACGAAGCCAATAAAGGGTTGCCAATATCTTGCTCACCGTCGTCGTTGAATAGAGAAGAAGCGGTGTTGCTGTCTTTAAATAGCGGAAGCGTAATGTCTTCCTGAGTATGTTTGCGTCGGCGGCGACTGATTAGCCGAGCAAGATAAGACGGATCTTTAATATCGCCCCAGTAGTAACGGCAAGGGTTCGTAAACAGTAAATGCACATCAATGTGTTTACCCAGAGCTTGCAGCGCCTGAAGGTAAACCGGTGGTAACGCGGAAATCCCACATATAAAGACGCGGGGCGGTAAACCAGGCGGGCATTCAGAGGTAGATTCAAGGGCTTTAATGAAACGCTGATAGAGATTGGCGCGGTGCCATTCTGGCTGACCAAGTTCTTGCGTATGGCGAACCAGTGCCGCCCATAGCGGAGCCTGCCACAATTGAGCGTCGCCCACATTGTCGACAAGCTCTCCCTTTTCCCACTGACTTAGCCAGTCTGGACGATAGACTAAATATTGGTCATAAAGGTCAGCAATTCTTGAGGCTAGTTGAGAAAGTTTTCGGCCATTTTCATCGTCTTCAAGATATTGCTTTAGCAGTGCAAACTCAGGCTTTTCGAACATGGTCGGGATGAGCGTCATTAACTTCCAGCTCATGCTTTGTTTATTGAACGCACTTTGCTCAGGGATATTCGGTAACACGCGAACAAACATATCCCATATAAAGCTCGCCGGAAGGGGGAAGCTGATGTTGGCCGCGATACCGAATTTTTGCGCCAGCGTCATTTGTAGCCATTGCGCCATACCGGTACTTTGTACCAATATCACTTCGGGTTCGAACGGGTCCGGCAATGGTTGCTGTTCAACAATAAATTCCATAATTGCTTCCAGCACATCCAGCTGGTTGGAATGGTAAACACGCAACATAGAATCGCTACTCCTGACTTTTCTCTTTCTGCAGGCAATGTAACCGTGACAGCTGCCCAGTTCGCCCTTCCGGGCTCTTAATCGTAACATCGATGCTGACACATCCAGCTGCCGATGTCTGCTGCCGACTGACTTTCCATTCATCAGCCGGTAAGGGGGATTCTGGCTCACTCATTTCCAGCGCCAGCCGCCAAAGTTGCCGGAATTGCCACTGAGACTGAAAACCTTGCTGTAAAACCCGGTGATAGCCAAGTAAAGCCAACATCACTACCGAAAACAAGGCCATGGCACAAAGCACTTCAACCAAGCTAAATCCACGCTGCAATGATTTTATTGGGGGAGTTGGCATCGTGCCGCCTCAGAAAAAGGGCAGAAATCCAGCCAGCCATGTGGTGTTGATGACCATTGTGAGTTAACCAGTGTTCCCCATTCCCAAAGAATCAGCGGCATTTTTTGTCCTGGTACCATACCGAATGCCGCCATAACAGCTTCATTTTTCTCCCCCCCTCGCACACAACTTTTCCAGCCTTTTCCAGTGTGCTGCTGGCACTGCCAGGATTGCTGAGATTGCCACGATAACTGGCCTCCCCAAGCTTGAGCTGAAACTGCACTGGCATATTGTTTAAGGAAATCGACTTCACTGGCGACCAGAAACCTTTGGTGGCTTAACTGCTGCTGTAATCCGCCGAGCATTAAGATCCCCAGAGCAAATAGCAGTAGTACAAATCCAAGGGTGATATTCCCACGCTCTAATTGCCTGCTCACAGGTTATATCCCACTACCGTGTGGCGAAGTGACACTGGGTTTTGACCACTTTTCGAGGCCCCTGCAAGTTCGATAACCAACAAGGGTGACATGGCATGCCGAGCCAAACGGGTGACTGTAAATCGCTGTATGACCAGCGTCGCAGGATCGGATAATTTATCCCAGCCACCGCCTTCGCAATGGGTCGCCCCACGTAGCGTTTCCAGGTCGGTACCGTTCAGTCGAAAGCCTGTCTGCTCGGCTTCCGCATGGCTGCCAGGTTCCCAGCGTCCGTTGCTATTGCTATCCCATTGCGACAACACGCATTCCCCTCTTTTGCTCAATACCAGTCCCTGCCCTGAGCAGTTTCCGTGGCAATAGCCTGCCCGCTGCAGCTGCTTTCCCAAGCTAAATGCTAATTGCCATAGCGACTCTTGCACGGTTTCTTTCTGGTACTGCTGTAATACAGCGCGTTGAAGAACCGGAAATAATCGGCCAGCACCCAGCAGGACAATGCTACTTAATGCCATCGCGATGAGCGTTTCAAGTAAAGTAAACCCCTGCTGATTTAGCTGCATTTGTTACTCCCGACAACCTCACAAACTCGAATGCGTCCTTGAGCCGACAGCACCACATGCCATTTTCCTGCCGCGCTTTGCAACGTGATGTGACCTGGCCAGGCGGTATTTCTCAGGCCATAAAATCCAAGACCCACCGTTACCTCGCTAATATCGACATCTGTAAAAGGTTGAATCAACCTCCAGCGCCCTTCGGATAAACATTGGGTAGCTTCAATTAACTTGCTGGATAGGCACCAGCTTTTCCCTGGGCGATTCACCGTAAGTAAATGGTCGCGATTATTCCAGTTGGCATCGCTGCGCAGCTGTTCGAGCAAATGACGAATATGCTGGGTAGTTATCCACATTCGCTGCTGTTGCTGCCATTGTTGCCAGCCGTACACCCCGCCTGTGCTAAGCGTTGCGACAATAACCATCACCACCATCATTTCTATTAAGCTAAATCCAGACTGTTTTGTTTTCATGGCAGCAGTGTGCCAGCCACTCAATTCTTCGCTACTGAAGATGACTGGATTCTGAGGATGTCTCGAAGGAAATTTTTGCTGTTGCTGTACGTTTCAGAAGTGCTGGAAGGAGGCTCGCAATACCATAATTGGGGCAAAAAAAACCGGCGCACAAGTGGCACCGGTTATGGCAGGCTGTCACCCGTTAGATAGCGACAGGGGCTTTGATCGCAGGATGAGGATCGTAGCCTTCAATTTCGAAATCGTCGAAACGATAGTCAAACAGGGACTCAGGTTTGCGTTTGATTACCAGTTTTGGCAGAGCGCGGGGTTCACGCGTTAACTGCAAACGCGTTTGCTCGAGGTGGTTGCTGTACAAATGGGTATCGCCACCCGTCCAGACAAAATCACCCACTTCCAAATCGCATTGCTGCGCCATCATATGTACCAGTAATGCGTAGCTGGCGATATTAAATGGCAGGCCAAGGAAGATATCGCATGAACGCTGGTAAAGCTGGCAAGAAAGCTTGCCGTCAGCCACGTAGAACTGGAAAAACGCATGGCATGGAGCCAATGCCATTTTATCCAGCTCACCCACATTCCACGCCGAAACAATGATGCGGCGCGAATCTGGGTCGTTTTTTAACTGGTTAATCACAGTGGTTAACTGGTCAATGTAGCGGCCATCAGGGGTTGCCCAGGAGCGCCACTGTTTGCCATAAACGGGGCCAAGATCGCCATTTTCATCTGCCCATTCGTCCCAAATTGAGACGTTGTTTTCGTGCAGATATGCGACGTTGGTATCCCCTTTCAGGAACCACAGCAGTTCATGAATGATGGAGCGTAAATGGCAGCGTTTAGTGGTAACCAGTGGGAAACCATCTTGCAAATTAAAGCGCATTTGATGACCGAAAATCGACAGCGTACCCGTACCCGTGCGGTCATCTTTTGGTGTGCCGTTTTCCAGCACATGTTTCATCAAATCAAGATATTGTTGCATGTTTCCTCACGAAAGCTGTTGCTGCGGACGACGGCGATACGCCCAAACCATCAAAATCACACCCGCGACAATCATCGGAATCGAGAGGATTTGCCCCATGCTGATGTACTGCACCCACGCACCGGTAAACTGAGCATCTGGCTGGCGGAAGAATTCGACAATGATACGGAAAGCACCGTAGCCAATCAGGAACAGACCGGAAACAGCCCCCATCGGACGTGGCTTACGAATATACAGGTTCAGGATAATGAACAGTACGATCCCTTCCAGAACCATTTCGTAAAGCTGAGAAGGATGGCGCGGCAAGACACCGTAGGTGTTAAACAACGACTGCCATTCAGGGTGCGTCGCCAACAGGCCGATATCTTCACTGCGCGAGCCCGGGAACAGCATTGCCCAATGGAAGTTTGGATCAACACGCCCCCACAATTCGCCATTGATAAAATTACCAAGGCGACCGGCACCCAGGCCAAATGGAATCAGTGGCGCAATGAAATCCGATACCTGGAAGAAGGAGCGATGTGTGCGACGCGCAAACCAGATCATCACACAGATAACACCGATCAGCCCGCCATGGAAGGACATCCCGCCGTCCCAGACTTTGAACAGGTACAGAGGGTCGGCAAGGAAAACAGGCAGATTGTAGAAGAGGACAAAACCAATGCGCCCACCAAGGAATACCCCCAGAAAGCCAGCATACAGCAGGTTTTCGACTTCGTCTTTCGTCCAACCGCTGCCTGGTTTCTTGGCACGACGACCCGCAAGCCACATGGCAAACACGAAGCCGACCAGGTACATCACTCCGTACCAGTGCAAAGAGACTGGCCCAATGGAAAAAATCACCGGGTCAAATTCAGGGAAATGCAGATAGCCACTATTCATCTGTCACCACAAACCATTGTTACCCCACCGAAAGTTGACGATGGGTTGCAAATACGCATCTGTGCAGATGCGCTCCGAAAGCAGCGGATGATAGCACAAACGCTAGCTGGGTTTAGCCGATGTAGTTGTAAAAGATGTGTAATCTACGGGAACCGGGGAGGGAACAACGAGCGCCTTAGCGCCCGCCGCGAATCAAACCACCCATGCCACGACGCTCCATGAAGGATGCGACTTGATGGCGCACTTCTGTCGCAAGCTGAGCCTCAAGGCTGCGCTGTGCCAGTAATTGCACCTCTTCCAGACTAATGTGTCGCAGCAAATATTTAACACGCGCCACTGAACGGCCATTCATCGACAAATGGCGATAGCCCATGCCAACCAGCAGAGCAACACACATCGGGTCGCCTGCCATTTCACCGCAAAGGCACAAATCGATGCCGTTACGTTCAGCTTCTTTAGCAATATGATTCAATGCACGCAGCATCGCCGGGTGCAGGCTGTCATAGAGGCTAGCTACGCGAGTGTTGTTACGATCGACAGCCAGTAAATACTGCGTTAGGTCGTTAGTACCAACAGAGATGAAATCAACACGGCTGGCAAGATGCCCAAGCATGAACACCATCGACGGGACTTCAACCATGATGCCAATACGGAGTTTGGGTAACTCGTAGCCGAGCACTTCTTCTACTTCACGCCCGGCGCGGTCTATCAGTCTACGAGCTTCGTCAATCTCGTCGATGCTGGTTATCATCGGCAGCAGAATGCTCAGGTTGCCAGTAGCAGCATTGGCACGCAGCATGGCGCGCACCTGCACCAGGAAGATCTCAGGTTGGTCAAGCGTGATACGGATCCCTCGCCAGCCAAGACACGGGTTTTCCTCGCTGATTGGCATGTAGGGCAGTTGTTTATCCGCGCCAACATCCAGTGTTCGCAGCGTAACGGGTTTGTCGTTAAACATCTGCAACATGCCCTGATACTGGGCGACCTGCTCTTCTTCCGACGGGAAACCACTTTGCAGCATGAATGGGATTTCGGTGCGATATAAACCAATGCCATCAATGCGGCTGCCAAGCAGTTGTTCATGCTCTGGACTCAGACCAGCATTCAGCATCACCTGCACACGCTCACCACTTTTAAGCGCCGCGGGGCTATCAACGTCGTCCTCAACCAATCGGCTAAGTTCGTTCTCTTCGGTAATGAGCCGCTGGTATTCCTGCAACAGCACCGTTTCTGGGTCAACCAGCAATTCACCGCGGTAACCATCCACAACTAAAGTTCGGCGGTGCAGCACCGAAGGCTGGATATCCGCCCCCATGACCGTCGGGATGCCCAACGCACGCACCATGATCGCCGCGTGCGAGTTCGCCGCACCATCGCGCACGACTACGCCAACCAGGCGGTTTTGCGGTAACTCAGCAAGGGTCGTCGCGGATAGCTCATCAGCCACCAACACAAAGCGTTCAGGCCAGGTGTTTGGGCTCTGGACGGTATCATCGAGATGGAATAACAGACGTTGACCGAGGGTACGAAGATCGCCTGCGCGTTCTTTTAAGTAGCCGTCAGTCAGGCTTGCGAATTGCTCCGCAAACTTTTCGATAACTTTTTTAACCGCCCATTCTGCAACCGAGCCTTTATCAACTTCTTCGAATAATTCTCGACGAAGACGGGCATCAGTTAACAGGTGCGAATAGAGGTCAAAGATAGCCGCAGTTTCTTTCTGGGCCCCCGCCGCAAAACGTTTGCTGTAACGTCGAAATTCGTTAGACGCTTCTTCAAGTGCTGCAGTAAGACGCTCGCGCTCAAGCGTGGTATCCAGCGTCGACGCTTCAGACACTTGCTCCATTAACGGGAGCGTTGAGTCCATCCAGCCTTCAGCAATCGCAACGCCTGGCGATGCAGGCAATGCCCGGATACGCGTCTGGCGATATTGGCCAAATAAGGCGGCTAATTGTGATTGAGAGAGGATGGCTGCCATTTGTGTGGCGAGCGTAACGAGAAAGGACTCCTCGCTTTCATCATATTGCCGGTGCTCACGTTGTTGTACCACCAGCACCCCCAGCAATTGACGTCGCTGGATGATGGGTACGCCAAGAAAGGCTCGAAAACGTTCTTCTTTTACTGCGGGGACATATTTAAAGCTGGGATGTTTTTGCGCATCAGCAAGGTTTATCGGTTCTGCAAGACGGCCGACCAACCCGACAATGCCTTCATCAAATGCGAGTGTGATTGTGCGACCACGCGGCTTTTTAAGGCCGCGCGTCGCCATCAGGTAAAAGCAACGCCGGTCATGATCTGCGAGATAAACCGAGCATACCTCGGTGTCCATCGCAAGGCAGATATCTGTAACCAAAATATCCAGCGCCTCATTGAGGCGCGGAGCACTGGCAACCTTCTCGACTATTTCTCGCAAACGGGTGAGCATTTTTGCGTGACTTAACCTCTTTTACGTCGCCAAGCAGGCGCGTTATTACGTGGTGGCGTAACTTCCTGCAGCGGCATTACGACGCTTGCAAACTCTTTCATCACCCGACGATAGACATCGCGTTTAAAGGAGACAACCTGACGAACCGGATACCAATAGCTAACCCAGCGCCAGCCATCAAACTCTGGGGTACTGCTGGTTTGCATATTGATATCGTTATCGCTACTGATCAACTGCAAGAGAAACCATTTTTGTTTCTGGCCGATACAAACCGGCTTTGTGTCCCAACGCACCAAACGTTTAGGTAACTTGTAACGTAACCAGTTTCGGGTCGAGGCGAGTATTCGGACATCTTTTCGCTGTAAACCCACTTCCTCGAAAAGCTCCCGGTACATTGCCTGTTCCGGGGATTCGCCAGGATTGATGCCACCTTGCGGAAACTGCCAGGAATGTTGACCAAAACGCCTGGCCCACATCACTTGACCCTGCCGATTACAGATTACGATACCAACATTCGGGCGGTAGCCATCATCATCGATCACCGGACTACCTCAAAACAAACTTAGATTAGGGCGATTGTTTCATACAAGCGCTAGACGGTAAACCACTGTGTAACGGTTGCCAGAAAGGAATAACAATTGAATAACTCACAAAATATGACCGAGTTATAAACATTAGGCCGTTTTGAGCGGTGAGTTTATTCACTTTTTCTGTGGATATAACTGTGAAGAACTACCTAATACTCTCGGGACAACTTAGGATAACTTCAAAATCACCTCGCGGCTCATAAAAAAAATACACAATACTTTCAAAGCAATAGTGAGTTAAAAATTAGTTCACGACTCAGTAGTGTGATGATCATCACATACCAGGATCTTTCACTGATGAAAGATCGACCAATGACGTTTTTATCCACAGATTGTGCCAACAAGTTAGTCACAAACTGGTGAAAAAATGGGTTTTACCCCCCCGTCAAGGCTGTAAATCGAACCAGTAGTGAGCTTTTTTACCAGTTATCCCATTTTTCTGTGGATAACCCGGTGTAAGATCCTGTTCATTGCCAGTGACCAGAATGGGAAAAGGTTTTTGCACAATTCAAAATTGTTCATTTTTAGCGATAAAAATGATTCAAAATCAGTGCATTGCCATTCTTATCCCCGACACGCTAAACTATTTCCATGTTGTGGGTAAACCACGTTCATTTTTTAACCACTTAGCAGTCAGGCACAATGGAAGCACTTCGTCCTTTACTTACCCCTCCAGAAAATGAACAGATTTTACTTGCTCAAGCCCAGAAACTGGCAGGCTATACGCTGGGCGAATTGGCGGCGCTTGCCAGTTTACCCATCCCCAAAGATCTTAAACGCGACAAAGGTTGGATCGGTGTTTTACTCGAATTGTGGTTAGGAGCCAGTGCCGGAAGCAAACCAGAGCAAGATTTCGCAGCGCTTGGTATCGAGTTAAAAACAATCCCTGTTGATAGAATGGGACGTCCACTGGAAACCACCTTTGTTTGTGTCGCCCCGCTCACTGGCAATACGGGTGTGGTTTGGGAAACCAGCCATGTGCGCCACAAGTTAAAACGCGTGCTGTGGATCCCTGTTGAAGGAGAGCGGCAAATTCCGTTGGCTGAAAGGCATATTGGCTCACCATTACTGTGGGCACCTTCCGCAGAAGAAGAACGGCAGTTGCGTTTGGACTGGGAAGAATTGATGGATTTAATTGTGCTTGGGCAGGTCGAACGTATCACTGCTCGTCATGGGGAAGTGTTGCAGTTGCGTCCAAAAGCCGCCAACAGCAAAGCATTAACCGATGCGATTGGTGCCGATGGCGCGCCAATTCTGACGTTGCCGCGCGGTTTCTATCTGAAAAAGAATTTTACGGCTGCTCTGCTGGCTAATCATTTCTCGTTGTAGATTCATTTAACTTGCACCCAGATCAGGGCTGGCGTTTATAATTGGCGTTTTATAAATTTCAGGCAGGATTTTTTAATGTTGTTTGCATGGATTACCGATCCTAATGCGTGGATGGCGCTGGGCACTCTGACGATTCTGGAAATCGTTCTGGGTATCGACAATATCATTTTTCTCTCGTTAGTCGTGGCGAAACTGCCAAAAGCTCAACAGGCCAAAGCACGCCGTCTGGGTCTGGGTGCCGCGATGATTATGCGTCTGGTGCTGCTGGCGTCTATCGCCTGGATGACGCATTTGATTCACCCACTGTTTAGCATCATGGGCCATGATTTCTCTGCGCGAGACCTCATTTTGTCATTGGGCGGTCTGTTCTTAATCTGGAAGGCCAGCAAAGAGATCCACGAATCCATCGAAGGGGAAGAAGAGAGCATAAAAACCAACGTTCACTCTTTCTTTGGCGCGATTGTGCAAATCATGCTGCTGGATATTATTTTCAGCCTCGATTCGGTGATTACCGCTGTCGGCCTGTCCGACCATCTTTTCATCATGATGGCAGCCGTGGTTATTGCCGTGCTGGTGATGATGTTCGCGGCAAAATCGATTGGTGATTTTGTTGAGCGTCACCCGTCGGTGAAAATGTTAGCGTTGTCATTCCTGTTACTGGTCGGCTTTACCTTGATTCTTGAAGGTTTCGATATTCACGTGCCGAAAGGTTACATCTACTTTGCGATGTTCTTCTCAATCGCCGTAGAAACACTGAACCTGATCCGTAACAAAAAGAACCCGCTGTAACCCACGCAGGGGAAGCATCCTCGCTTCCCCTCTGTTTTTTTTAAGAATTTGCTGCTTATCATCATCATCAAATCTAGTTATTACTAGACTGTATATGTCACTCCATACCACACGAGGCGAATAACGATGAAAAAATGGGCTGTTCTTATTTCCGCTGTCGGTCTGGCATTTGCGGTTTCCGGTTGTAGTAGCGATTACGTGATGGCAACCAAAGATGGTCGTATGATCCTGACTGACGGTAAACCCAAAGTCGATGACGACACCGGCTTAGTCAGCTACCGTGATCAGCAAGGCAACGAGATGCAGATCAATCGCGACGATGTTTCACAAATCATTGAACGTTAAAATATAAAGGTCAGCACCTGGCTGGCCTGTAACACTTTTCTTCACTTCCCCTCTTCCGCTTTTGCTTCCCCTCTGCCATGTTTATAGTCCATTTTTTGTTGGGCGCATGCCTGACCGTCAGACTGAATAATAAGGAAAGCGGCTATGCACTATCACCGTATCCCCCACAGCTCTCTTGAAATAAGTACGCTAGGGCTGGGAACCATGACGTTTGGTGAGCAAAACAGCGAAGCCGACGCACATGCACAGCTTGATTACGCAGTCCATCAGGGGGTTAACCTCATTGATGTCGCTGAAATGTATCCGGTCCCGCCACGCCCGGAGACACAAGGACTCACCGAAACCTATGTCGGCAACTGGCTAAAACAGCGCGCTAATCGCGAGAAGCTGATTATTGCCACCAAAGTCAGCGGTCCGAGCCGCAATAACGACGCAGGCATTCGACCAAATCAGATACTGGATCGCAGAAATATTCGCGATGCGCTGGATGCCAGTTTGAAGCGTCTGCAAACCGACTATATCGATCTCTATCAAGTTCACTGGCCGCAACGCGCCACAAACTGTTTTGGCAAACTGGGTTATACGTGGACCGATAATGCCGTGCCGGTCACGCTGCTTGAAACACTTGAAGCGCTCACTGAGTTTCAGCGCGCCGGGAAAATCCGTTACATCGGTGTTTCCAACGAGACTCCGTGGGGTGTGATGCGTTATCTGCAATTGGCAGAGAAGCATGATTTACCGCGTATCGTCACCATCCAGAACCCGTACAGTCTGGTAAACCGTAGCTTTGAAGTGGGTCTGGCAGAGATTACTCAGCGCGAAGGCGTGGAGTTGTTGGCCTATTCTTGCCTGGGATTCGGTACTCTGACCGGTAAATACCTCAACGGAGCCAAACCTGCTGGTGCGCGCAATACCCTGTTCAGCCGTTTCACCCGTTACAGCGGTGAGCAAACGCAGCTAGCGGTTGCCGCTTATGTCGATGTTGCGAAGCGACACAATCTCGACCCGGCTCAAATGGCACTGGCGTTTGTCCGTCGCCAACCGTTTGTCGCCAGCACGCTGTTAGGTGCCACCACGCTTGAGCAATTGAAAACCAACCTTGAGAGCCTGCATCTGGACTTGAGTGAAGAGGTAATTGAGGAGTTGGAAGCGGTGAATCGGGTTTATACTTATCCGGCGCCATAATGTGGTAATCCACCACGCTGGGATCTGTCACTCCACTGTTTTTCCGTTCACCCGTGCGTTTGGTTATCTCTGTAACAGTTGTAAACGGTGAACGTGCCAGGAGGATTACGCCATCCTCCTGGCGACCTCGGCGCCCGGTTTTAAATTGCCGCTTCGCGGTAAACCCCAGCTTATCCCCAACGTTCAGGGTCGTTCGCGACTCGCTCCCGGCGATCGCTCACTGGCGTGGTTCCCGACCACGCCCCCCTGACTTATGGGGAACACTGGGGCAATTTATACCGGGAACAAAGTCAAAACCGCTTCGGCTTTTGACCTTAGGTTTTGACCTTAGGTTTTGACGTTGACTTTGGGTCCGGCTTAAATCGCGCCGTTTTTTTACCCTTCAGTCGGGGTTGAGCCGCCGGGAGCGGCGAAAGAGAGCGATCGCCGGGAGCGAATCGCGAACGACCGCGAATGTTGGGTGAAAAACGGTGTTTACCGCGCAGCGGCGATTTATTTGCCGGGAGTCCGGGTTCTTAGGGTGGCGACGGTGGCCACCCTAAGTCGTTCACCGGTTCGGTAACTGCATATAACGGAAGACTTCGGGTGAACGGAACCTTTTCGACACTGACAAAGTGCCCCTCTCCACCTAACCTCAAAAAGATGACTAAGAGACAGCCAGATGGCGATGCCCCCTATTTCTGACGAATCTGCCAAACCCACAACCCACCAATTGCCAGCGCAAACACCGCCCCAAAGCCAATGCCAATACCGACAATCGGCGCACCGGTTTTTACCGCCAGTGAGTAAAGCCCCAACATCAGCAACATCGCGGTATTTTCACCGAGATTCTGCACCGCAATGGCATTTCCCGCGCCAACCGAATGTTTGCCTCGCTCCTGAAGAAGTGCGTTAAGCGGAACAACGAAGAACCCGCCCAAAATACCGATCAGCACGAGCAGCATGTAAGACGGCAGCAACGCGTTTTGCATGGCAAAGAACAAAACGCCAACGCCGATCAAAATCCCCGCCGGCATACACCGCGCCACCGTTTTCAGTGTCACCAGTTTTGCCGCAGCCCCTGCACCAACCACAATGCCCACTGCAACCATGGCATTCAGATACGTTGGCGTCGCGTTATCGGTGATTCCCAGCGCCACCGGCACCCATAAAACCAGTAAGAAACGCAACGTCACGCCCGCGCCCCAGAACAAACTGGTGCCGACTAACGAGAAGCGAGTTTCACCATTTTGCCAAAGTGTACGGCAAGCATTGAAGAAACTGCGGGTCATCGGGGTAAAGCGCCAGGACTGTCCAGGACGGGCTGGCGCAAGCTTCGGAATAAAAATATTCGCCACGACCGCCCCAGCATACACCAGCACACATACGCCAAGTGCCGCAACAATATGCCAATCAGCCAGCACACCGCCCGCCATAGAACCCAGCAGAATGGCAGCAATGGTCGATGATTCCATCAGGCCATTTGCCTTAACCAGACGATCGCCGGTCGTTAACTCACCAAGGATTCCGTATTTCGCTGGAGAATAAGCCGCAGCACCAATCCCCACCAGCGTATAACCGACAAACGGATTAAAGCCAAAGCAGATAACCACAGCACCTGCCAGCTTGAGGCTGTTGGCAAACATCATCACTCGCCCTTTAGCAAAACTATCAGCCACCTGGCCGACAAACGGGGCAAATAAAATGTAAGCGCCAACAAATACCATCTGCAAAATGGGTTGGCTCCAGTCGGGATAAAACTGCTGCTTCAATACCGCCAGGGTTGCAAACAGCAAAGCGTTATCACCAAACGCCGATAAAAATTGCGCGCAAGTGACTGCCATCATGCCTCTGGACCAAATGGAGGTATCGTTCACGGCGCTATCACGCATGCTTTGTCTCCGGTTGGTCTACCATTGCTTTCAGGCTGACAAAATCAGGTTTACCACTGCCCAACACAGGTAACTGTTTCAGGAAGCGGATATCTCGTGGTACAGCCAACTCAGGCACACCATGGGCGCGAGCGTATTGCAGCAGTTTTTCTCGATTGAGTTCGTTATCCGTGGTGTACATCACCAACGCTTCACCTTTCGCCGCATCCGTTTTGATAACGGTTGCATGCATTTTCTCTGGTGAAACACCCAGCGCCAGTTGCTCGACCATTTCCAGCGAAACCATTTCACCCGCAATTTTGGCGAAGCGTTTAGCGCGCCCCTGAATCACACAAAAACCCTGCTCATCGAATCTGACAATATCGCCCGTGTCATACCAACCCGCTTCCACTTCGCCCTGCGCATTTTCAGCACTCGGCGCTTCCAGCACGCCAGGGTTTTCGACTCGCAGATAGCCTTTCATGATGTTCGGCCCTTTCAGTTGCAACCGCCCGCCGTTTTCAATACCGGGTACCGCCATCAGACGGGCATCCATCGCTGGCAAAATACGCCCCACCGTGCCTACTTTTGCCGCCATAGGGACATTAATTGAAACGACTGGCGCGCATTCCGTAACACCATAACCTTCAAGAATACGCAGGCCAAATTTATCCTGCCAAAGCTGCTTAGTGCTTTCCTGAAGTTTTTCGGCTCCCGCAACCACGTAACGCAGACGGAAAAAGTCATAAGGATTGGCGAAACGTGCATAGTTGCCAAGGAAGGTCGAGGTGCCAAACAATACGGTGCAGTTACGGTCATAAACCAGTTCCGGCACAATGCGGTAATGCAGAGGGCTTGGATAGAGGAATACTTCTGCCCCCGTGAGTAGCGGGGTAAATAAGCCGACTGTCAGACCAAACGAGTGGAACAGCGGCAGTGCCGACATAAAGCGATCGTTGGCGGTGAAATCCGCGATAGTACGAATTTGCTCAACGTTCGCCAGTAAGCTTTTGTGGCTGTGCACCACACCTTTGGGATTTCCTTCCGAGCCGGATGTAAATAACACCATCGCCGCATCTTCGGGTTGCTGTTTAACCTGTGCCAGGCGCGGCATAAATAAATGGCTGAAAATCCAAATTTTATCGGCGAGCGTAACATCGGCTTTTAAATCTTCCAGAAACACCCAGCGCACCTGCGAAAGTTGCTCTGGCAAATGCCATAACTTGCCTTTGTCGAGAAACTGACGGGAGGTGAAAATGGTTTTGAGTTGCGCGGCCGTAATCGCGCTGGTCAGCCCTTTCACACCTGAGGTGTAGTTCATCATCGCCGGAATGCGTCCGCGCGAAGAAGCACCAAAAATCACCGCCGCGCTGATTGCCGCATTCGGCAACATCAGGCCAATCGTTTCACCAGGAGCGGTGTATTTATTCAAAATACGCCCGACAAACAGCGTTTTGGTCAGCAAGCTGCGGTATGTGTCGGGTTTGAAATTAATGTCTTCGATGCAGTTTTTGCGCTCACCATAACGATATTGCGCGGCGAGTAACGCTTCGTATAACGTCTCTCTTGGGCGCACTGCCATACGCGCTTCCATCATTATTTGATGCAGCATTTCTCCGGCCATTTTGCGACGTTCACGCGCACGTGGCGCGTCCGGCATGGGAAGCGAAGTCGGTGGCAGGATATGCAGGCTGATACGTGGAAATAAGCGGCGTTTGACTAACCCTTTCAGGCGGCTAAAGAACGTCAGTTCAGCGCCATCAATACGAATCGGAATGACCGTCGCATTCGATTTAGCAGCGACAAACCCGGCCCCTTCATAGATTTTCATCAAAGAACCGGTCACCGAGATACGTCCTTCCGGGAAAATAACCACCGGACGGCCCTGCTCAACCAGACGCACCAGATGTTTAATCGACATCGGTTTAGTTGGGTCAAGCGGCACAAAATCAATCAGTGATTTCAGCCAACGGATGTACCACTGCTGGCTAATGGAAGAATAGACGGCGAAAACCGGGCGCACCGGTAAAAATAGCGCTAATAAAATCCCGTCAATAAACGAAACGTGATTGGGGACGATCAGAGTGCGCGATTGGGAAAGAACGTGTTGATCGCCATAAAGTCGTACTCTGAACAAAATACGAAATAGCGTCCGGAAAAAACCAAATAGCATAGCAACTCCCTTTGTCGTGAATAAGCCGCAGACAGTTAAGTGTAATGCCTGCAGATTACATGAGTAACATTAAAGGAGCGATAGTGTGAGTGAATGTAAAGTCTGAAAAAAAGGCAAAAAAAACCTGCGCATCTGCGCAGGTTGGTGCAAAAGAATTGTACTTAACAACGTACCTAGAATTCTCACCAATCAATACCTCTGGGATTTGAATTGTGGCGTACTCTTAGCAGGCTCACCAGTGAGAAAAAGCAAGGGAATTAGCGGAAAGTGCAACCAGGTGTTTAAAACATCTTTTCCTGTTACAGGCTGGTGAATTTTGGGCAAAAAAAAACCTGCGCATCCGCGCAGGTTGGTGTAATTCATGTGATCAGCATTAGATGCTGACATCACCTATCAATACCTCTGGGACTTCAAATGTAGCAGTGGCTTGTGAGTTTTCGCCATGGCGAAATAGCAACAGCGCGATGCAAACTGTAAGCAAAGATTTGGCCTGAAATCTTTAAAAATCCAGAGCATGCCTTTTAATGCCGCTGCGCTTGAATTTCAGGGTCGCAAAAGTGTAACGATTACACTAAAAATGGCTGCATTTTGCTTTAGTTTGCGACGCGAACTACAGTTGCGCCCTTGAAGTAGCGCGCCTTTTCCGTAACACTTAAAATTGTGTAAACGCTTACCCACTCAGGAACACTTTCGATGGCGACAATAAAGGATGTAGCAAAACTGGCAGGCGTTTCTGTCGCCACGGTATCTCGTGTCATTAATGATTCACCGAAAGCCAGCGATGCGTCGCGTCAGGCAGTGACCAGCGCGATGGAAGAACTTAACTACCATCCCAACGCTAATGCGAGAGCACTTGCCCAGCAAACCACTGAAACAATTGGCCTGATTGTGGGAGACGTGTCCGACCCCTTCTTTGGCGCGATGGTCAAAGCCGTCGAGCAAGTGGCCTATCGTACTGGCAACTTTTTACTGATTGGTAACGGTTATCACAACGAACAAAAAGAACGCCAGGCTATAGAGCAGCTGATTCGCCATCGTTGTGCAGCCCTGGTGGTGCATGCAAAAAAAATCCCTGATAGCGAATTGATTTCATTAATGAAACAGATGCCAGGTATGGTTGTTATCAACCGCATTCTTCCCGGCTTCGAACAGCGATGTGTGGCTCTGGATGACCGCTATGGCGCATGGCTTGCGACGCGTCATTTAATTCAGCAAGGCCATACCAAAATTGGCTATCTTTGTTCCAACCACCAGATTTCAGATGCCGAAGACCGTTTGCAAGGTTATTACGACGCGCTGACTGAACACGGTTTACCGGTCAACGATCGGTTAGTGACTTACGGCGAGCCCGACGAAAGCGGTGGTGAGCAAGCAATGACGGAGTTGCTCGGGCGCGGCAGGCATTTCAGCGCAGTGGCGTGTTATAACGACTCCATGGCCGCCGGGGCAATGGGTGTGCTCAACGATAACGGTATTGATGTTCCGAAAGAGATTTCATTGATTGGCTTCGATGATGTATTGATTTCACGTTATGTCCGCCCACGTCTGACCACTGTTCGTTATCCAATAATCACCATGGCCGCACAAGCCGCAGAATTAGCGCTGGCACTGGCTGAAAAACGCGAATTGCCAGAAATAACCAATATGTTTAGCCCAACACTTGTGCGCCGACATTCGGTGATTTCACATTCTGATGAGTGATGTTTAAAGACTAAAACGATAAATGTGAACGGGCTTATTCGGGTAATCCAACCCGTCTCCGATGTACTGCCAGCCAAAACGCTCGTAGTACTCTTTGCAGGCAGAATAGAGATAAAGTTGTGGGTAGCCGAGTGTACGGGCGTAATGGATAACGTGTTCCTGAAGTTTTTCTCCGAGTCCCCGCCCACGCTGGTTTTCATCGATGTATAACGCAGCGAGCCACGGATAAAGATCCTGCCTACTGATCAAATCACAGCGCCACAATCCCACCGTCCCGACCAATTTCTCACCCTCTACAGCAACAAAAGTCAGCGGCATTTCCCCTTCTCGCTGGCTTGTTGCGACAATCGAAGCGAAAAAGTCACGGCTGTCTTCAGTGCCGAACGCCTGCCACTGCCAGTCAATAACTTGCTGTGCATGCTGAGGTACGGCGTAAAGCGGCAGGATTTTCACATTAACTTTCCCTGGAAAATAGGGACCGACTCGAAAAGATAGCCGTCAAAATCTGGCGCATCAGAGTCGGACTGCTCCAGCAGGCTGTTTTTGACATTTTCCAGGTGTTGCCACATCGCCTGCCACGACCCCATCACATCACGACGGCGCAGAGCTGCCAATATCGTTTGCAGGTCGCCAAGCCATTTCAGGCGATAACTGCGGGTATCAATATTTGAGCGTAATTTCTGCCACATCGGGCTGCTATCAAGATGACGCCAGATACTCTCCACCGTCGCCAGCAACATCTGGTTTTGCGAAGCGCCTGCCAAAACCAAATGAAACATCTTGCAGTTATCCTGGCTAAGGTCGTTTATCGCAATGGCTCGCTGTTCCTGCTCAAGGATACGTTTAAGGTTATCGATGTCGGCTTTGGTCGCCATTTTTGCGGCAAATGCCGCAATGTTACTTTCCAGGAGTTGGCGCGCTTGTAGCATTTCAAACGGGCCAATATCGCTACTGAAAAAAGCCTCTTCTTCCGCTTCGTTTTCTGCCGGAACACGAGTGACATACACTCCCGAGCCCTGGCGAATATCCACCGTGCCTTGTAACTCAAGCATCAGCAAAGCTTCACGAACAATGGTGCGACTGACGCCGTAAGTCTCAGCAATATTACGTTCGGGCGGCAAACGCGAGCCAACCGGATACAAACCCTGCATAATTTGTGCGCGCAGATCCTCACCAATTTCCTGGTATTGTTTTTTTTCTGGCGAAAGCACTACCTTGTCCACAATATCACCCGCATTGTTGATTCTCAGCGGCATAGTGTTCTGCCGCTGATTAATATCCGTTAGCTTATCAAACTATCCATCTGAAAAGATTATTTCCATTCATCATCAATATCGAGCTGTAAGACGCGAGACTCACTCAGCGCACGATACCAATGGGCCGATTTTTTCGCACGACGCTCGCGGTTATTTTGCAGATTGATTTCAATTAAACCATAGCGGTTTTTGAACGCATTCATGGGTGAAACGTTGTCTGTAAACGCCCACAGCATGTAACCCTGGCAGTTTGCCCCGTCTTCGCGCGCACGCAGCGTTTGGTACAGATGTTCGCTGATAAACGCAATGCGATAGTTGTCTTCAATGACGCCGTCGGAATTGCGGAATTGCGCTTCATTTTCTGTCCCCATACCGCTTTCCGCGACAAACCATGGGATATTGCGATACTCGGTTTTAATCCGCATCGCCATGTCGTAAATAATGCGCGGATAAATTTCCCAGCCCCGTGACGTATTCATGCGCCGCCCCGGTAATTCAAACGGTTCGTAGTAATAAGCGGGATGGAAAGGCGTTTCTGGATTCCACGCACGCGACGGCGCTTTAACTCGGTGCGGGTAATACAGATTGATACCCAATTCATCGACCGTGTTTTCACGAATGATCGCCAGTTCTTCTTCCGTGTAATCCCACTGCACATGATGTTTTTCCAGCAGTTCAATCAGTTGTTGCGGGTATTCACCGTGCACTAAAGGATCTAAAAAAACGCGGTTGTAGAACAGATCGTAAATCTGCGCGGCCTGCCGATCGTGTGCCGCACTGGATCGCGCATAGGTGACTTCCGGGTTGAGAATGCAGCCGACAGTCCCGCGATAACCTTTCTCGCGGAACAGTTTCACGACTTTCGCCGTAGCGAGGTTTTTATGGTGATTCCACTGCATCCATTTATGGGTGTTTTGCTCATACGGCCAGCGCAGCGCATCCAGGTAAACGCGCGTTTGCACCACAATCGGTTCGTTGAAGGTAAACCAGCGATTCACCTTGTGGGCGTAACGGGCAAAGACTTTTTCCGCATACAGCACATATAACTCAACGACTTTTTTCGATGCCCAACCGCCGTGGTTTTCGAATAGCGTGGCAGGCAATTCGTAGTGTTCAAGGCAGATCATCGGCTCAATACCGGTACTCAGCATTTCGTCGAAAAGATTATCGTAATACTGCGCGTAATCTTCATCGATGATGCCATTTTCGTAATCGGTGAAAAAACGTGACCAGTTTATCGAGGTACGATAGTGCGTCAGCCCCGCCTGTTTCATCAGCCACACGTCTTCGCGGTATCGATTAATGAAATCCGTCGCGACTGCCGGGCCATAACCGTTGTGCCAGACGTGCCGGTCGTTTTTGTACCAGGCATCAAGCCAGGAATCCTGCCCTTCTTTTTTGCCGCTCCAGCCTTCGGTTTGCCAGGCCGAAGCCGCAGCACCGAGAATAAAATCTTTTGGAATGGTGACTTTTACGTTGCTCATGCCTTCCTCACGCGTTATTGGCAATTTGTTGCTGTTCAGCCTGCAACTGCGCCTGTTCAGCACGGCGTGAGGCGATTTTCACAAACGGTAGGTAAATCAGAACGGAAACCAGAATACAGCCCAATTGCGTCACTACTGCGCCCATAGAACCCGCAGTGGAGAGCCAGGCGTTAATCAATGGCGGTGTCGTCCACGGCACCATGACGACCGCTTTCCCCGCAAAACCCATGACCGTTGCGAAATATCCAATAGTCCCGGTGACCAGCGGTGTGATGATGAAAGGAATAGCCAAAATTGGATTTAGCATAATCGGCATACCAAAAATCACCGGTTCGTTAATGTTGAAGATCCCCGGCCCAAAAGAGAGTTTTGCTATCTCTTTCATTTCTTTGCGTTTAGTCGCGATCATGACTGCAATCAACAGCCCGATGGTTAAACCCGAGCCGCCAATACTCATGTACACATCCCAGAAAGGCATGGTGATGATGTTGGGGATCTCTTTGCCCTGCTCAAACGCACTCATGTTGACGGTTATCGCCCCGAGCAACAGCGGTTCGCGGATAGGTTTAATCATCTGGTTACCGTGAATACCGATGACCCAGAAAAGCTGTGCGACAAACATCAGCAACAGGATACCCGGCAGGCTTTGCACCACTTTTTCCAGCGGTTGCTGCACCACCTGATACACCGCGTCATACAGATACATTCCGGTGGTTTGATGGAAGATAAAGCCAAAAGTAGCAATTGCCGTGACGGTAATAATGGAAGGGATTAGCGCTGAGAATGAAGCCGAAACATTCGGTGGAACGGTGTCGGGCATCTTTATCTTCAACCCTTCGCGTTTTTCCAGCCAGCAGTAAACTTCAACCGACAAAATAGCAATAAACATGCCGAGGAACAGACTGCGCGTGTCAGAAAACTGACGGGCCAGAATGTCTTTCACCATATGCATTTGCCCATCGACCATCATTTCAATGGTTGTTGGGGTGACGCAAATAAAACAAATGACCGCCAGTAAACCGGGGAACAGGCTTTTAATGCCGTTAATTCGCCCCAGTTCTATGCCAATCAGAAAGACGGCCCCAATGTTCAGGAAGTTAAGTGTGGCGTAGTTAATCGCCGCGGTAATCGGTTTGAGTTGCGCGAGAAATGACAATGCAGAAAAGCTGGCGAGGCCATTTTTAGGATCCAACACCATGTTTGAAATCAGTACCGAAAATGCCCCGACAATAATCACTGGCATCAGGGTGATGAACGAGGCTTTGATCGCCATGATGTAACGGTAGCTGTTGAATTTAGTAGCAAAACTCCCCAGCGAGTCAATTAACTTTTCCTGCAATGCCATAGGGTATACCTCAGTTATGTCGTTTTTTATTATTTAGGGCGATGGATAACTAACGATTTGGTATACCAAAAATAGAACCAACTCCTTAACATTTCCGTGATAAAAGTCCCAAGTTGCTATATTGGAATTCCAATACCAACCAATTCCGTCATTTTGGTATACCAAATAAAGATAAACGGCGTGAATCATTTAAAAGCGTGATCCGGTACGACAAATGGCATAACGAAGCCGCAAGCCCGATGTTTCACCATCGCAGCATGGTAAACTAGCGAAATTATGCGACCACGCCGCAAGCGTCTTAATCAGGAATGAATTGATGGTCACAATGCTGGATGTCGCGCTTCGCGCAGGCGTTTCCAAAGCAACGGTATCTCGCGTGCTCAATGGAATTGGACAAGTTAAAGAGAGCACCCGCGAGCAGGTCTTTAACGCCATGGAAGAGTTAGGTTATCGGCCTAATTTTCTGGCGCGATCGCTTGCGAATCGCAGCAGCAATAGCGTGGGTCTGGTGGTGTCGACTTTTGATGGGTTTTACTTTGGCCGTTTGCTACAGCAAGCCTCGCGTCAGACTGAAGCGTGGGGAAAGCAGCTGATTGTCACCGACGGGCACGATACGCCGCAAAAAGAGCTCGAAGCCGTTCAAATGTTGGTTGATCGTCACTGCGATGCCATCGTGCTGTACACCCGTTTTATGAATGAACGGACGTTGCTGTCACTCATGAACAGCATCAATGTGCCGCTGGTCGTGATTAACCGGGATATCAGCCAGGCCCGGGATCGTTGCGTTTTCTTTGAGCAACAGGATGCCGCATTTAAAGCGACCGACTATTTAATTCAGCAAGGGCATCGTGAGATTGCCTGCATTACGGTGCCGATTTCCACGCCGACCGGCCAGGCTCGATTGATGGGTTATCGGAAAGCACTGCAAAAACATGGTATTGCCTATAACGAAGAGCGCGTCAAATACGGCGATTCCACGATGACACTCGGTCACAAGCTGTGCCAGGAATTGCTCGAAAGCCGCGTGCCATTCAGCGCGCTGTTTGCCTGTAACGACGATATGGCGCTTGGAGCGTCAAAAGCGCTGCATCAGGCAGGCGTACGCATACCTCAGGATATTTCGTTGTTTGGTTTTGATGATGCGCCGAGCGCGCAGTGGTTGGAGCCCGCATTATCCAGCGTTTATTTGCCTATCGATAGCATGATCACCACAGCCATTGATCAGGCGGTAAAACTGGCAAACGGTGAATCGCTCGAAGCGATTCCACCGTTTGTTGGCAAGCTGGTGTTACGTGAGTCAGTAGCCCCTGGGCCGTATTATGTATCCATGACCCAATAGATTTCATGATGCAGGAAGGCGGCAAATAAGAGAGTCCCAATGAGCTTACTCATGTAAGTGATTTGGGCGAACGAAAGCAGCCAACGCACCTGCAGCATGAAAGATGAAGGGTCACAGCTCCAGTGCCAGCAGTTCCTGAATAGTCTGGCGGCGGCGAATCAGCCGCGCCTGGCCATTATCAAACAGAACTTCCGGGAGCAGTGGGCGGCTGTTGTAGTTGGACGACATGGACGCGCCATACGCGCCGGTATCATGCAGCACCAGATAGTCGCCGACCTGCACTGGCGGTAACTTGCGTGTTTCCACTTTGCCGCCTTCTTGCTGGGTAAACACATCACCCGATTCACACAATGGCCCGGCAACGACGGTTTCGACCCATTGCTGCGCCTCCAGATGACGCCCGTCGCCCGCCAAAGCAGAAATATGGTGGTAGCTGCCATACATTGAAGGACGCATCAAATCGTTAAAACCGGCGTCAATCAGCACAAAGTGGCGCGACCCCATGTTTTTAACGGAACGAACCTGAGCCACCAGCACGCCCGACTCCGCTACCAGGAAACGGCCTGGTTCAATTTCGAGTTTTACCGGATGACCCAGGCGGTGAGCAATTTTTTCACGTGCAGCGTTCCACAGGCCGTAATAGTGATCGGTATCGATTGTTTCTTCGCCTTCGCGATAAGGAATCGACAAACCACCGCCCGCTGAAATCGCCTCCAAATCCTGCCCGAAATCAATCACCTGTTGCACCATCGCGCCACAAACACTTTCCAGATGGCCGTAATCAACGCCAGAACCAATGTGCATATGAATGCCGACTAAATGCAGTTTGTAGCGTTGGATAACTTCCAGCGCCTGCGGTAAATCCGCATGCCAGATCCCGTGCTTGCTATTCTCGCCGCCGGTATTGGTTTTCTGGCTATGCCCATGACCAAAGCCTGGATTGACGCGCAGCCACACACGATGCCCCGGCGATACTTCGCCCAACTGCTGCAACATATCCACGGAACCGGCGTTGACCGGAATTTGCTGCGCAGCCACCAGCTCAAGTGTCGCCTGGTCAATCATATCGGCGGTGAACACGATGTCATCGTGGTTTTCCAGCGGCTGATATCCTGCCGCCAACGCACGTTCAATTTCGCCCTGCGATACCGAATCAACCTTCACACCCTGCTCGCGCATCAAGCGCAAAATATGAATATTCGAACATGCCTTTTGGGCAAAACGAATGACATCAAACTGGCGCAACTGCGCAATCTGCTGGCGAATAATATCCGCGTCGTAAACCCAGACCGGGCAGCCAAATTCCGCAGGCAGTGTCAGTAAATTTTGCGCGTTCAAAGCAGTGTTGGTGTTATTGAGTGGGCGTGGCATGACGAGCTCCGGTAATCATTCATTTTCTTCATTACGCCATAGAGTGAGATGAAGAAAAAATATCGATTTCTCGCAAGTCTATTCATATATGATATGGATAAAGGAGATAATCATGCCCTCAATTACCTTACGCCATATCGAAATTTTTCACGCCGTCATGACCGCCGGGAATCTCACCGAGGCCGCAGGGCTGCTGCATACCTCGCAGCCTACCGTCAGCCGTGAACTGGCAAGGTTTGAGAAGCTGATTGGTCTGCAATTGTTCGAGCGCAGCCGTGGGCGGTTACATCCCACAGTTCAGGGTTTACGGCTATTTGAAGAGGTGCAGCGATCCTGGTACGGGCTGGATAGAATTTTGAGTGCCGCTGAAAGCCTGCGTGAGTTCCGCCAGGGTGAACTGTCGATTGCCTGTCTGCCCGTGTTTTCGCAATCTTTCTTGCCCGTTTTAGTCCAACCGTTTCTGGCGCGATACCCGGAGTTAAGCCTGAATATTGTGCCGCAAGAATCCCCGTTGTTAGAGGAGTGGTTGTCCGCACAGCGTCATGATCTCGGGTTGACCGAAAATACGGTCACGCCCGCCGGAACGGAACGCCAAACCTTGCTCACACTCAACGAAGTCTGCGTACTGCCAGCCGGGCACCGCCTTGCGGATAAAAAAGTGCTTACGCCACAAGATTTTGCAGGGGAAAACTATATCAGCCTGTCGCGCACTGACAGCTATCGTCAGTTACTGGATTCGCTGTTTCAGGAGCACGACGTTAAACGACGGATGGTGATGGAAACGCACAGCGCGGCGTCCGTGTGTGCGATGGTGAGGGCGGGTGTCGGTGTATCCGTGGTCAATCCTTTGACCGCACTGGATTATGCTTCGAGTGGCGTTGTCGCGCGGCGCTTTAGCGTGGCGGTGCCGTTTACCGTGAGCCTGATCAGGCCGCAGCACCGACCTGCTTCCGCGTTAGTTAGCGCTTTTAGCGAACATCTCCAAAACAGTATGCAAATCTACCTCGAGCCGCTGAGTACGCTGCTTGACGCCTGAGTTACTGCTCGGTTGCAGGTTGTTGATGCCCGGTGCCATTGCTGAAGTTAATCAGGCAAATGATCAGCCCGATAGCCGCAAGCCCAGCCGCTGCAACCGGTACGGCGGTGAGGTCGAAACCGTGGGCAATGACGGAGCCCCCCACCCACGCGCCTAACGCATTGCCCACATTAAAAGCGGCAATGTTGAGCGTGGAGACTAAGTTGGGCGCATCTTTGCCGTGAAGCACGACGTTGATTTGCAGCGCGGGAACGGTAGCAAACGCCGCCATCGCCCAGAGAAACAGCGTGATCTCCGCAAGCCACATGCCATGGCTGGTCCAGTGGAACAGCAACGAGAAGAGAGCAATCAGGCTAAAGCTCAGGATCAGGCTGAAGGAAACGCGCCAGTCAGCCAGTCGCCCACCAAGGATATTCCCGACGGTTAAACCCGCGCCAATCAGGAACAAAGTCCAGCTCACGCCCTGATGCGTCACTCCCGTGACCTGTAGCAGCATTGGCGCAATATAACTAAACAGGGCAAACATCGCGGCGGCAAAAAACACCGTCATAGAAAGAGAAAGCCACAGTTTGCCATTCGCCAGCGCGCTGATTTCGCGTTTCAGGTCGGTAGGCGTTTCCTCCTTTTGCGCGGGTAAACTGACAATCAGCGCCACAAAAGCCACAACGCCGATAATCGCCACGCCCCAGAACGTCGATCGCCACCCGAACAACTGCCCGAACCAGGTGCCAATCGGCACGCCCAACACATTCGCTAATGTCAGGCCGGTGAACATCAACGCTACCGCCGAAGCTTTGCGATTTGGCGCGACCAGACTGGCAGCCACCACCGCGCCAATGCCGAAGAAGGCGCCGTGGCACAATGCCGTAATAATGCGAGCCAGCATCAGGAACGAGTAATTCAGCGCCAGCGCACACAGAATGTTACCGACAATAAAAATCACCATCAGCAGAATCAGCGAAAGTTTGCGCGGCAATCGTGCCGTCAGTAATGCCATGATCGGTGCGCCGATTGCCACCCCGAGCGCGTAGCCGCTAATCAGCCAGCCCGCCGAGGGAATAGAAATCGCCAGATCCCCCGCGACATCGGGCAGCAGGCCCATAATAACGAACTCCGTCGTGCCGATGGCAAACGCACTCATCGCCAGCGCGAGTAAGGAAACAGGCATGGAATAACTCCAGGTTGAATACCCCAGGTATGACGGGTATAGAAATAACAAAAGGCGGGAGAGCGAAGCTCAACCGCCAGATTACGGGGATGTCAGAGGTGCAGCTTGTATGAAAAAACGTGCGCTGCTTAACAAATTTATAACACACAAAACGCAGAAGGTGACCCGGCGAGCGCTAAGGATACTCTGCTTTATCCATTAACCCTCTGAACTTTAAAATAAAAAAGACTATTCTTCCAACATGAAATTGACTGCATCAGCCGCGTGAATAGCCGCAGTATCGAATACCGGTAGTGTGCAATCTTGCTGAGTGAGCAGCAAACCGATTTCAGTGCAGCCAAAAATCACACCCTGCGCGCCCTGCCCCTGCAATTCCTCAATCACCTGCTGATAAAAGTGCTTAGACTCGGCAGTGATTTTTCCCAGGCACAGTTCTTCAAAGATTATCTGATTAATACGCAAACGCTGTTCTTCATTTGGGATCAACGATTCAATACCAAACTCAGCATGCAGGCGACCCCGGTAGAAATCCTGTTCCATGGTGTAACGCGTACCCAGCAGCGCAACACGCTGTACATTTTGCGCGGTGATGGCGCGCCCTGTTGCATCGGCGATATGCAAGAACGGCAGCGTGCAACGTGACTCAATGTGGTGTGCCACTTTGTGCATGGTGTTGGTACAAAGTACGATGCCCTCGGCTCCGGCTTTTTGCAGGCCGAGCGCCGCTTGTGCCAGCATATCGCCTGCTAAATCCCATTCGCCCTTGGCCTGGCACGCTTCGATTTCATGGAAATCCACGCTGTGCAGCACGATTTTGGCCGAGTGCAACCCACCTAAGCGCTGCTTAACCCCTTCATTTATCAAACGATAATAGGGGATGGTCGATTCCCAACTCATCCCGCCCAGCAGACCAATAGTTTTCATCACGCGTCACCTGTTCATATTTATTTCATTGGTTATATCAGAGAGATGCCGCAATGCGAAAGCGTGATCGGCACTACAAAACGCCGGCACCAACTATCGCAAAGGAATTTTTCAGGATACGATTATTTAAATGAAACGTTGTTTCACATGATAAGGGATCGAGAAATGTTCACTTTTATTAAAGATACTCAATTGGAAGATTTAGGTGCGGGCGTGAGCCGCCGCATTCTCGCGCACGACGGTAAAATGATGGCGGTGCAGGTAAACTTTGAAAAAGGTGCCATCGGCCCGATGCATAATCACCCGCATGAGCAGTTAACTTATGTGCTGTCTGGCGAATTTGAATTCACTATCGGTGAAGAAACCCAGCGCGTTAGCGCAGGCGACACCCTGTATAAAGAACCTCACGTGATGCACGGTTGCGTTTGCCTTGCCGCAGGCACGCTGCTGGATACCTTCACTCCAATACGTGAAGACTTCCTGAAGAAATAATTGCTGAATGAACTGCTCTGAACTGGCGCGAAAGCCGGGAGCAGTTCATCACTAATATAAATATATTAGGTTGCTAATAATACCGAAAACTCCTTCCGTATTCCCTTTCTCCCCATTCATTATTTCATTTCAGCATAAATATAAGACGCTCAGGCTCACATTAAACAAAACCCCCTCTCCGTTAATATTTACACACGAAACAAATAAGAAACCCTCATTATTGATAAAATAATAACCATATGATTTATATGATTATTTAAACAATAAAATAGTTACCCTCTTCTGCAACGCTCTCCAATCGATAAGAAATTTATTCATCACTCCTTCGTCCCTATACCCTGACTTATTTCAGGTCATTTTTAGCCGCAAAGAGAAAAACGCCACATGCATCAAACAATCGAAACAGCGTTTCGACTTTGATCACATTTCCATGATTAATCGAATGACTCATTTACAAATAGTAATAAGATTATTTAAAACAATGTTTCACAAATCAGGAACCACGGTTCGCATGTTTATGAAATCTGTAAATCCCCCACAGAAATCAAAAACAGGCGCTGGTGATTTAATACTTATTTATCAATCAATTATCAGGGAATGAATATGATATGTACGTCCACCGCTTTCCGACCCAGCCGTATGGATTTACGGGTGAGGCAATGAGTTTCAAGAACAATTTTGTAAAAACAATTTTTAAACCATTGAGCGCCAGGTAGGTATGTATGAATGAAAACAAAATGCTGGGATTGGCATGGATATCGCCCTACATAATCGGGTTGCTTATCTTTACTGCCTTCCCGTTTGTTTCATCTTTCTTCCTCAGTTTTACTGAGTACGATTTGATGAACCCGCCGGTGTTCACCGGTATTGAAAACTATCGCTACATGTTGACCGAAGATTCACTCTTCTGGAAATCCATGGGCGTGACGTTTGCGTACGTGTTTTTAACTATCCCGTTAAAACTCGCTTTCGCACTGGGTATCGCCTTTGTTCTGAACTTTAAACTGCGCGGCATCGGTTTCTTCCGTACTGCGTATTACATCCCATCCATTCTGGGTAGCTCGGTGGCTATCGCGGTTTTATGGCGTGCGCTGTTTGCTATCGATGGACTGCTCAACAGCTTTATCGGCGTGTTTGGTTTGGACCCGGTGAACTGGCTGGGCGAGCCTTCTCTGGCGCTGATGTCCGTTACGCTGCTGCGTGTCTGGCAGTTCGGTTCTGCAATGGTCATCTTCCTTGCCGCGTTGCAAAACGTCCCGCAATCACAATATGAAGCAGCAATGATCGACGGTGCGTCTAAATGGCAGATGTTTATGAAAGTGACGGTGCCTTTGATTACACCGGTTATTTTCTTCAACTTCATTATGCAGACCACGCAGGCGTTCCAGGAGTTTACCGCGCCATACATCATTACCGGCGGCGGCCCGACTCACTATACCTACTTGTTCTCACTCTACATCTACGACACGGCGTTCAAATACTTCGATATGGGTTATGGCGCAGCGCTGGCGTGGGTTCTGTTCCTGGTCGTGGCGGTCTTTGCCTCCATCGCCTTTAAGTCATCGAAATACTGGGTGTTCTACTCCGCAGATAAGGGAGGCAAAAATGGCTGATATTTCAAATAACCAGCTCGGGTCTACAAGCCAGACAGATTTGGCCGAGCAAGAAGTCGCACGTACGTTACGTCGCGAAAAAATCAGCCGTACCATCCGCTATGTGGTGCTGATATTTGTCGGTCTGCTAATGCTCTACCCGCTGGTGTGGATGTTCTCTGCGGCATTTAAACCGAACCACGAGATCTTCACCACTCTGGGTCTGTGGCCGTCAAATCCAACCAGCGACGGTTTCGTCAACGGCTGGAAAACCGGTACTGAGTACACCTTTGGTCACTACATGTGGAACACCATGCAGTATGTGATTCCAAAAGTGCTGCTGACCATTATCTCTTCAACGATTGTCGCTTACGGCTTCGCCCGTTTCGAAATCCCGTTCAAGAAGTTTTGGTTCGCCACGCTGATTACGACCATGCTGCTACCCAGCACCGTGCTGTTAATCCCGCAATACCTGATGTTCCGTGAAATGGGCATGTTGAATAGCTATCTGCCGCTGTGGCTGCCAATGGCGTTCGCAACCCAGGGATTCTTTGTCTTCATGTTGATCCAGTTCCTGCGTGGTGTTCCACGCGATATGGAAGAAGCCGCGCAAATTGATGGCTGCAACTCCTTCCAGGTGCTGTGGTATGTGGTCGTGCCGATTCTGAAACCGGCCATTATCTCCGTCGCCCTGTTCCAGTTCATGTGGTCAATGAACGACTTCATCGGGCCGCTGATTTATGTGTACAGCGTAGACAAATACCCCATTGCACTGGCGCTCAAAATGTCTATCGACGTGACTGAAGGCGCTCCATGGAACGAAATTCTGGCAATGGCGAGCATCTCCATTCTGCCATCGATCATCATCTTCTTCCTGGCTCAACGCTACTTCGTTCAAGGCGTGACCAGCAGCGGAATTAAAGGTTAAGTGAGGGAATATCATGGCTGAAGTTATTTTCAACAAATTGCAAAAAGTGTACTCCAACGGCTTCCAGGCGGTTCATGGTATCGACCTGAAAATTGAAGACGGTGAGTTCATGGTTATCGTCGGCCCCTCTGGCTGCGCGAAATCAACCACCCTGCGTATGCTGGCGGGCCTCGAAACCATCAGCGGCGGTGAAGTCCGCATCGGCGACCGTGTCGTCAACAACCTGGCGCCAAAATCTCGCGGAATTGCGATGGTGTTCCAGAACTACGCCCTGTATCCGCACATGACGGTGCGTGAGAACCTGGCGTTCGGCCTGAAACTGAGCAAATTGCCAAAAGATCAGATTGAAACTCAAGTTAATGACGCCGCAAAAATTCTTGAACTCGATGAGCTGATGGACCGCCTGCCGCGCCAGCTGTCAGGCGGCCAGGCACAACGTGTGGCCGTAGGCCGTGCGATTGTGAAAAAACCCGACGTGTTCTTGTTTGACGAACCGCTGTCTAACCTTGATGCCAAACTGCGTGCGTCGATGCGTATTCGTATCTCTGACCTGCATAAGCAACTCAAAAAGAGCGGCAAACCGGCCACCACCGTTTACGTGACCCACGATCAGACCGAAGCGATGACCATGGGTGACCGCATCTGCGTGATGAAACTCGGTCACATCATGCAGGTGGATACGCCAGATAACCTCTATCACTACCCGAAAAATATGTTCGTGGCAGGCTTTATTGGCGCGCCAGAAATGAACATTCGCCCGAGTAAGCTGATTGAGAAAGATGGCAGTCTGCAAATCAGCGTCGGTCATGACACGCTTGCCCTGAATGAGCGCCAGCAGAAGCGTTGTGCTGAATACAAAGATCAGGACATCTTCTTCGGCATCCGTCCTGAATTTATTTCTCTCTCAGATGAACCGTTCGCTGACAGCCACTCCAGCGGTGAAATGGTACGTGTGGAGAACATGGGCCATGAGTTCTTCATCTACCTGAAAGTAGCTGATTTCGAAATGACCTGCCGCATCCCTTCCGATGAAGCTAAGCCAATGATTGAAAAGGGTCTTCACCGCAAGGTGTATTTCAAATTTGACATGGAAAAATGTCATATTTTCGACGCAATAACAGAACAGAACATCTCTCTCTGACAGGAGTCTATGATAATGAAAAAAGTGCTGTTAAGTACCCTGATTGCCTCCACACTCGGCATGGCTGCTGGCTCGGCGTTTGCGGCAGATGACGTTGATTTACGACTGTCCTGGTGGGGCGGTAATGGACGCCATCAGGTGACGTTGAAGGCAGTTGAAGAGTTCCAGAAACAACATCCAAACATTAAGGTGAAGTCTGAATACACCGGTTGGGACGGCCACTTGTCCCGTCTGACCACCCAGATTGCTGGCGGCACAGAACCGGACGTGATGCAGACAAACTGGAACTGGCTGCCTATTTTCTCTAAAACCGGCACCGGCTTCTACGATCTGAATACCGTGAAAGATGAGCTGAATTTAGCGCAGTTTGATCCTAAAGAATTGCAGTCGACGACCGTCGATGGAAAGCTGAACGGTATTCCGATTTCCGTCACCGCGCGCGTGTTCTATTTCAATGACGAAACCTGGAAAAAAGCGGGCATCGCTTACCCGAAAACATGGGATGAGCTGATGGCGGCGGGTAAAACCTTCGAATCCAAATTGGGCAAGCAGTACTTCCCGGTGGTGTTAGAGCATCAGGATACGCTGTCTTTGCTGCGCTCTTATATGGTGCAGAAATACAATATTCCAGAAATCGACACGACGAAAAAACAGTTCGGTTACAGCAAAGAACAGTGGGTTGAGTTCTTTGGAATGTATAAGAAACTCATCGACAGCCACGTGATGCCTGACACCAAATACTATGCCTCATTTGGTAAGAGCAACATGTATGAGATGAAGCCGTGGATTGAGGGCGAGTGGGCCGGGACTTACATGTGGAACTCCGCCATTAAGAAGTATTCCGACAACCTTAAGCCACCAGCGAAACTGGAACTGGGCTCTTACCCAATGCTGCCAGGTGCCACTGACGCCGGTCTGTTCTTCAAACCTGCGCAAATGTTCTCTATCAGTAAAACAACAAAGCATCCGAAAGAAGCAGCGATGCTGATTAATTTCTTGCTGAACGAGAAAGCGGGCGTAGAAGCGCTGGGTCTGGAGCGTGGTGTTCCGTTGAGCAAAGCCGCTGTCACCCAGTTGACTGCTGACGGCGTGATCAAAGATAACGATCCGGCGGTTGCAGGTCTGAAACTGGCGCAATCTCTGCCAAACAAACTGCCAACGTCCCCGTACTTTGACGATCCGCAAATTGTGTCCTTGTTCGGAACCTCTTTGCAGTACATCGATTATGGTCAGAAAACGGTAGAAGAAACGGCCGCTGAGTTTGAGCGCCAGGGTAACCGGATTCTGAAGCGCGCGATGCGTTAATTAATCCTGGTTCCAGGTGTTATGTATGGCCCCGCTTGCGGGGCTTTTTTAGTTCTGAAGAACGTGATTTATATTGGAAATAGCGAAGGTTCCGTTCACCAGAAGTACTCCGTTATATGGAACCACCGAACCGGTGAACGTCATAGGGGAGCCGCCGTCGCTCCCCTATGGACCCCGACTCCCGGCAAATAAATCGCCGCTGCGCGGTAAACACCGTTTTTCACCCAACATTCGCGGTCGTTCGCGATTCGTTCCCGACGATCGCTCTCTTTCGCCGCTCCCGGCGGCTCAACCCCGACTGAAGGGCAAAAAACGGTGCGATTTAAGCCGGACTCAAATTCAACGACAAAACCCAAATTCAACGTCAAAAGCCAAACGGGTTTTGACCTTGTTCCCGGTATAAATTGCCCCAGTGTTCCCCATAAGTCAGGGTGGCGTGGTCGGGAACCACGCCAGTGAGCGATCGTCTGGAACGAATCGCGAACGACCCTGAACGTTGGGGAAAAGCTGGGGTTTACCGCGCAGCGGCAATTTAAAACCGGGCGCCGAGGTCGCCAGGAGGGTGGCGTAACCCTCCTGGCACGTTCACCGTTAGCAACGGTTACAGAGATAATCAAATGCGCGGGTGAACGGAAAACAGCAGTGTTGACCGATATCATCCTGCTAAACATCAAATGCAAAAAGCCCCCGATCCGAAGACCGAGGGCTTTTAAACACAAACAATAAAGCGACTACAAAATTAACGCGCTAACCAGCCGCCATCAACAGCAACGGTGTAACCGTTGATGTAATCAGAAGCAGTGGATGCCAGGAACACGATTGGCCCTTTCAAATCTTCTGGCAGACCCCAACGGCCCGCTGGGATACGCTCAAGAATGGCAGCGCTACGCTCTTCATCAGCACGCAATTGCTGGGTGTTGTTAGTTGCCATATAGCCCGGAGCGATAGCATTCACGTTGATACCGTGTTGTGCCCACTCGTTCGCCAGCAGACGGGTCACGCCCATCACTGCGCTTTTAGACGCGGTGTAAGAAGGAACGCGGATGCCACCCTGGTAAGAAAGCATGGAAGCGATGTTAATGATTTTGCCGCCTTTGCCTTGAGCAATGAACTGGCGAGCAACAGCCTGAGACATGAAGAATACGCTCTTGATGTTCAGGTTCATGACATCGTCCCAGTCTTTTTCGCTGAAGTTGATCGCATCTTCACGACGAATCAAACCGGCGTTGTTCACCAGGATATCGATTTGGCCGTATTCAGCAACAGCACGCTCCAGCAGCGCTGGAATACCATCGATCTGACGCAGGTCAGCAGTCAGGCTCAGGAAGCGGCGACCCAGAGCAGTAACACGCTCGATAGTTTCAGCCGGCTCAACGATGTTAATACCAACGATGTCACAACCCGCTTCAGCAAGACCGATAGCCATGCCCTGGCCCAGACCTGTATCACAGCCAGTAACAACAGCAACTTTACCTTCCAGGGAGAACGAATCCAAAATCATGTAGGTTTCCTTTTTTATACGGGCCTGCTGTTAGCGCAAGCATTTTGGGGAAAATTTTATTCGCGCTAACTGCGCGTTTCAGAAATCACTTACGGTAAAAAACCTGTTCCGTAATCTTTGATGGGTTAATAGTAATCTTGTTGAAACTGCTTTTCAAATATAAATGAAACGTTGTTTCAACTTTTAGAGGATACTTGTCAAATTTGATATTGGGATCACGGTTAGCCTCCGCTCCCCTCCTGCCGACCTCTTTGTATTCCTGACGAATTGTGAGATGAGTTGCGGTTTAGTGAATGCAATCACACACTTTGAAACAATGTTTTGATAAATTGATACCAATTGTTCAAACATGAATTTCAACAGATTACATGGAGGAAGTTATGGCCAAAGGTATGCGGGTTAAACTGGTTTACGAAGTAAGCCAGGACCCAGACACAGGCGTCGAAGTTACCCGCCTAACGCCACCAGAAGTGACGTGTCATCGTAATTACTTCTATCAAAAGTGCTTTACCAATGATGGTAGTAAGTTACTGTTTGCTGGGGAATTTGATGGCAACTGGAACTACTATCTGCTGGATATCGCTGCAGGCGAAGCGGTGCAATTAACTGAAGGCACCGGCGACAATACGTTTGGTGGTTTCCTCTCCCCGGATGACAAATCCCTCTATTACGTGAAAAACGAGCGCACGTTACTGGAAGTCAATCTTGAGACTCAGGTTGAACGAGAAGTTTATCGCGTACCGGCGGATTGGGTCGGTTACGGCACCTGGGTTGCTAACAGCGATTGCACCAAATTAGTCGGCATCGAAATTTCTAAAGACGACTGGGTTCCGTTGAACGACTGGAAAATCTTCCACGACTTCTTCCACAAAGGCCCCCACTGCCGCCTGCTGCGAGTTGATCTGCAAACCGGCGAAAGTGCCGTGATCCACCAGGAGAAAAACTGGCTCGGCCATCCAATTTATCGCCCATTCGATGACAACACCGTCGCATTTTGCCATGAAGGCCCACACGATCTGGTTGATGCGCGTATGTGGATGGTCAACGAAGATGGCAGCAACGTGCGTAAAGTAAAAGAACATGCGGAAGGTGAAAGCTGCACGCATGAGTTCTGGGTGCCAAACGGTTCATCTTTGATATACGTTTCTTATCTGAAAGGTCAGCAAGGTCGTACCATTTATAGCTACAACCCAGAAACGGGTGTTAACGCAGAAGTGATGCAGATGCCAGCGTGTTCCCATCTGATGAGTAACTTTGATGGCACGTTGTTAGTCGGTGATGGTTCCGGTACGCCAGTGGATGTGAAAGACACCGGCGGTTACACCATCGACAACGACCCGTATTTGTATGCCTTCGATGTGGCGAAAAAAGCCTGGTTCCGCGTCGCACGCCACGATACATCCTGGGCAACATTTGCGAATAGCCGCCAGGTCACGCATCCACATCCTTCATTTACGCCGGATGATAGCGCGATTCTTTTCAGCTCTGATAAAGACGGTAAGCCTGCACTGTATATTGCGAAAATGCCCGCTAACCCAGAATTAATCTCAGCCAAATAATATATGTGCCCTGTAAGGCCTTTGCCCTCTCATCGAGGGCTTTTTTATATGTGAATTGAAGTGCTTTTATTCATATATAAAAAGCCCCTGCTAACAACGCAGAGGCCAGAAAAGATATTAATTAGATACAAAACGGGAGATTAAAAGTATTAGAAAGAGTACGCCACACCTACACGATAACGCGTCTGGCGTTCATCAGTAGATTTACTCCCCGCAACGTTACCTAATTCTGCATACGGCGCCCAGTTCTTATCGATTTTATAAGCCACCTTCACGTTATATTCATCTGAGTCTTTGTCGTTATTAGAACGAATTTGATGCTCACTCTTCGCATAAACATAGTTCAACTCGGTACGCCAGTCACCGAGAGCAAAACCAGCCCAGAGATCGCCACGATTCACTTTATCGTCTTCATTTTTAGTATTGTCATTCGGATAACGGGTGTATTCAAAACGATAACGTGCCGCAACATAAAAACCATTATCGAAGCTATATTGCGCATGTAAGTAAGGCTTCCAAGTGGTTTTGCTGTCGTTACTGTCAATATTTAAACCCGGTGTCAGAGCAATATTCTCTGTCGCTTTCCAACGCCAGTTAATGGATTCTTCATGGCCGCTGCCAACAATGTCACTAAATGGCTGGTCTTTATCCGTACCGCCAGATTTCCATTTAGCTTCTACACCGAATCCAAGGCCGTTAGCGAAACGGTGAGATACCGCTACACGGTCGCCATTCGAGCCAGCATCAACATATTCGTGACGTAAATCAACAGTGACGGCTTGCGCAGCAATACTCACACCACAGAGAACAACCACGCCCAGAGCTTTCTTCAACATAATCGCATTCCCTTTATTGAAATATTGTTTCATTTTTATGAAACTGAATTTTATTTATAATTAAACAATATTTTAGTGATCGAGATCGTAAATACTTATGTCAAAATACACACCTGGTAATCTTCGTGACGACTATCAACAAAACAAAGATCAAAACCTATTGTTTAGCGATCAACATCACAACCAATTGTTCAAAAACATAAATAAAACATTATTTCAATAATGTTTTATTTAATTTACATAAGAACAATCCTGATTTGTCTTTAGTCAGAAAATGAGTGTGAAGCTATTAGGATTGAAATAATACCGCGTGGAATACTGTCTGTTTTCTTATAAAAAAAGAAAGATAACCACAAAACATGAGAGGGTAAATTAATGAGTCAGGAAGGATATTAAGTGGAAATAATGTGATCTAATTAAATAAAACCACAGCAGAATGTGACGTATTTAAAATAAAAAGCACCTTTACGATAAAGGTGCTTTTTGTTTAGGTAAGAAAATTTAATGTAAACAAGCTACTTCAGGATGCAGGTTACTTGGTTAGTCGCGCTCTATGGCCAAAGCCACACCCTGCCCACCACCAATACACAATGTTGCCAGCCCCTTTTTGGCATCGCGTTTGATCATCTCATGAACCAGCGAAACCAGAATACGGCAGCCTGACGCGCCAATAGGATGCCCAAGCGCCAACGCCCCACCGTTAACATTGACCTTACGCTCATCCCATTCCAGCATTTTGCCAACAGAAAGCGCTTGTGCCGCAAACGCTTCATTTGCTTCGATAAGATCCAACTCATCGAGCGTCCAGCCAGCACGATCAAGGCAGCGCCGTGTTGCCGTCACGGGTGCAATCCCCATGTATGCAGGGTCGACACCGACGCTGGCAAATGCCCGGATGCGCGCCAAAACCGGCAAATTCAACTCTTCCGCTTTACTGGCGCTCATCATTAACACGGCGGCTGCGCCATCATTAATCGAAGAGGCATTTCCGGCAGTCACGCTGCCCAGGCTATCAAACGTTGGGCGCAACTGCGCCAGGGCTTCCGCGCTGGCATCGGTTTGCGGCTGTTCGTCGGTATCGACAATGACCGATTGACCGGCATTAAGCTCGACCGTCACCGGCACAATTTCATCTTTAAAACGCCCGGCATCAATTGCCGCCCGCGCTTTGTGCTGCGACGCCAACGCATAGGCATCCTGACTTTCGCGGCTAATTCCGTACTCACGGGCGAGGTTTTCTGCGGTGACGCCCATATGGTAATCATTGAATGCATCCCACAGCCCGTCATGCACCAGACTGTCGATAAGCTGGCTATTTCCCAAACCTGCGCCATTGCGGCTGTCGGCCAGCACGTGCGGTGCCCGGCTCATATTCTCCTGGCCTCCGGCAATCACGACATCCGCTTCACCGCATTGAATAGCCTGGGTCGCCAGGTGCAACGCTTTTAGACCGGAACCACACACATCATTGATGGTGATAGCCGAAACTGACCACGGTAAACCGCTATTTAACGCGGTCTGTCGTGCGGGATTTTGGCCCGCTCCAGCGGTCAGCACCTGGCCGAGAATCACTTCGTCGACTTCTTGCTCGCTAACGCCACTGCGTTCGAGCAGCGCTTTCACTACCGCACTGCCCAATTCCGAGGCACTGCGTGGGGCTAGCGCCCCCTGAAAGCAGCCTATGGGCGTACGCGCGGCTCCCACGATGACGACATCTTTCATTGTATTCTCGCAAAACCCGTCATACTTCAAGCGGCCTCTTTGTTGGCTGCGCTCACGCGCCCAGGGGCTTGTTCTCTTGCCGCCGCGATGCCACTCGAATTATTTTGGGTTGATAATGAGGTTAATAATCATGACCCCGGCGATGTGCCTTTTCGAGATACATCGCCGTATCGGCTTCACGCAAAGCCGTATCGTGGTCTGTCTCAGCCGGATTGACCGCGACGACGCCGATACTCGGGCCTGCATAATTAATCACAATGGAATGTAGCTGAAACTCGCCGGTCAGCAAGTTCGCGAGGCGAATGTTGAAGGCCTGCGCAGCTTGTTGTGCTTCGTCAGTATCTGACGGCCCAAATCCCGCCACGATAAACTCATCGCCACCGACGCGTCCAATGACCTCGTCAGGGCGAGTGCCCTTTTGCAAACGCTGGCCTATTTCACACAAGAAGTCATCGCCAGCCTCATGACCATGGATATCATTAATTTCTTTAAAATCATCGAGATCGGCAAAGGCCAGTAGCACATAACGCGCTTCCTTTCTGGCCCTGGAAAAGAGTTTTGGTAATTGCTCAAACACCGCCCGGCGATTGGGTAATCCCGTCAGCTCATCAGTATAACTGGCGGCTGTCAGCGCGATATTTGCCTGCTGTAACTGCTGCAACAGCCGCTCATTCTGAATCTGCTGAGCAATCAGCTGCGCAAAGAGGTGCAGCACTTGTTCACTGCGCTCGTTCAACACTCGGGTTTCTGAGCTGGCCGCGCAAAGCGTGCCATAAAGGGAGCCATCAGCAAGCGTCACTGGCGTACTGACATACGTCGTGATCCCCAACGCTTTCGCAGCCTGGGAATCGCCCCAAATATTGGCAACATCACTGGTATAGCGTCTTCCTTCATCCAGCGCACGTTTGCAAAGCGTATCGCCCCAGGGCACCGAAAGCCCTTCAGGGATCTGCATTTGTCGGGTGTTACGGGAAAACAGGATATGTTGGAAGCTGCCATCCGGTTCAATGCGAGTCAGGTAAGTTGACTCCATATTGGTGACCAGTTCGAGCATTTCAAGCAGCTGTCGGACAAGACCTTCGAGGGTATACTCAGATTCTAACGCCGTGGAAATGCGCTCGATAAGATTGTCGGACATAAAGCAGAATTACCTTTTTAAAATTATGCATAGACGAAAGCGGTGTTCAGGCTCGTTTCTAACATATTTTAAATACAACTTCCCCTACCGGATATGACATTTGAGATATGGCACGTGACGCTCGTCGGAGGGATAAGCAAGAGCGGCATCCCCCTTCGAACGCAATCGTCTACCAGCTTAACAACGGGCTAAAACTCTTATCTTTCACTAATGCACGTAACGCCGGTAACGTGCTGCAAAGCTGTACCAGTTCAGGCAGAGGGAAAATATCACCCGCCTGTAGCGTCACATTTTCCAGCTCACCCCAGAAATGCCATCCCTCGTCCACCATGCTGGCAGGCACCCATAAATGAAGATGCAACCCCTGCTCGGGTTCATCAGGCAACCCTAGCCATTGGCTAAAACGTGGGATATCAGGGGTTTCATCATCCACCAGCGCACAACGCTGTACCTGGGCGGCAGGAATATAGAAGTACTGCGCCCCAAGCGTGATGCGCACTGCGGCAAGTTTAAGAGAGTGGGCCATAACCACTGGTTTCCAGATAACGCTCAAAAATTAAATTCAAATCCAGCAGGGCGTAATACTCAGACCCTATCGGAACAATCCCTACCACAACTTCCTGCATCGCGGCCGATAAAGGGTCACCGGCAGGATGAATCAGGCTTTCAGCGACATCCAGCACATCCACTAACTTATCGACCAGGATCCCGCTTTGCATTTTCTGCCCGCGCCCCATCAGGATCGAGCGCTTGCCCACGCTATCCGACGCAGGCGCTTCAACCAGTTGATTAATGTTAATCACTGACTCAACGCGCCCCCGATGATTGATCACCCCTTCAAGCGTTGGCGGGCAACCAGGCACCCAGGACACCGGACGGTCAGCGAGGATCTCTTTGATTTGTGCGCCATAAAACGCAAAATTTTTATCCGCGACTTTGAATAACACCAGGCTGCATTGCGGCTCGTCAACATTGGCAATTTCGCGGTTTTCGTCCTGATAGTGACTGAGGATTTGCTCTAATGGCTCGCTCATGCGACATCCTTATCGTCAGCCAGGCAATAACGATTGCGGCCTTGCTGTTTGGCACAATACAACGCCTGATCGGCACGCTCGCGAATGGTTTCGATTTCGTCGCCCGGCAGCCAGGACGCAATTCCGGCGCTGAACGTGTTGCTAAAGCGGGTCTGGTTCACCGAGAAGTGGATTTTTTCAAACCCCAGACGTAGCCGTTCCACAACCGCCGCCGCCTGCTCTTTCGTCGTCTTCGGCATAATTATCGCAAACTCTTCCCCGCCGTAACGCCCGACAATATCGGTGCTGCGCAGGCGATGCGAAAATAGCTGTGAAATCCCGAGGATCACCTGGTCGCCAGCCACATGGCCGTAAGTATCATTGATGCTTTTGAAGTGATCCAAATCGACCATCACCAGGCTGAAAGGCACGCCGCTATAGTTGGATTCGGTAATCGCACTTTCCAGATAATGGGTGGTGGTCGAGTGGTTATACAGCCCGGTCAAACTGTCCTGCGACATACGCGCACGCAGGGTACGCATTCTTTCTGCGCGAATAGAGACCGCGTTAATCAGCTCCTGCGGATCAGCCTGCTTGATGATGAAATCTTCCGCCCCGGTGCTCATTGCGCCAAACTGGGTCTTTTTATTGGTTTCGCTGGACAGATAGGCGATGGGTAAACCGATGTGTTGCGGGATCTGGCGGATCAGTTTTGTCAGCTCTTCGCCGCTGAATTCCGGCATATGGAAATCCATCAGCACAATGTCGATCGGATGCGTATTGAGCACATTCAGCAGAAGAGGCACTCGCGTCAGAACGTGGACCTCCATGCCCGCCATCCGCAACATTTCTGCGTTGTACTGCGCGACTTCCGGTTCATCATCAATCAACAAAACCTGATACGGCTTTTTCAGCGCAGGCTGCGTTAAACGATGCAGCTCTTGCACCAAATCGGTGGTGGCCGCGGGCTTCACGTAGTAACCATCGCACCCGGCTTTGATCGCATTGATACGGGCATGGAAATGGCTGTGGCAGGAAAGATAGAGCACCGGGAAAGGCGTCCCGACTTTATTTTTCAGATCGGACATCGCCAGCGGGCCGCCGTAAGCGTGTTCGGGGAAACTGACGTCCATAATCACCACCGACGGAGGCTGCGAGATGACCGCCCTGGTAAAATCAGCCGTGTTGGTGAAGACATAACAAATAAAGCCAAAACAGCGTAACTGCGTCGCCAGCAGTTCAGCCTGTTCGCTTTCATCATCACACAGGTAGACGGGCTTGATGGTACGGTTAATCGCGACTTCTTCCTCGCCTGAGGCGGCAATCGGGAATTTAACCAGCGCATCGCCTCCACGACGTGCGCTTTCTGCCTGCTCTTGCGTCAATGCATACAACTGTTTAATGAGCTGCTCAAGCTTCTGGAATAACACCTGCTCAAGGGCATGATTCACTAACAAATGTTCACCTTCAGCCGCCAGGCTGGAGATTTTGCTAAAACCAAACGAAGCGCTGGTTCCATGAATGCTGTGCAAGAGCAGATGCAGTTGCTTGCTGTCGGTTTCATTGGGTTGGGCAATTAATTTGCCCAACAACACTTCCGACTGATTCAGCATCGTGGGAATGCGTTCCAAAAAGCGCTGGCGTAAGCGGGCAATTTTATCCTGAGCAGTATTCATCGTTGTTTGCGTCAATTCTTGTTTCATCATGAGTGAGTCAGCTATTCAGCCGCATTGGCAGGCAACAGTGTTTGATTCGCTAATATTTCATTCACTAATATTTCATTAACTAATATGTCATTAACTACAGCCACCAATCTCTCAGCCATATTTTCGTCTTTCTGCACCCAGCAATCGGGAATAACGGTAATGTCTGTCAACTCGCTGGCGCTGAGTAAAATAAACGGTTTAGACCAGCCGTTAGCCCGCAACATTTCTAATAGATCCAGCCCGGTAATGTCCGGCATATGGAAATCACTGATAACCAAATCGATATCGTTGTCAGAATCTATATTGGCTAATGCGGTCATCGCGCTTTCAGCAATAATCACTTCATAGCCACTCATTTCCAGAAATACTGAAGCCAGTTCTGCCGCGAACAAATCATCATCAACTAGTAATACACGCATCTCTTTTCTCACTTATTCCCGTCGCCCTTCAAGACGCAGGGTTGTTGGCTGCTCTCGTTTACCCGAATCACTTACTTCAGTAAGCTCATCGGGATTGATGAGCCTCATCCATGAGGCTCCCCCTACGGGCCAGCGCAAGCGCTGTTCAAATCTGTTCCAGACAGATTTGTCACTCGATTGCCGCCTACCTGTGTCTTGAAGTCGCTTGGGTATTTTAAGCCGTTAGCACAAAAGCATTTTTAATGTTTCTATGAGGCTATCCTGCTCAAAATCACCCTTGGCGATATAAGCATCCGCACCGACCTGGATCCCGCGACGGCGATCTTCTTCTTTGGCTCGTGATGTCACGATAATAATAGGAATATGTTGGTAATTTTCTTCGGCTCGCAGCGCTTTGGTGAGCGAGAAACCGTCCATCACCGGCATTTCGACATCCGTCAGCACCGCGTCAAACTGCGTCAGACGCGCTTTTTGTAGGCCCGAGTAACCATCTTCGGCAAGCGTCACCTGGTAGCCATGGGCTTCGAGCACGTTCTTCTCTATTTCACGGGTGTTCATTGAATCGTCGACGATCAGCACATGCCACGCGTTCGGCCTGACTTCTGGTTTCGCCGCGCTGATCCGCGATTGCCCGCGCTTTTGCGCCATCTCCATCAGCACCGGAACTTGCAGAATACTCACCAGTTGGTTATCCGGCGAAAGCACCATGCCGGAGACTAACGCTTGCTGCTGCATATGTTTCGGCAGCGGCTTAATCATCATGTTGCGTTCGTCGAGCAGGCTATCCACCCGCATTGCCATCTTGCCAAACTGGTTCTGAATCACGATAAGCAACAAGCTGCTCGCAACGGCCGTCGTCTGGCTGCCAGGCCGGTCAGGGATCCGCAGCAACTCGGCGGCGGAAATCACCGGGATAAATTCGTTATGCAGAATAATGGCCGGGCAGCCCGCAATATCGCGAATGTCATCGCGGGAATATTTCACCACTTCAACGACATACTGCGCGGCGAGGCCAAACAGATGGTTCTGTTGTTCGAATTGCAAAATGCGCATCATCGCCAGCGAAATGGGCAAGCGGATAATAAAGGTGGTACCCAATCCTGCGCGGCTGTGAACCTGCAAAGTCCCTTGCAGATCAGAAACAATGGTCTTGCGCACGATATCCAACCCGACACCGCGACCGGATAATTCGGTCACAATCTTGCTGGTTGAAAAACCAGGATGGAAAATAAGCTCGTTGCACTCCTGCTCGGACAGCTGATCGGCGACCGCAGCGTCCACCAATCCCCGCGCCACCGCTTTGGCACGAATGCCCGGATAATCCAGACCACGGCCATCATCTTCCACGCGCAGCAATATTCCGCGCCCATCTTGTTGGGTGGACAGCGTTATCGTCCCGCGCGCCGATTTCCCCAAGGCAAGACGTTCTGCGACGTCGCCAATGCCATGATCGACTGCGTTACGCAGCAGATGCGTCAGGGGTTCTGACAGACGATCGATTAATTGCCTGTCGATTTCGATTTCCCCTCCCAAAATACGGCAATCCACCTGCTTATTGAGCGAGGCAGCCAGATCGCGAACCTGCATCGAAACCGGCTCAAACAGCATGGATACCGGCAGCATGCGGATTGTGGTCGCCACGTCATACAGCTCAAACATCTGTAAATGTTGAACCTGAAAATCGTCTTTTAATTTGCGACCCAACTGCACTATCTGCTGACGGAGCTGCCCGGCATCCATTTTTGCCAGACGCGGCCCCAGGTTTGCCAGACTTTGAACCTGCTGCTCCAGGCGATCATGCGTGGCAACGACTTCACCCAAAATGTTAATCAGGTCATCGAGTTTTTCGAGTTTGACCCGCACCGAACTCGCCTGTTTTAAGCCGATATCCACGCTGTCGAGGTTCAGCGCGCTCACGGGGATTTCCACCTGTGGCGGCGTGCCTTCCCCGGCGCGGCTCTCCATGTCGCCACGGCTGGCGCGAGCCAGTCGCTCGCACAACGCTTCATCCGCTGGCGGCAGTTGGTTGTGACCGTCAGTCGCCAACAACTGTGCCAACTGATCCGAAATATAATCACAAGCCTGGAGAATCAACGTGCCAAGGTTTTGGTCAGGTGAGAGCTTTTTATCGCGCAGCTCGCTTAATATCTCTTCAAGCTGATGGGTGACGTCGGCGATGCTTTGCAGCTTCAGCATGCGCGCGCCCCCTTTCAGGGTGTGTGCTGCACGAAACATCTCGCCGATTTGTGTGTCCGTACTTTCACCGGACGAGAGCAAAAACGCCCCCTCTTTCACGGTCTGCAAATGGCCATTTGCTTCATCAATAAAGCGCAGCACAAATTTTTTAAGATCAATAGCCATACGTTTCTCTACAGCCCATCCTGATGGGTGAACTGCGCCAACTGATGTTCACAAAGAAAACGAAACGAATTACTCGGAAATGAGAGGGGCAGCCGCAGTGCGCTGGCGTTGCTGGTGCTGTTCATTTCTGCGTTGAGTAATTGCAGCGTGATGCGGTAGGTACGCAGTGCCGGGCGATATAGCTCGCTTTGGCGATACATTTCCGCCAGATAGTAATGCGCAGGCCAGTATCCAGGCTGTTGATAAACAACCTGTTTAAACCAGGCAATCGCCTGCTGCGTGTGGTGCTGCCACATCATCGCCAACCCAAGGAGCATTTTCGCTTCCGCAGACCATTCATCCAGCTCCAGCACGTGTTGGGCGCTTTGCGCGGTTTGCTCGAACTCGCATTTTTCCAGCGCAATCACCCCTTTGATAACCAGCGCTTCCTGATGATGGATATCGCAATCCAGCACTTTGGTTATCCACTCTTCAGCTTGCGCAAAGCGTTTTTCAGACACGCAGTCGAGCGCCTTGTTAATCCAGCTTCCGCACTGTTGCGTGGAGAGAATCGGAGCGGCGACACAAGATTCCGCGCTGGGTTGTAGGCTGGCCGTGGCAACCGGAGCGCGTGACGTTTTCGGTTGGCAGAAGTAAAAAAGGCCATGTTCCTGCTTGAGTTTCAGGATGCCAAAGTTATTCGCCAGCGTTTCCGCATTGCCGAAGAACAACGCGCCATCGGGTTCCAGCATATTCAACAAATTGAAGTGCAGCAGACGCCGCGTGTCGTCATCAAAGTAAATGGAGACATTGCGCAGCAAAATGATGTCGAACTTCGATTGCAGGTGCTCTTTAACAATGTTTGAGCGATGGAACGTCACTTTATTGCGGATCACGTCATGCAACTGAAACTGGTTGCCATTGCGCGTGAACCAGGTTTGCTGCAACAGCGGATCAACACCGCGAAACGAATAGCTGGAATAGTTCGCGGTGCGCGCTTTATCGAGAATTTTTGTGTCGATATCGCAACCGTGAATCTCTACGCGCGCAGCAAACTGCTCGTGGTATCTCTGGTGGAGTTTGATGGCCAGAGAGTAAGCTTCTTCACCGGATGAACAGCCCGCGCTTAAAATGCGCACCGGGCCGTCGCGCCGTTCAAGCATCTTAGGCACCAGCTTGTCACAGACAAAATCCAGCACTTCCGGCTCACGGAAAAAGTAGGTTTCGTTGATCGTCAGCAGGCTGAGGAGCTTGTCGAACTCGGTGGTCGAAACGCAGAGCACTTCATAGTATTTTTCGCAGCTCTCTTTCCCGCGCTCGCCCATACGCTGCAACAAAGCCGTATTGAGCAGCCCTTCCATGCCGTTAAAAAAATGCAGACCGACTCTGTCTTTGATCAGATTTTTGAAGTCCGCAATATTGGGGATCATGGCAATTTGCCCTCGAATTTCCCGTAATGAGCCATCGCCAGCAATGCGCCCGCCAGCTTGTCCAGCGGCAGAGTTTTGTGGATGACGTTTTTATCGATGGCAAATTTATTCATGCCGAACACCACAGACGTGGCTTCATCCTGAGCGAACGTTCTGCCACCTTTTTGAAAGATGGCATCGATGCCACGGCACCCGTCGCTGCCCATGCCGGTCATGATGAGTCCAACCGATTTTTCGCCATACACTTCCGCCACCGACTCCAGCAGCAAGTTACAGCTCGGGTGATAGACATCGCTTTCCTGGCGAGGAATGGCAGCTAACCGATGGTGTTTTTTCACGACCAGATGGTGCTCCGGCGGCAGGACATACACGCGCCCTGCCGTCAAAATGTCATTCTCCTGGGCAAGGCGCACGTCAAGTTCGGTGATACGGTCCAGCCACTGCACCATGCTCTTCGCAAAGCCGTCTGCAATATGCTGGGCGATAAGAATCGGACAAGGGAAAACCGCAGGCAGCGCCTGCAGTAGTTTGCTCAGTGCCTGCGGCCCGCCCGTTGAACAGGCGATCGCCAGAACGTAGGGCCACTCACGATCGAGGGCTACGGCATTTTCGGAAACAGGCAAAATCCTTGATGACGCGGTTAACGTGTTCCGCAATCCCTGGATATGGCGAATCACTTTAACACCGACCAAAATTTCAACCTGCCGATGTAAGTCCCTGACAGCATTTGCCGATGCTCCCTGATTAGGAACCACCGCGAGTGCGCCATGCGCAATAAACTCCATATCCCACTGTGAATCGGGGAAATAGCGCATCACCAGAATGGGGATAGCACAGGTCGCCATAATCGTTTCAATGGTGTCAACGTGACGACGATCGGGTTCACCGAGAGCCAAAATCAGCAGATCCGGAGCCATCTTTTGGATCAAGCTCACCGCCAATTCGCGATGTAGCGCCAGCCCGACAACTTCAATATTTTTATTGTTCTCAAGTTGCAGGATCAATTCATCCAGCGACGAGTTGCCATGATTGACAATCAGCACACGAATTTTAGGCCTGTTCATCAGGATTATCCGTCAACTTGAATGACTGAGAAGCCTGGTTCAGCTCCTGGGAAAGCTGAGTCATATCCTGGCTGATAGACAGAATGTCATTAATGGATTGCGAGGTATAATTACTGGCAACCACGATTTCGCGAAGCGCCATAACAACTTGATTGCTTGCGGTTTTCTGCTGCTGGGTCGACAGAGAGATTTGCATCGCAGCCGTAGAGGTTTGCCCTGCATGAGCCACAATATCGTGTAAACGATCGGCACTAATTTTACAGGCTGTCGTACCTGCTTTGATGCTGTTACTGCCTTTTTCCGCATTGAGAACCAGTCGATTAATAGCGTTCTGAATTTCGCTGATTTTATTCTCAATCTCATAAGTCGATTCAGTCACCGAATCAGCCAGACGGCGAATTTCTGCTGCAACCACGGAGAAGCGCTTACCTGATTCACCGGCGCTGGAAGCCTCAAGTGCCGCATTGAACGCGATGAGTTTAGTTTGATCCGCAACGCTATTGATAATGACCATTACACGGCTGATTTCTTTAGACTTATTACCGAGCTTCATGATCTCATGCATGCTTTGCTGGTTATCGCTGTCGATATCCGCCATGCGATTGAGTAACTCGGCCATCGACTCAGAACCGTTGTTACAGTCATCAAGCGTGACATTGGCGATATCTACTACCGCACGAGAATGTTCTGCAATCTGCGTTGAAGAGGCGGAAAGCTCTTCCATGGTCGACGTAATTTCAGCCACCGAGGATGATGTTTGCACGCTGGTAGAGGCCTGACCGTCGACCGCTTCGGTAATTTTTAAAGCCGCCTTATGCACATGTTTCGCGTGGGAAACCACATCTCCAACCAGCGAATGCAATGAATATCGCATCTTTTCATTGGCGAGAAGCAGGTCACCAATTTCATCATTATGGTCAACGTGAATATCCGCCGTGAGATCGCCCTGAGCAATAGATTGCGAAATTTTAAGCACGTTATTTAGACGGTCTGAAATCAGGAAACGACTAGCGATCGCAATTAACAGCAGAATAATTGGCATCAATATCACACTGAAAACCAACAGCGCATTACGAACAAGAATGCTACTTCTGGCGACATCATCGACATAACACGTGGTACCAATTATCCAGTTGATGCCGTCAATGTGCTCAAATACCGTGAGTTTTTTACGCGGTGCCGCGCCATAGGTATTTACCGTATCGTAATAAATGGTTCCCGCTTTACGCGCCAGCATATCGCCAAAATATTTAAAGCCATGGGCATCGGTAATATTTTGCACCTGCTGATTAGCCAATGTCGGGTGCGCAATCATCATCCCTGGCATGAACCCAGCATCTAATACAAATGCAAAGCCATCATCGCCAATATGAACAGCCAGCAGTTGTTTAATCACGGGTTGCAAAGCGAGTTTGACATCAAAACCGATCGCTACCGCACCCACGACCTGACCATATTTATCTGCAATAGGTTCGTAGTGGCTTATAAATTGTTTGCCATACAACACGACGACACCCGAATAAGGTTTATTTTTTATCAGTTCGGCCATCGCGGGATTGTCATGGCTCAAGACTGTTGATGTCGCCATTCTGCCTTCACTGCCCTGCAAGGACGTGTTGACGCGAACAAACTCCTCGCCCTGGCGTACAAATGTTGAGGTGAAAATGGTGGTTAATTCGCTAAATTTAGTATTGGTATGCCCATCACTTAATAACGCTTTTAATTCTTCTGCATCCATAGTGCGTAGCGGTTTGGAACTGACGTTCTGATAATTGTTAATATAAATGTTGCTATAACGTTCAGCGTCGCCCATCAACCTTTTATATTCGGTGTTGATATCGTTGTGGAAGATGCGCGTATTGGCCGCAATGGATTCCAACGCATTGTTTTGCAACTGCGTGGATAAATAAGAAGAAAGTATAAAAGATGCGCCGATCAACAGTATTGAAATAAAAAATACCAGCACCAGCCCCAGCTTCATGGCGACACCAACATGAAACGTACGCAACCATGCTTTCAGACCACGATCCGCATTATTTGAATATTCAACTTCGCCATGGCGATTGAATTTAAAAAAGTTACTCATGGGTTTCCAGTTTTATGTTGATGTAAGAAGTTTCTGCTATTGCTTTCATGTTAGTGAGAGCAAGGGTACAGGCTTACCAATGTGATAACCCTGAAGCCAATCCACGTTCATTCTTTCCAGGCAACGTTGAATATTTTCATTTTCAACATACTCAGCCACCACCTGCATATTTTTCATTTTTGCCACATGGCAAAAAGACTCAACAATGTAGTGGCTGACTTCACTCTCGGTAATTTCACGAATAAACGAACCGTCTATTTTCAAAATATCTGCACTGACATCGCGTAATCGGGCATGGCTGGAGAAGCCGGTGCCAAAGTCGTCAATCGCCACCCGACAGCCGAGGCTTTTGAGCGCGCGCACCGTGTTCTGCGACTGTTCGGTATCGGATAGCGCGTCAGCTTCGGTTATCTCAAAGATGATCCGATGCGGATCGACGCCAAACTGGGTTAGCAGTAACTGAACGTCGTGAACAAAACTGGCACGACACACCGTGACCGGGGCCAGGTTAATGGAGAAGCAGCGATCCGGGTGCTGCTGCATGGTTTTTAACGTGTTTCTGATCACCCAAAAATCGATGTCCGGTGCCAGTCCTGCTTCGGTCGCCACAGGCAAAAACCTGTCCGGCGGAATAAAGCGCCCTTCTTCATCCAGCATACGCAGCAGGATCTCGTGATAGCGCTCTTCCCCACGCGTGCTGACAATGGGTTGCGCCATTAACACGAATGCATCGTTATCCAGTGTCTTCTGAAGCACCGTGCGAATGTCCGTTCGCCCCACGATATAGCTTTCCAGAATGCGGCTGGACTGCGCTTCGAGGTTTTCAGGTTTGCCATTAACCAGCGACAGTCCCGACACAATTCCCAGCTTACCGGTCAGGCTGTAAACGTCATTACAGAACTGCGTTGCCCGGCAATAACCGAGCCCACTGCGAAAACCAAGCTGCTGATTGTTATGTGAATAACGAAAAGTATTGGCTGATTTATACAGCAGGCTGAGTCTTCCCCAACTCGGTTCGTTGAGTTTAAGCAGCAGACCATAACCCGCGTGGTAATAAATTTTTTCTTCGCCCTTCAGTTGGTTACGCAGAAATTCGGCAAGCTTTTTTTGGTATCTCGCCCGAAAGTGCAAACCGTAACGGCGTGAGAACAGCTCCATTTCTGGCACCTGAATCAGGCAAACCGTGGAGTGTGGCGACGCTTTGATATCCGCCTTCAACGCGCGAAGGTTCGGCATGTTGGTCATCGGGTCAGTTAACCCCATATCCAACAGCTGCTCAAAACGTAACTTATTGAATCTGGACAATACGCCCATGATGACGATGGTCAGCGTAAAGACAAAAATAGCCGTAGAAACCAGTACCTGGTGCAGCATGTAATCATCGTTCAGGGTGATATAGTTTTCGTTATTCTTGCCCAACACGATAAGCATCACCGTCCAGAACGGGACGGTGAAGATATAGCCGATACGAACCGCGCTCCAGAGCATCAACGGGAAGATAAGAATCAGGCTGTAGAAAGTAAAAAAGACGTTATTTTTTAATGGCATGTTGAGACAAACCATTAAAATAAGCAGCGATGCGGCCCAGGCAAGAAAACGGGTGTAACCTACGTTTTCAGAAAACTGCGCCGCGATAGACTTCAGGCACACCGCTGCATATTTCGGGCTGCAGATAACCCTTAACACGGTATAAAACAAGGGAATGCCCGTGACACAACCGTTCATCACGCCCTGGATTCTGACCAGCGTCTGCGCGTTAAAAACATGTTCAAACACCATCCCTGGATAAAGATGCGTCCGGGTAACCAGGAAAATCACTTCCCTGAAAGCGGTATAGAGCAACGCATTACACAAACACAGCCAGATGATTCTTTGGGTGGTCAGCTTTATGCAACCAAAGCTTGATGGGCTACGCCAACCGGTGCTTTTGGCATAGATTGCGTGGCTAATCAGCGCTGCGGCCAGATAGACGAGCAGTTCCCGGGTGTGAGTGAGTGGGCGGAATAACACAGAGCAAACAATGAGTAGAATCAGGCCGGGGATGGCCCGATAGCCGAACAGCACCAACACCGCGGAGAGGGCGGCTAATTCCAGGTCATAGACCACCAGAACTCGCCCATCGGCAATAATATGGCTGCTGAGCAGCTGCGCTAGTGCGTAAAGCAGGCAAGGGAGAATTAACGGTAAACCCCACCGTTTATTGGTATGCGCTGTACTATCGCTCGCTATAGAGTCCAAGAATTTAACCCGTTTTGTATGCTTCAGTGTGCTATTTATGTGATGTGGAGAGTGTATTTCTTGTTGGATAAAATCTTGCAGATGACATAATTAAATAAAACAAATACCGTAATAAATTAACATCCACGATAAAAACAAAGTGGACACTCATACTTTTACATTAGCCTGAGCACAAACAAATCATTAACAATCATCATTGGTTATTTTTAATATTTTATGGTGACCTGATAACGAGTAAAAACCACAGTCATTGTTTAATCATTTTTAATTGTATGCAGTTTCCGCTCAAAAAAGAACAGCCACTTATAGGTAAAAATGGACATTTTCACCGCGTGATTTTTATAATAAACCCATGCCAAATTAAAATACAATACACTGAAAAACAAAGAAATAATCAAGACAACCAATAACCAACCATTCTTTTATTTTGATTATTGAAGGACAAAGACACATCGTGCTTATCATGTTTATTTAATGGCAACACTAAAGAGAATCAATCAACACTACAATTAGCGTTTAATATACATACTTTATGATTGACTTGCCCCCCTCCGTTATCTATAGTCCCGCCGCGTGTTTTTACCTTTATTTATTCAATCAGCAATTATGTAACATAACGGTTCATTATTGTTGACGCGACGTCTGACTCTCTTCATAAAAAACTCACATAAAAGCAACAGCCAGACAATAAATAGTAATGAGTTAATTCCATAAGCTTCATTCATAAGTTTTTCTCAATTCCAGGAAAATGACAATCTGTGGCTAAAAGTTTTTTGTCGCTGAAAAGCGTAAAAGGTTGGCACCATTCTATTGCAGGGAAAATTACCCAATTTTTGCTGGTGGGTATCCTTATTGCGTTTGGTGCAGGCGCCTGTGCCGGTTGGGGGCTGATTGACAGCTTCTCTTACCAGCAATGGGTCCACCAGGCTGAAGCGAATGCTCAAATAATGACGTACATCGTGCGTAACGTTTATACCAATGTCGCAGTAGGAACCAGTTCAACCGGGCAAATTACGCGGATTGTTTCTGAACACAAATTGGGTGATGCAGATTCCGTCATTCAAACAGGTTATAACCCTGTCGATGTGCTGGCGCTGGCTTCGGTACAAACCCGTAACCCGACCTGGCTTTTCCTTTATACGCCTGAAGTCGGCTTCCAGGGCATTAGCAACAGCTCCGAATCCCAGGAAGCGAAGATCACCTTCAAAGGACACCGAGCCACCGATGTCCTGGCGAATGACTACATCGGTTTTGCTTCCATTGATGGCAAAGAGTGCTTTATCAGCGCCGTCCCAATTCTCACGCCTTCCGGCGAAATCCTGGGCAGTTTGGTCAGCAGCATTGGCAATAAAAGCCAGCTGTATGCGGCTTATGACGCAATGCTGAAGAAAACCCTGGTTATCCTGGCGCTGATTTTACTGGGGACGTTGGCACTGGTGACCTTGTTTATGCGTCGACTTTTCCGCCCCGTCCCGCTGCTGATTAACTCTTTGACGCGCATTGCTCATGAGCAGACCGATCACATTACCCCTTATTTAGATCAAGATGACGAGATCGGCAGATTAGCGGCAGCCATTGAAAAACTCCGTATTGCGATGGTGGAACGTGATTACCTGCAACGCATGCAGGATATGTCGCAAAAAATGGAATACATGGCGCACCATGACTCGCTGACGGGCTTCCCGAACCGCGCTTCCTTTAGTCAGGCGCTGGATAAATGTATCCGTGAAATGAGTCAGAACGGGCAGTTATTCAATCTGCTGCTGATTGACCTCGATAACTTTAAACCGGTGAATGACACCTTCGGCCACTCTGCCGGGGATGAAGTCCTTATCGGCGTTGCGCAGCGCCTGTCCCTGCTGTTAGGCCCTATGGATTTTGCCGCGCGCTTAGGCGGTGATGAATTTGCCATTTTGCAGTACGTGAAGTCAGACAATTGCCAGGAAGCCGGGGCGCTGTCGCAAAAAATTGTACGCGCATTGAGTATTCCATTTACCTACGGCACCAACTCCTTTGCCATTAGTTGTAGCGTCGGAATTGTCACCGCCCCGTCTCAGGGGATGAGTGCGACGACGCTGATGATTAACGCCGACCTCGCCTTGTATGCCTCAAAACATAGCGGACGTGGCTGCTACCACTTCTTTGAAGATGGCATGATGATGAAGCACACCAACAGCGTGTTTGTGAATCAGGAAATCATCAACGGCATTGATAACAATGAGTTCGTGCTGCACTACCAGCCGATTATCGATCTGGAAAGTGAAACGGTTTGTGGTTATGAATCGCTGATCCGCTGGAACCATCCGACCAAGGGCCTTATTTATCCTGACTACTTTATTAATATTGCCGAAGAGTCAGGCCTGATTATCCGTCTGGGTGAGTGGATTATCCGCGAATCCTGTAGAGCCGCCGCTAAGTGGCCAGAATCAATTAAAGTTGCGGTTAACATTTCGGCTTATCAATTACATAGCTCAGGTTTGATTGATATTATTGTTGATGCTCTGAAGCAAAGCGGTCTGGGAGCAAATCGTCTGGAAATTGAAGTGACTGAATCGGAAAAACTCGAACAGTCAATTGCGCTACCGGTATTCAAGAAAATACATGAAATGGGTATTTCTATTGCCATGGATGATCTTGGCACCGGATATGCGGCGCTGGATTACCTGCTTATTTATCCGTTTACGCGCATTAAAATTGCCCGCACGCTGATTATGAAACTGGAGCAAGAGAGTGCCAGCCAATATCTGGTGGTGATGCTGATTCAATTTGCCAGGAAATATGGCATGAGCGTGACAGCAGAAGGGGTAGAGACCGAGCAACAACGTTCGATTTTACGCCGTATTTCTTGCCAGAATGTCCAGGGCTACTATTACAGCCGACCGTTGCCAGAAAAAGATCTCGAGCCGACGTTTGGTAATAAAGTTATCGACGGGGAGGTTTGCGATGCGCTGTAAATCAATCTTTTATCGATTAACCTCACTGGTGATGCTGATAGGGTTTAGCACCACAGCGTGCTATGCACACGGCGGGCATAGCAAGAAAACCCTTGAGAGGATCGCCGAAACGAAGACCATTACCCTCGGTTATCAGGATGATGCCTTCCCGTTTTCCTATGTCGAGTCTCAAAAACCGGCAGGCTATACCATCGATATTTGTAATAAGATCGTGGATGACATTAAAACGAAACTGAAGATAAAAGATCTTAACGTTCGTTGGATCAAAAGCAGCACGGCCTCACAGTTTGTTTTAATTAAAAACCATGCCACGGACATGATGTGCATTCCTGCTTTTTACTCGGAATTACGTCATCAGCAAGCGGAGTTCACCCTTCCCTTCTTTTTCTCAAGCACGCGGTTTATTACACGTAAAAACAACAGCACTAACACCATTAAAGAGTTAGCAGGCCATAGCGTGTTAGTGAAAAGTGGCACCATTTATGTTGAACAATTGCATCAGCTGAATAAAACAAACGATCTCAACCTCAATATAGAGCTCGATAATAGTAATAACGCCGCCTTCCAAAGCATACAAACGGGCGAATTACCGGCCCTTATTTCCAGTTACGTGCTGCTTAAAGGAATGATCGCGCTCTCTCCAGACCCTGAAGACTTTGAAATATCGAATGAGGTTTTTAGCCAACCGATTCCTGCCGGGCTGCTTTTGCCATTGGATGATCCCGAGTTTAAACGCGTCGTCGACGATTCAATGAGTCAGATCCTCACCAGCAAAGACTTTGCCAAACTTTATCAAAAGTGGTTCATGTCACCGATACCGCCGAAAGCTATCAATCTCAATATACCGATGTCGACTGCACTAAAAGCCTTGATCGCAACAACATCAAACCATGCGAACGAAAATGAAAAAATTATTGAATAACAAGCTTAAGCATCTGTTCAGCGTGTTGACGTTGTTGCCCCTGGCCTTGCTTTCTCACCCGCTTTCAGCAGAACAGACCTCTGCGACTTTTGAGCATATTAAATCAACCCATACTCTTAATATCGGCTACCGTCAGCTCGCGCCATTCTCTTTTCGGGATAAAAGCGGCAAGGTCAGCGGCTACACAATTTCGCTATGTAATATGATTGCCGATGAATTGCGGCTGTCTCTGGGCTTAAAACAGCTCGAGGTTCATTACATTCCCGTTCTGTTTACTGAGCGAGTTGCCGCACTGAACGGCAGCAGAATAGATTTAGATTGCAGCGTGAATACTGATGCCCCGGAAAGGAAAAATAGCGTCTCTTTTTCGACAGATTACTTTGCCTCCACTATGCGAATCATTTCGTTGCGCCAAAATAATATCCATACGCTTGAAGATTTAAGAGGGCGTACCGTGAGCGTTCCTCGCGGCTCTAAAGATTTATTGGAACTTAACCGCTTAAATCGTGAAAAACATCTGAGCCTTTCAATTATTACGTCAGATACATCGGAAGATGCTTTCGAAATGATGGCGCAAAAGCGCACGGCTGCATTAATTCTGGATGGTATATTGGCCTATCCCCTCATCAATCAGAGCGAAGATCCTGAAGCGTTTACCATTTTGCATGAAGATGTGGGTGAGAAAATGAAGTACGCCATTATGATGAGAAAACAGGATCCGTTATTTGTTGCGTTTGTTGATAAAACCCTGGAGAACATTTTCGAGTCGCCGCTCCATGCTCAGTTGACCAACAAGTGGCTATCGCAGACTGTCATCATTAAAAACAAACAGAAAGATTAAACAGTTAGATGACAATGTTCTTTCCCAGGACAAGCAAGCACAGCGCCAGAAGATTATCAACGAACCTTATATTATCAGGGGGGCTGTTGTTATTATTCCTGGGGAACTCGTTACGTGCCGCCTGGGACTTTACCACCATTCAACAACGCGCCGATCAGCTATATGGCCCTGCCAGTCCTGATGCAAAAAAACGTATTGATGCCTGGCAGCAACTGCTTTTGCAACAGCGAAATAAAAGTGAATCTGAACAATTAAACGCGGTTAATCTATTTTTTAACCAACAACTGCACTACCGCGAAGATAGCGAAATCTGGAATACCATTGATTATTGGGCAACACCGCTGGAATCACTCCGCAAGGGGGAAGCGGATTGTGAAGATTATGCGCTCGCTAAATATTTCACATTACGCCATTTAGGTATTTCAGGGGAAAAACTGCGAATTACCTACGTTAAAGCTATTCAGCTTAATCGCGCGCATATGGTTTTAACCTGGTATGAAACACCTGATGCGATCCCGGTGGTCCTGGACAGTTTGACAGACAAACTCTTACCCGCAACAAAACGCTCAGATTTATTACCGGTTTACTCTTTTAATGATAGTGGGCTGTGGTTACCAGGCAGTCAAAATAATAAACGTGTCGGGGATAGTAAGCACCTTTCTCGCTGGCAAGATGTATTAAAAAAAATGCGGGAAGAAGGATTCCCGATTGATGAATAGGATGAGCCTGTGTCACTTTTCAAACAGCTTCTGATAGCGATCTTTCTTTTTATGCTGATTATTTTCAGCGGCAGTTTTATGGTTAATCTCGACAGTTCGCGGGATCAGTACACAAATCAGCTGCTATCACATGCTCAGGATGCTGCAACCGCATTAGGTCTGTCGCTGACACCCCATGTTGACGATCCGGCGATGATTGAGCTGATGGTCAGTTCGATTTTTGATAGCGGCTATTACAATTCGATCCGTATTGTTGATCAGAGTAGCGGTAAATCCCTTTTTGAGCGCAGCGCCCCGACGTCAATCCCGGATGTTCCTCATTGGTTCATAAGCCTGGTCGATGTGAAGCCACAAGCCGGTGAAGCGACGATTATGCGCGGCTGGCAGCAAGCGGCGCGCGTCGAAGTGGTCAGCAACCCGGTGTTTGCAATAAAACGTTTATGGGACAGCACGCTGGCGAATTTGCTGTGGATGTTGGCGTGCAGCGCCGTGTGTATTCTGGCGGGTGCCATGTTGTTACGCCGCCAGTTACGCCCGCTCAACTATATGGTTAAGCAGTCGCAAGCGATTACCCGACGCGAATATCTGACGCAACTCGATTTGCCGAAAACCCCTGAGTTACGCCGCGTCGTCGAAGCCATGAACCTGATGGTCACCAAGCTCAAATCGCTGTTTGAGGATCAGGCAGAACACAGCGAACGTCTGCACAATGAAGCCTATCTTGATAGCCAAACTGGTATTGCTAACCGCCGCGCATTCGATATGCAAATGCAGTCCCGTTTAAGCGATGAAGAGACCGCTCCCGGTTATTTGCTGTTGCTGCGTATTCAAGATCTCAGTGGCCTGAACCAACGTTTTGGCGGCCCGCATACCGATAATCTGCTCAAACATGTCGCTGACATGATGAGCGTGGTGAAAAGCCAGCATGCCAAGGCAGACAGTATTCTGGCGCGTATCCGTGGGGGTGAATTCGCCCTGCTTTGCCCGGGCGTCACGCACGGTGAAATGGTTAATCTGCAACACTCGCTGACACAGCAGCTTTCCGCGTTTTACGCGACGGGCATGTCAGATATCAACCCTGTCGCCCATACCGGGATGGTGCCCTTTAATTCCGGTGATACGCCGCAATCGCTGCTCGTCCAGGCGGATCGCGTGTTAGTGGAAAACGAAACACGTACCACTCATCAGACTAGCGATTTACCTGTCCCCGACAGCGCAGCGACTGAAGATCAGCATTTATGGTTCACCCGTCTTGATAATGCCTTGAGCAACGTGCAGTTCCAGTTATTCTTCCAGCCCGTGGTGGATTGCAAAAATCCGAAAAACATTATTCATTACAAAGTGTTGTCACGCATGCTGGATGAAGAGGGCAATAGCATTACCGCGGGCCGTTTCCTGCCGTGGATCCATCGATTTGGCTGGGGCCACCGTCTGGATCAGGTGATGTTAGGTCTGACATTGAAGCAGTTGAAAAGCTATTCGGGCCACCTTGCGCTGAGTTTGTCGGGCAGTTCTCTGACCAATGAAACCACCATTAAGCAATTGCTCAGTCCGTTGAAGCACCATCCCCAGCTTGCGCGTCGTTTAATTCTGGAGCTGGATGAGAACCAGATGCCGAAGCCAGAACTGATGGAAGTGTTTGTGAAAATGCTTAATCAACACCGCTGTGGTTTGGGTCTGCAACACTTTGGTAGCCGCTTCGATATGATTGGCCACTTCTCGCAGTGGGGGCTGGCGTACCTGAAAATCGATTCCAGCTACATCCGTCATATTGATATCGAGAATGATAAACGTCTGTTTATTGATGTGCTGCACAGCGCGACCCACAACATTGATTTGCCATTGATTGCCGAACGCGTGGAAACCGCTGGTGAATTGCGTGTTCTGCAAGAAGTGGGGATTTATGGGGCGATGGGGCAGTTACTGGGGGAACCGGCACCCTTCTGAGGCATCTATACCCTTCATACTTCAAGCCGCTTATGCGTTGGCTGCACCCGCTCACCCCAGTCACTTACTCAAGTAAGCTCCTGGGGATTTACGGCTTTGCCGCCTTTAAGCAACTCGAATTATTTTGGGTATAAATACCTCACTAAAAAATGAATAGCCTAAATAGTTCGAGTTGCAGGTAGGCGGCAAGAGAACGAATCCCGATGAGCTTACTAAAGTAAGTGATTCGGGTGAGTGAACGTAGCCAACACCCCTGCAACTTGAACTATGACGGCTATTTAGAAGATCCCTTGATCGTCGCTGTTTAAAAGACCCTCTAATCCGCCTAACCCCTGGCGCGCCTGCGCACGATTCATCAGCTTAACCTGCGCCATTTCTGGCAGGTCAGTAATCGTAATTACGCCTTTTTGGATTAACAGAAAAATCAGGTCATCCAATACACGCACCATTTCCAGGTCACTTTTTTGCAGCAACTCCCGATGATGCATGCTTTCGTCCACCACGCTTCCGGCATTTTTCCAGGCTGAAATTTCAGCCGTCTCAGCGAAAACTTCCCCCGTCATTCCACTAAATGGCGCGTTCTCAACCCGGATCAACTGGCCTTCATCATTTCGTTGTACGTAATACATGGTTGCACCCTTTGAATTGCATGCGAAACACACCGCCCGGTGAGGGCGGTGTGAGTCAATTAATGTGAGTAATGCTCGGGTTTGGCGATCAAATGATCCAGTGAATAGCTCGATGAACCATGAGCATCATGAGTCACTAAAGGAGCGGGATCGCTGACCGTGTGGACGGAATGCGCTGCATCTCCCTTCCCGCCGTGAGCATCGCCGCCTTTGATAAGCTGCGTGATATCCGTCCCTTCATGCAGCTCATGCGCCAGATCGCTCAGATCAATTTTCCCGTGATCGCCGCTCGCTTTTCCGGTGAAGACTTGATGATCATCGCTGCTGTGATGGTCTTTTTCAGGGTGATGAAGATCGAAAGTCAGCGATTCATGGCTGTCATCAAACAGGTTACTTAAACCATGATCGTGAGCAGCGGCATGCGCCGCATGGTGTGGTTTGTCAGCGAGTTCATGTGATTCTTTGCCATGACGAGATGCCGCATCCAGCGTCACGTTCACCTCTTGCGACTCACTGCCCGTGTTGCCATGTTCATCGTGCGCGGCGATTGAAACCGTCACCTTGTTGTCACCGGTGTGGAAATCAGCCGTATTCACCGGGATGTCGTAAGTTAAATGCCCGTCCGTTTCATGCAAAATAGCCTCGTAATGCTTGCCGCCAAAAGTGGCGGTGATGTGAGCGCCTTTTTGCACATCGCCTTCAACCTGCCCGGTAATATGCGTCAGCTCATGATGGGCTTCGTGGGCATTGATGTGGTTATCACCCGCAACCTTGTTCACGGTGAGGGTCGCGTCTGCCTGGGTATCGAGTTGAATAGTCTGATGCGAGTAAGCCGATCGGGTATTACCCGCATGATCTTCCGTCGTCACACGCACCTTCAGCTCGTTATCGCCTTCGCTTAACCACGATTTGTCCATTTGCGCTTCGTAGCCCAAATGGCCGTTAATCATTTTTACTTCCGTGGTGAAAGTATGATGATTCACTTGCAGCGTCACGTGCTCACCCAGTTTCACATCCTGGCCCACCTGACCTGAAACGGTCATATGCTCAGGATCTTTCGCATTGACGACGTTTTGGGTAGCCAGCGGATTGATGGTGATCGAAGCATCAATTAGGGTGTCGACAAAAACAGGATGGGTTTGCGTGGCCGTGAAATGGTTACCTGCCTTATCGGTCACATCCACGCTGGCGTTCACATCGTTGTGCCCCTCGTGCAACCAGGCCTTTTTAATCTCAACGTCGTAACCCAGATGATCGCCCAAGTCTTTAACCGTCGTCGTGACAGCATGGCCGTTAATTTCCAGGGTTACCGCATCGCCCTCTTTCGCATCCCCGTTCACCGTACCGGTGACAGAAATATGAGCAGATTCATGCGCATTAATGGTGTTATCCGCGGTAATGGCGTTAACGGTGATAGACGCATCGGCGTGGGTGTCGAGAACCACATCCTGTGTATGGGTCGCGATGAGTTTATTTCCCGCGTTATCGCGTATCCGCACACTCACCTCGACATCGTTGTGACCTTCGTGCAGCCAGCCTTTTACCACTTTAACGTCATAGCCCAGGTGGTCACCCACTGGCACAACTTTGGTCTGGATAGTGTGACCATTCACGTTCAGCGTGACGATATCCCCCCTCCGCGCATCACCATCAACCGTGCCTGTGACAGAAACATGAGCAGATTCTTTGGCGTTGATGATGTTATCGCCCGCGACGGGGGCAAGGGTTATCGACCCGTCAATATGGGTATCGAGTGTAATGTTATGCGTATCGGTCGACGTTGCCGTGTTACCTGCGGCGTCTTTCCCGGTTACCGATACTTCCACACGGTTCGGGCCTTCTTTAAGCGCACTATTATCAACAGCAATATCGTAAGTCAGCTTGCCGTCATGGTCGGCAACGACGCCGGTGAACGTATTGCCATTAACGGTAAGCGTGACCGGGTCCCCGGCATGGGCATCGCCCGTTACCGTGCCCGTAACATGCGTTGTCGGTTGCCCGAACTCTTTAATATTCACTTTATCGTCACCCGCCACGGTATCGATATGAATGCTGTTTGATGCCGTCTTATCAACGGTAATAGTGTTGTTTTCGGAAACAATCACGGTGTTACCCACCGCATCGGTTCCGGTCACCGTGTAAGTAATGATTTGATTCTGAAGCAGATCTGAGGTCGGCACTTTCACGCTAAAGGTCAGATTGCCACTCGCATCTTTTTCAATCGGGACAATCAGGTCGTTGCCATTAACGTGCACAATCACATTATTGCCAACATGCACGTCACCGCTGACCGTACCGCTAATCTCCGTAAGCGCCTGTTTGCTTTCATCGTTATTCAGCACGTTATCGTCAGTCACGTCATTGATGTTCAAAGCAACATCGGCATGATCGTCAATGGCGACAGGTCTGGATGCACTTTGGCTAAAGTCATTACCCGCATCATCTTTGCCTGAAACCGTCACGGTAATATGTGGCTGTTCATGTGGATGAGCCGTTAATTCAGCGTCTAATTCAGCTTTTAAATCAGCGGTATTGACCTGCATTGTGTAGCCAAGCTGCCCGTTCATATTAGGCAATTCACCCACCGTGACGACCGTTGTGTGGCCATTGAGCGTGATTGTGACTTCATCACCAATACGCGCATCTTTACCCACCACGCCGCTTATTTCCGTCGTTTTGGCGCTGAGATCGTTCGCACTGAGGATATTGTCGCCCGACACCGTGTTTATGGTGATGGAACCTTCAGCAACGGTATCAACAGAAAGCCCGTGAGTTCCCGTCACGGTGACGCTGTTTTGCGCCGCATCGTGTCCGGTGACCTCCGCAGTGATCGTTTTGCCCTGCACCAGATCGCTGGTGAGGACACTCACTTTGTAAGTGTCGCTGCCGTCCACCACAGCATCATATTTATGATTATTGACGGTGATCGTCACATGATCGCCCTGCTCCACATCACCTGAAACTGTACCGGTAATGTCGGTATTCACGTTGCGCGTTTCATTCAGGTTAAGGACGTTATCAGACGTGACGTTATCGATGGTGACATGCGCAGAAACATCGGTATCAACGGTAACGGTGACATCATTCGAAACGGTGATCACATTGCCTTTGTCGTCATGCCCATCCACGCTGGCAGTGACCTGAGGATTCTGGCGCAGGTCGTCGATGCTGACATCTTTGCTGAATGTCATCACACCCGTTGCCGGATCTTCGTGTACTTGCGTTGTGATCTTGTGCCCGTTGACCATCAACGTGACATTGCTGCCATCATGCACGCCATCGCCCGTCACTGTTCCACTAATGGTGGTGGTGCCGTTCTTCGCTTCTGCGATGTTAATCGTGTTGTCACCGGCAATTTTATCCAGTTGGATCGTAGCGCTAACATCGGTATCCACTTGCACTTTTGCCTGTGCATCAAATACGTGAGTGACGGTACCGCCATTATGTGCCGTGACGCTTGCCGTGATGTTCGGGTTTGCCATGAGGTCTTTGGTGTCGACGTTGGCTTCGTACCCCAATTCGCCCGGAAGATTTGGCTGCTCAGAAACGATGCAGTCATAATCTTTGCCGCCAACATGCACCGTCACATGATCGCCTTCCTTAACATCGCCCGACACGGTGCCGCGAACCACCGTCGTCGGTGACTGAGACTCGGTTTGGTTAATGGTGTTGTCACCCGCAACCGTGTTGATGGTGATCGTGGCATGCGGATCGCTGTAATGTGGTGTCGTGGTGCCACCGTTATGATCGGTGCCGTTGTTATTGGTAGACCACGGCACGTTAGCATGAACCTGAGCGGTTGCCGTCTCGGTATTACCGTACGGATCGGTGCTGGTTATCTGTACGCTAACATCCGCATTATTGTCTAAATCATGAGCATTGATGTAGACAGGTTGACCGGTCACGTGGTCAGTTAAGTGATCGCCGCTAAAACCAAGATGACCGTCCGGGTAGCGCTGAACCGTCGTTTCATAGGTTTTGCCACCAGCGAAGATCTTGACCACATCCCCTTCTTTTGCATCACCGCCGACGGTTCCTTCGATAATCCAAAAATCTCTGGAACTGTTAAGTGCTAATGAGCCGATTTTTATCTCAGCGTCCGCACGCGTATCAATATTCACGACGCGATCGAACTCCGCCAGCAGGGTGTTGCCTGCCGCATCGGCCCCCATCACTGAGGCATGAATATCCGGTTTATCACCGCCGGAAATCAAATCGGCGGTGCTGACTTCAATGGTGTAAGTGCCTTTATCGCTCACATACCCGTAGTAATGTTGCCCGTTGACCGTCAGATCAACCTGATCGCCAGTATGCACATCGCCCGTGACATTCCCGGTGATCGTGGTGTGGTCTTTGTGGGCTTCAGCATTGTTAATCGTATTGTCGTCGGTGACGGGATCGATAGTAATGGTTGCGTCCGCATGGTCATCTCTTGAGACGTCATGAGTCGCCCCCGCCGTGATGGTGTTTCCAGCGGAATCGGAGGCATTGACGGTGGCGACAATATGCGGATCGTGTAGCAAACCTTTCGTCGGAACATCAATGGAATACCCCAGGCCACCGCCCAGGAAGGTCTGCCGCCCAACAACGGCGTGGTAAACCTGACCATCAACCGTCACATCCACCACATCGCCAATCTTAACGTCGCCACCCACCCGACCGTTGATAGTCGTGGTATCAGATTCTTGATCGTGTTGATTAAGAATATCGTCGCCAGAGACGATATTGATCGTCAGCGAGGCGTCTGCGTGATCGTCAATATTCACCCGATGATGATCGGTTGCCGTCACGCTGTTCCCCGCCGCATCGGTCACGCTGATGCTGGCGATGATAGTTGGATCGGTATGAATATCACGGGTCTCAACCAAAATTTCGTAGCCCAGTTTGCCATCAGGCAGAGTTTCCACTGTGCCATGGTATTCATGGCCGTTGATGTTCAACGTCAGTGGATCACCCGCCTGCATTTCACCCGACACTTTGCCCGTCACCAGGGAATAGCGATGATTCAGTTCTTCGTCATCCAGGGTGTTATCGTCAGTGACTGAATCCACGGAGATATGCGCAATCGCCTGAGTATCAACGATAATATCCTGCGTCGCGTGTGCCGTTGCCACGTTGTTGGCCTGGTCGGTCGCCGTCACGCTTGCTGTAATGTGCGGATCCACCATCAGATCATGAGTGCTGACTGAAATGCTGTATTGGTGGCTTGCATCCACCCGGCCTGTGTAGTCGATACCGTTGATATGCAGTGTGACCAGGTCGCCTTCTTTGGCATCGCCGCCGACGCTGCCGCTCACGTTGGTGAATTCGCTCTGCGACTCTTTGCCATTGATCATATTGTCATGATTGGCGGTCACCGGATCGATGGTGATAGTCGCCACCGCTTCCCGGTCCACCGTCATGGTGGTGGTCACTTCCGCCAGTTGTTGGTTACCGACGCTGTCATGGCCGACAACATGTGCAGTGATATTTTGATCCGCCAGCACATCTTTGGTGAGGACATTCAGGCTATAGCCGAGCGCGCCATTGAGATGCGGCTCCACGGTTGTCTCATAGTTATGCCCATTCACCGTGACGACAATTTTATCGCCCGCGTGCACATCATCGCCGCTAACGGTGCCGGAAACTTTGGTCGTGTGTTGCTTCGCTTCCAGTTGGTTGATGGTGTTATCACCCGAGACGATGTCCATGGTGATACCCGCTTCGGCATGGTTATCGATGTGCACCGTATGCTCGGTGGTCACGGTCACCACGTTGTTTAAGTGGTCAGTCGAGGTAACGGAGGCGATGAATTTAACATTGGTATCAATGTTGCCTTGATTATCACTGAACGCCGAGGAATCAACCGGGATCTGGTAACCCAACTGGCCGTGACCTAAATCGATCACGTTGCCGCTGAAATGGTGACCATTAATCTCCAGGTTGACCGAATCGCCCAGCTTCGCATCACCGCCAACAACGCCACTGACCAGTCGCATTGGTGTCGCCAGCTCATCGTGGTTCAGGATGTTATCGTCGGTAATCGAATCAATCGAAATCGTGGCATCCGCGTGGGTATCAACCGAGACATTATGCGTGAGCACCGCATGTGCAACGTTGTGTGCTGCATCATTACTGGTTACCGTCACCGTTAACGCATTATCGCCTTCATGAAGGACTCCGCGCGGGATCGCCACTTCGTAATGCAGGTTACCGTAAGCATCAGCCACGACCTTGCCGTGGTAGTTGTGGCCCCAAACATTGACCACCACCGGGTCACCGTCTTTGGCATCCGTGCCACTCACATCGCCACTGATAAACGTTGCGCTGTTGGATTCCGCAGCATTGACCCAGTCATCACCAGCCACGGTATTGATCGTTATCGCGTTATTGGCATGGTTATCGATATGAACCGTGTGATCGGTGGTCACTGTGACTTCGTTGTGCGCCGCATCATGAGAGGTCACCGAGGCGGTAAACTTAACGTCCCGGTCTATTTCGCCTTCGCTATTTTGACCAAACGCCGAGGAATCAACGTCGATGTGGTAACCCAGATGGCCTTTGCCATCCAGATCAACCACCGTATCTGAGTATGTGTGCCCGTTAATCTCGAGGGTGACGATATCCCCCACTTTGGCATCGCCATCCACCGTACCGGTGATGGTCTGCTTAGGCTGGGCCAGCTCATCGTGATTGAGTATGTTGTCCTCGGTGACGCCATTAAGCGTAATCGTCGCGTCAGCGTGGGTGTCCAGCGTGACGTTCTTATGAGCCGTCGCAATGGCTTCGTTGCCCAACGCATCGTGGCTGGTTAGCGTCACCACCACATCATTCTTGCCTTCGTGCAGCGCGCTTGTTGGCACCGGCACTTCGTAGCGCAGGTGGCCGTGGTTATTCACCACTACGCCAGTGAACGTTTGGTTATTGACGGTCACGACAACCGGATCACCTTCTTTTGCATCACCACTTACGCCGCCGGTAATCAGCGTATCTTGCGCGGACTCTTTGGCGTTGACATAGCCATCGCCTGATACGGTATTCATCGTCAGACCGGTAACCGCGAAGTTATCGACATGAACCGTATGCTCAGTTGTCACGGTCACTTCATTGTTGACGGCATCATGGGAGGTGACGGACGCGGTGAATTTCACCTCCCCGTCAATTTTGGTGTTGTTATCACCGAATGCCGAAGAGTCCACCGGGATTTTATAGCCCAGCGAGCCGTCGCCCATCTCGATAACGTGGCCGGTATATTTGTTCCCGTTAAAGTCCAGAATGACGACATCACCTTTATGCGCATCACCCCCGACCGTTCCGGTGATCAACTGCTTTTGCTCAGCCATTTCAGCGTGGCTCAGGGTGTTATCTTTGGTGACACGATCAACGGTGATAGAAGCATCCGCATGGGTATCCAGCGTGACGTTATGATGCTCGGTCGCAATCGCTTCGTTACCCACCTTATCGTGGCTGGTCACCGTCACGGTGACATTATTTGCACCTTCTTTAAGTGCGCCACTCGGCACGGCAACTTTATAGACAAGATGGCCGTTTTCATAAGACACCTTGCCGAAGAACGGCTGTACATGCCCATCCAGGCGCACTTCCACAACGTCACCCGCTTTCGCATCCGGCCCGGTGACATCGCCCGTGATGAGGGTGTCGTGCTGGGACTCTTTAAAGCTAACGATGTTATCGCCCGCAACGGTGTGAATCGTCACGCCGTTATTGGCGTGGTTATCAATATGTACGGTGTGTTCGGTGGTCTGGATAACTTCGTTGCCCGCTTTGTCGTGAGACGTCACGCTGGCGGTGAATTTAACGTCGGTGTCGATTTCACCCTGGTTATTACTGAACGCCGATGAGTCCACCGGGATTTGATAACCCAGCTTGCCGTCGCTCAGCTCAATCACGTTACCGGTGTATTTGTGCCCGTTAATGTCCAGCTCAACAACGTCGCCTTTACGCGCATCGCCATCCACCACGCCGCTGATCAACTGGTGCGCTTTGTCCAGTTCCGTGTGGTTTAGCACATTGTCTTTAGTGACATCATCAATCGTGATGGTCGCTTTAGCATGGGTGTCGAGCGTGACGTTTTTGTGCTCTGTCGTAACCGCTTCGTTGCCCACGCCGTCATGGCTGGTAACCGTCACCTGCACGTCGTTCTGGCCTTCGTGCAACAGGTCGGTGCGCACCGCCACATCGTAGTGCAGCCTGCCGCGTGCATCTGCGAACACTTCACCTTTAAAGTCGTGCCCGTCCACGCGCACCACCACATGATCACCCGCTTTCGCATCCGGCCCATTGACGATACCGGTGATGTGCGTCGGCCCTTCGGACTCGATTTTGTTGACTACGTTATCGCCCGCAACGGTGTTGATGGTCATGCCGTTATTGGCGTGGTTATCAATGTGTACCGTGTGTTCGGTGGTCTGAATAACCTCGTTGCCCGCTTTGTCGTGGGACGTCACGCGGGCGGTGAATTTAACGTCGGTGTCGATTTCACCCTGGTTATCACTGAACGCCGAGGAGTCCACCGGGATTTGATAACCCAGCGAGCCGTCGCTCAGCTCAATCACGTTGCCGGTGTATTGGTGTCCGTTAATGTCGAGCTCAACAACGTCGCCTTTACGTGCATCGCCATCCACCACGCCGCTGATCATCTGGTGCGCTTTATCCAGCTCGGTGTGGTTCAGCACATTGTCGTCGGTGACGCTGTCAATCGTGATGGTCGCTTTAGCATGGGTGTCGAGCGTGACGGTTTTATGCTCTGTCGCGATGGCTTCGTTACCCACGCCGTCATGGCTGGTAACCGTCACCTGCACGTCGTTTTTCCCTTCGTGCAACAGGTCGCTGTGCACCGCCACATCGTAGTGCAGTCTGCCGCGCGCATCCGCGAACACTTCACCTTTAAAGTCGTGCCCGTCCACGCGCACCACCACATGGTCACCCGCTTTCGCATCCGGTCCGTTAACGATACCGGTGATGTGCGTTGGCCCTTCGGACTCGGTTTTGTTGACCACGTTGTCGCCCGCAACGGTGTGAATCGTCACGCCATTGTTGGCATGGTTATCGATATGTACCGTGTGATCGGTGGTCTGGGTAACTTCGTTGCCCGCTTTGTCGTGGGACGTCACGCTGGCGGTGAATTTAACGTCGGTGTCGATTTCACCCTGGTTATCACTGAACGCCGAGGAGTCCACCGGAATTTGATAACCCAGCGTGCCGTCGCTCAGTTCAATCACGTTGCCAGTGTATTTGTGCCCGTTAATGTCGAGTTCAACAACGTCGCCTTTACGCGCATCACCATCCACCACGCCGCTGATGATCTGGTGCGCTTTATCCAGCTCGGTATGATTCAGCACGTTGTCGTCGGTGACGCTGTTGATCGAAATAGTCGCTTTGGCCTGGGTGTCGAGCGTGACGGTTTTATGCTCCGTCGCAACCGCTTCGTTGCCCACGCCGTCATGGCTGGTGACCGTGACCTGCACGTCGTTTTTCCCTTCGTGCAACAGGTCGGTGTGCACCGCCACATCGTAGTGCAGCCTGCCGCGCGCATCCGCGAACACTTCACCTTTAAAGTCGTGCCCGTCCACGCGCACCACCACATGGTCACCCGCTTTCGCATCCGGCCCGTTGACGATACCGGTGATGTGCGTCGGCCCTTCGGACTCGATTTTATTGACTACGTTATCGCCCGCAACGGTGTTGATGGTCATGCCGTTATTGGCGTGATTATCAATGTGTACCGTGTGATCGGTGGTCTGGATAACCTCGTTGCCCGCTTTGTCGTGGGACGTCACGCTGGCGGTGAATTTAACGTCGGTGTCGATTTCACCCTGGTTATCACTGAACGCCGATGAGTCCACCGGGATTTGATAACCCAGCGTGCCGTCGCTCAGCTCAATCACGTTGCCGGTGTATTGGTGTCCGTTAATGTCGAGCTCAACAACGTCGCCTTTACGTGCATCGCCATCCACCACGCCGCTGATCAACTGGTGCGCTTTGTCCAGCTCGGAATGATTCAGCACATTGTCGTCGGTGACGCTGTCAATGGTGATAGTCGCTTTAGCCTGGGTGTCGAGCGTGACGGTTTTGTGCTCAATAGCAATCGCGGTGTTACCGGCATCATCGACGCCGGTGACCATCACCTGCACGTCGTTACTGCCTTCACTCAGCGCATCAGTCGGCACCGGCACCTCATAGCGCAGGTGACCGTTTTCATCGACGGTGACCGCGCCGTAAAACTCTTTACCGTTGACGCTGACCACCACGCGGTCACCCGCCTGTACATCACCGTTCACGTCACCGCTGATAAACGTCGGCATGCGTGATTCATGGGCGTTCACGGTGTTGTCACCCGCCACGGTGTTGATGGTCAGAGCGTTGTGCGCCTGGGTGTCGAGCACCACGGTTTGGTGTTCCACCACAATCGCGGTATTACCGTCATCGTCGACACCGGTCACCATCACCTGCACGTCGTTACTGCCTTCATTCAGGGCGTTTGTTGGCACCGGCACTTCGTAGCGCAGGTGGCCGTTTTCATCGACGCTCACCGCGCCGTAAAACGATTGGCCGTTGACGCTGACCACCACGTGATCGCCCGCCTGCGCATCACCGGTGACTTCACCGCTAATCAATGTCGGCATGCGGGATTCGGCTGCGTTGACCACGTTGTCCGTCGCCACCGTGTCGATGGTCAGAGCGTTGTGCGCCTGGGTGTCGAGCACGATAGTTTTGTGTTCCACCGCAATCGCGGTATTACCCGCATCATCGACACCGGTGACCATCACCTGCACGTCGTTACTGCCTTCACTCAGCGCGTCGGTCGGCACCGGCACTTCATAGCGCAGATGACCGTTTTCATCGGCGGTCACCGCACCGTAAAACTCTTTACCGTTGACGCTGACCACCACATGATCGCCGACCTGCGCATCACCGGTGACTGCACCGCTGATCAACGTTGGCATACGGGATTCGGCGGTATTCACGGTGTTGTCACCGGCTACGGTGCCGATGGTCAGGGCGTTGTGCGCTTGAGTGTCAAGCACCACGGTTTTGTGTTCCACCGCAATCGCAGTATTACCCGCATCATCGACGCCCGTCACCATCACCTGCACGTCGTTACTGCCTTCGCTCAGCGCGTCGGTTGGCACCGGCACTTCATAGCGCAGGTGACCGCTTTCATCGACGGTGACTTCACCATAGAACTCTTTGCCGTTGACGCTGACCACCACGTGATCGCCCACCTGCGCGTCACCGGTGACTGCACCGCTGATCAAAGTGGGCATACGGGATTCAATGGCATTGACCACATTGTCCGTCGCCACGGTATCAATGGTCAGGGCGTTATGCGCCTGGGTGTCGAGCACCACGGTTTGGTGTTCCACCGCAATCGCGGTGTTGCCGGCATCATCGACGCCGGTGACCATCACCTGCACGTCGTTACTGCCTTCGCTCAGGGCGTCAGTTGGCACCGGCACCTCATAACGAAGGTGGCCGTTTTCATCGACGGTGACCGCGCCGTAAAACGATTGGCCATTGACGCTGACCACCACGTGATCGCCGACCTGTGCGTCGCCGGTGACTTCGCCGCTGATCAAAGTCGGCATGCGGGATTCGGCAGCGTTGACCACGTTGTCAGTCGCCACGGTATCGATGGTCAGGGCGTTATGCGCCTGGGTGTCGAGCACCACGGTTTGGTGTTCCACCGCAATCGCGGTATTACCGGCATCGTCGACGCCGGTGACCATCACCTGCACGTCGTTACTGCCTTCGAGCAGCGCGTCAGTTGGCACCGGCACTTCGTAGCGCAGGTGACCGCTTTCATCGACGGTGACTTCCCCATAGAACTCTTTGCCGTTGACGCTGACCACCACGTGATCGCCGACCTGCGCGTCACCGGTGACTTCACCGCTGATAAACGTTGGCATGCGTGATTCGGCAGCGTTGACCACGTTGTCAGTCGCCACGGTGTCGATGGTCAGAGCGTTGTGCGCCTGGGTATCGAGCACCACGGTTTTGTGTTCCACAGCAATTGCGGTGTTGCCCGCATCATCGACACCCGTCACCATCACCTGCACGTCGTTACTGCCTTCGCTCAGGGCGTTTGTTGGCACCGGCACCTCATAACGCAGATGACCGTTTTCATCGACGGTGACCGCGCCGTAAAATTCTTTGCCATTCACGCTGACCACCACGTGATCGCCCACCTGCGCATCACCGGTGACTTCGCCGCTGATCAAAGTGGGCATGCGGGATTCAATGGCATTGACCACGTTGTCACCCGCCACGGTGTCGATGGTCAGAGCGTTATGCGCCTGGGTGTCGAGCACCACGGTCTGGTGTTCCACCGCAATCGCGGTGTTACCGGCATCATCGACGCCGGTCACCATCACCTGCACGTCGTTACTGCCTTCACTCAGCGCGTCGGTCGGCACCGGCACTTCATAGCGCAGGTGACCGTTTTCATCGACGGTCACCGCTCCGTAGAACTCTTTGCCATTAACACTCACCACCACGCGATCGCCGACCTGCGCGTCGCCGGTGACCTCGCCGCTGATCAAAGTCGGCATGCGGGATTCAATGGCATTGACCACATTGTCCGTCGCCACGGTGTCGATGGTCAGGGCATTGTGCGCCTGAGTGTCGAGCACCACGGTTTTGTGCTCAATAGCGATGGCTTCGTTACCCGCCGCATCGTGGCTGACGAGCTGGACTTGTACGTCATTAGCCCCTTCTTTGAGAAGGTGGGTTGGAACCGGCACTTCGTAGTGCAACTGGCCGTTATCGTTCACGACAACACCGTGGAAATCGCGGCCACCTACCGTCACGGTAACCGGGTCGCCTTCATGAGCATCGCCACCGACCACACCCGTTATCATGGTTGGCATGCGGGATTCGGCAGTGTTAACGATGTCATCGCCTGCCACGGTTTGGATTGAAAGGGTGTTATGAACGTCGAGATCGATTTCAACGTGATGGTCAGAAGAGACTTGAATGGTGTTACCGGCTTCATCCGTTGAGGTCACAGTGGCATGGATGTTCGGGTCAGCCAGCAGCCCCTGGGTGGAAACATCAATGCGATAACCCAGCACACCATTTCCCAGGTCGATAACCACGTCGGCGTATTCATGCCCATTCACGGTGAGGGTAATTTTATCGCCGATTCTGGCATCCCCGGAGACCGTGCCATGAACGGAAGTCTGTTCATGATGGGATTCGGCAATATTGATAACGTTATCTGCCGTAACGTTATCAATGGTGATGTTGTCATGGAGCGCGATGGTGTCGATTTGTGCTTCAGCCGTGCTGACTGCCGTGCGGCCAGATACATCTGTCGCCGTTGCTACGACGGTAATCTCACCTTCAGCAAGACCACTTAAATCAGGTTGAGTTGTCCAGTGACCATTTTTGACATCCACTTCAATCGTCAATGTGTTTTTTTGGCTATCGGTAAACGTCAGCGTCACATGATTCTGGTTACTGGTGCCGTTGATAGTGGCGTGATTTATTTCATTTTTGTTAATGAAGCCATCGTTACCCGCAAAATCATCAATCTGAACTAACGGAGGGAGAACGGGAGGAGAACCCGCCGTCCTGGCACCTTCGGGCAATTCATGCGTCCATGTTGGCGCGCCCAGGCCCTGAGTCTTAAAACCGGCAGTCGGATCAATAATCTCCCCGGTTAATTCCAGTTGGACGTGGGTATGACCCCCGCCGCCGCCAACAAGGGGCGCTGGCGTTTCGTTACCTGCGGCGGTGGCTTCTAAGGATTGGGTCGGGTCAGCGCCATCAGCAATGGCTTTTTGTAACGAAGCGACATCCTGGGCGTCATGTTCCGTGCTATTTACCGCGGTTAGACCGTGTTCAGTCCAGTGGCTGTTACTCCCGAGATCCAGCGTTTTGCCATCGGGCAAAGAGACGCTGACCGCGCCGCTACTGCCTGTGACAATCTCCTCGCCACTGTAGATTCGGTCACCTTCTTTCAAGAGACGCTGCGAGCCATCTGCTTCGATTACATAAACCTGGCCAATTACTGCTCTGATGACACCGAGTAAATTGCTCACCGTACCCTCTCTTGAATATCTTCGTTATTTTTATGAATGCCGCGATAATTTAAATAATTAATAACATTGTTTTTTCATTCACCGAATACAACGAAATAATAAAAATGCCCATTAATGGACATTCCTTATTTATCGCTAATTAATAAATGTAGAAAAAAACACAGTTATTATAATTCTAAAATCGCGAGCTTGACTGGTTATTAAATATAATCAAAAATGACGCAAAGTGAAACATCACATTACAAAACATTAAATTCCATTTCGAATGAAAGTCCATTTAATGCAATCAGACAAACACCTCTGCACTTGTTAATTAGTATGATGTTTCGTGTTAAAGCACAAAGGGATATAAGGCGTGGTATAGGGATATCATTAACGCGCATAATAAGGCTTCATTACATGCAGAAGTTTCTTTTGTTTATTTTTGGTGTTTTATCAATACAATCTGTTAACGCAGAAAGTTTACAAAATACCGTAGAACATGCCCTTTCCAGCCACCCTGAAGTTAATGCCTCAGTAAATAGTCGCTACTCGGCGGAACAAGATTTACGTGCCGCACGTGGAGGGTATCTCCCTTCTTTGAATTTAAATGCTGAAGCGGGGCAAAAAAACCTGAATGACGCGACGACGCGTGCTGGCGGCAATAATAATGGGATGAATCTTTCCCCGAACGATGCCACGGTGAGTCTCGATCAGAACGTCTTCGATGGCTTCGCAACGACCAGCGAAGTGGGTCGCCAGAAAGCAACCGTTGATTCCCGCGCATTTACCGTGTTGAACGTTAGCGAAACCACCGCATTAAACGTGGTTCAGGCCTATCTCGACGTGCTGCAACGCGAGGAATATGTGCGCCTGGCGCAGGATGATTTGGCAAACCATGAGCGCATCTACGACCAGATTCGTTTGCGTACCGATCAGGGTGTTGGGCGTTCTGGTGATTTGATGCAGGCGGAAGCCCGGCTAGCGCAGGCTCGCAATAACTTGCTGACCGAACAAACTAACCTTGAAGATGCCCATACTACGTTTGCCAGTGTGACGGGGGAAGCCCCTGAAAACCTGAGCCTGCCTGAAAAAATTGATGGCAAGCTGCCGAAATCGCTGGAAGATGCGAAGCGGATAATGGAATCCAATAACCCACTGCTGAAGTCTGCTAATTCCGATATTGAAGCGGCGCATCAGCAATACGAAGCATCGAAATCCACGTTTTATCCGCGTGTTGATGTTTCGCTTTCCCACAGTATCAGTAACGACACGGATACGACGCGCGCCCATGCAGAAGAGTGGCAAGCGATGGTGAAACTGCATTACAACCTGTATCAGGGCGGTAGCGATAAAGCCGCAATGGATTCCCGTGCTTATCTGGAAAAACAAGCGCAAGACGTGAGAAATAATACCCTGCGCCAAATGAACCAGGAAATGGGGCTGGCATGGTCTGCATTAAAAAGTGCAAAAGACCAATTACCCGCGGCAGCAGAATATGCCGATCGCACAGTAAAAGTCCGCACGGCTTATCAGGATCAATTCAGCCTGGGTGAACGTACTCTGTTGGATTTATTAGACAGCGAAAACGAAGTGTTCTCATCTAAGCGTCGCCTGGTTGAATTACGTTATTTGGAAATATCTTCCGGCTATCGAATTTTTGCGCGTACGGGTGAATTACTAAAGGTATTAAACATTAGCCCTACGCCTGCGGGCCAGCCAATAGACACCGCGAATAATAATGCATTACCCGAACTCAAATAGTATTTCTAAAACGCAGAATATAAAATGAATACACTAACTGAGGCTCCTCCGATTGAGGAGTCGCATTATCATGACCCGCGTAGCCGCAATGACGATCCGCTGCTCGATTGTTTGCTGGTCCTTTGCTCATTGCAGGGTAAATCAGCCAGCCGCTCAACATTAAGCAGTGGCTTACCGCTGGAAAACGACCGCCTGACGCTGGCTATTTTACCGCGCGCGGCCGCCAGAGCGGGGTTAAAAGCCCGCGTCATTAAACGTGCGCTGGATAAAATTCCCGCGATGTCGCTCCCGGCCATTCTCCTGCTACGTGACGGCGGTGCGGCCGTGTTGTTGGGCTGGAACGCAGACGGTTCAGCACGCGTGATGCCCAGCGAAAGCGAAGGCGGCGAAATCTGCATTGACGCAAAAACACTTGAGCAAAGCTATGCGGGGCAGGTTATTTTCGCTCACCCGCGCCATGAGTTTGATCTGCAATCTGAATCGTTCCTGCCGCGCACAAAATCGTGGTTCAAAGACACGCTTATGCTGTCGCGCTATCTGTATATGGATGCGGTGCTGGCGAGCTTACTGATCAACCTTATCGCGCTGGGTACACCGCTGTTCACCATGAACGTGTATGACCGGGTTGTGCCCAATCATGCAACAGTCACGCTGTGGGTGTTGGCGGTGGGTATTTGCCTCGCGTTCATTTTTGATTTGATATTAAAAATGTTACGCGGTGTCTGTCTCGATATTGCCGGGAAAAAGAGTGACCTGATTATTTCCGCCACGCTTTTTGAGCGTATCACCGGCATGGAGATGAAAGCGCGCCCTGCGCGTGTGGGCAGCTTTGCACAGAATATTCACGAATTTCAGTCGTTGCGCGATTTCCTCTCCTCCCTCACGCTGACCACGCTTATCGATTTACCGTTTACGCTGGTGCTGCTGTTGGTTATCGGCATTATCGGCGGCACGCTTGCCTGGATCCCCTTGCTCACCTTCCCCATCGCCTTGCTGATTAGCTGGGCGTTGCAAAAACCGGTCAATGCCGCCGTCGCCAAAACAATGAGCCTGGCAAGCGAGCGCCAGGCGCTGCTGATTGAAACCCTCAGCGGCCTCGATGCCATTAAAGTGAACAATGCCCAGAGCGAACGTCAGTATCAGTGGGAACAGACGCTGGGTAGCCTGAGCCGCCTGGAGTTACGCGTAAAAACGTTATCCAGTTTTGCCAGCAACCTGACCGGTTGGTTCCAGCAAATGTCTGGCGTCATCATGATTATCGTTGGCGTATACATGATTATTGGCGGCAAGTTGAGTATGGGCGGCCTGATTGCTTGTTACATGCTTAATAGCCGTGCGCTGATGCCCATGGGGCAACTCACGGGGTTAATCGCCCGTTACCAACAAGCGCGACTGACCATCAACAGCACAGAGAAAATGATGTCGATGCCGCAGGAACGACGCGAGCATGAACACCCTCTGAAACGCGAAAACTTCCGGGGCAGCATCGAATTCAAAGATGTCGATTTCAGTTATCCCGAGCAGAAAAATCCTTCGCTGCAAAAGATAAATCTGACGATAAAACCCGGCGAACGTGTCGGGATCATCGGCCGCAGCGGGTCGGGAAAAAGCTCCATCAGCAAGCTCATTATCAATCTTTACCAGCCGACCGCCGGTAACATTTTGATCGACGATGTCGATGCGCGTCAGTTGGACGTGAACGATCTGCGCCATAGCATTGGCTACGTGCCACAGGACATTCAGCTATTTAACGGGACGCTGCGCGATAACCTGATTTCGGGTGCGCGTTATGTTGATGACGAAACGATGTTGCGGGCCGCAGAACTCGCGGGAGTCAGCGAGTTCGCTCGTCTTCATCCTGACGGTTACAACCTGCAAGTCGGTGAACGTGGAATGCAACTGTCTGGCGGCCAACGCCAGGCCGTGGCACTGGCGCGCGCATTGTTGCTGGAGCCACCGGTTTTGTTACTTGATGAACCCACCAGTGCCATGGACAACACCAGTGAAGACAGAATCAAACAGGCGCTGGTGCCATTCGTCGCCGATAAAACCTTATTACTGGTGACTCACAAAGCGTCGATGCTGTCTTTGGTTGATCGCCTGATTATTGTTGATAAAGGGCGCATTATCGCTGATGGCCCGAAAGCCATCGTTATGGATGCGCTGAAGAAGGGGCAAATCAATGCGTCTCGCTGATTTATTTACCCGTTTGCGCCAGCACCTCGGCCCCTACTTTAAAGGGCGCGATGAGAATCAGGCCGAAAACATTAATGAAGTCAGTCATGCACTTATTGATGATTCACCGCGTGTTATTCGCCTGACGCTGTGGACGATTTTGGTTTTAGTCGTGCTGGCCTTTGTGTGGGCCGGATTTGCGCAGCTTGATGAGGTGACGCGCGGCGAAGGCAAGGCGATTCCTTCTTCACGCCTGCAAAAAATACAAAACCTTGAAGGCGGTATTGTCACGCAACTGTTTGTTCATGAAGGGCAAATAGTCAATGCTGGCGCGCCGTTGCTGCACCTTGATGATACGCGTTTTGCCTCAAACGTCGGTGAGACTGAAGCGGACAAACTCGGTTTACAGGCCAAAATTGACCGCCTGACAGCCGAAGCGGAAGGCAAAGATTTCATTATTTCTGACGACATCGTGAAACAGGCACCTGATGTAGTACGAGGCGAAACTGATTTGTTCAATAGTCGTCGCAGCCAGTTCCAGAATGAAATCGAGGGTCTGCAAGAGCAGTTAGTGCAGAAGAAACAGGAGCTGCTTGATTTTAAATCCAAGCAGGATCAATTCAGGCACAGCCTGAGTTTGTTGCAACAAGAAATCAAAATGTCAGAGCCGCTGCTGGCGTCTGGTGCAATTTCTAAAGTCGAGATCCTGCGTTTGCGCCGCACGGAAGTGGAAACCAAAGGTCAATTGGATTCCATCACCTTATCCCTCCCGAAATCCGCGTCCGAAGCCAAAGAGATTGAGAATAAGATTGGGGAAAGCCGTAACCGCTTCCAGAGCGATGCGTTGTCACAGCTTAATGAAGCGCGCACCAATCTGAGCAAGGCCGAAGCGACGGGCAAAGCACTGGAAGATCGGGTGAACAGAACGATGGTGGTGTCACCGGTCCGCGGTATCGTCCAACAAGTGATGGTGAATACGATTGGCGGCGTTATCCAGCCTGGCAGCGACTTAGTTGAGATTGTTCCGCTTGATGACAAACTGCTGATTGAAGTGAAAATTCAGCCACGCGATATCGCATTCCTGCACCCTGGTCAGCATGCCGTGGTGAAATTTACCGCTTACGATTACACCACGTATGGCGGCCTGAATGGTGAGTTGGTGCAGATTAGCCCTGATACCGTGACGGATAAAGAAGGACATAGTTATTACATTGCCCGTCTGAGAACCGATAAAAACTATTTGGGCAGCGAAGAACACCCAATGCTGATTATTCCGGGGATGGTCGCATCGGTTGATATTTTAACGGGCAGGAAATCGATTCTGAGTTATCTGCTGAAGCCGATTATTCGAGCCAAAGCGGAAGCTCTGCGTGAAAGATAAAAAAAGCCGCAACGGATAACGTTGCGGCTGAATCTTTTTTCTTTCGGTACGTCGTTAATGGTGGATGGCGCTATCGCTTATCCACCCGACAAACTGGCAGAAATCTTACTGACAATGAAAAGAAGCTAACTTGCCACGTTTTAGCGTTAACTTTTCTTCATTAACTAATTCTTGTAGCACCTTATGGATAGCACTCCGCGAGATATGATTTCGGCTCAGGATAAAAGTATAAACCGACGTTTTATCGCGAACTTCTGGATCAAGAGACCATATATGCTTCACATGCTCCGTCACAATTTCGCGGATAGTTTTGTGGGAACGCATATTTTCACGTTGGAAGTAGCGCTGAAGATGGCTGGTTAAAATATCAAACGCATGCATCCACAAGTTTTTCTTTGTCAGCAATTCATTGGCATTCGCGGTGCTCATCACCCACATTTCACAGTCCGAATCACATCGTAAGTAATGCGATGCCACTTCACTGCGCATTTGCACCAATCCTAATATTGCCGGAGCGGTGAGACTTATCGTTACCAGGTCATTTTCGACTCTGTAGACGGAGACGGTTCCTTTCTCCAGGAAAAATAAATTGCCATCCTTTCTCAGCTCAATGCGTTGACGTTTTTTTCGCAACGAAAAATACGCATTTTCTGATTTTTTTATTTCATCGCCAATGAGCATTACAGATTCATCTACGTTCAGGCTGGACATCAATTTCTCTTACTTAGATTGTGGATATATGGAGAAACGTGTACTTAATAAGCCCACGTTACGGCATGTCATCTTTAACGTTTTCAGGACATCGCTTCAATAAAATAAAGGTATTAAAAACAGCTTGAAAAGTAAAACACATTAAATAAAATGGCCAGATAATTGATCACACAATATATTTATTGATTTCCAGAGTAAATAATTACTCTGGTAACTAAGGCGCGACCGTCTCGCTCACATCTTTGCCACTGAGTATATTTATCTGCTGGACTAAGGTAATGTTTTTTATCTTTGCACCGGGATCTTTCTCTTTGTCATAAAAAAAGAAACTGCAAAAATATGTATGACTTTGATTTTAGTTAATTTTTATTGTTTATAGTGTGTTTATCATTTGTTAGAAGTATTGTGAAAAGCTAAAATAAAGCGCAAGACGGGACAGGCTAACAAAGACACACCGTCATTCCCTGCCCCAAATGCTTACCATGGCATGTGTCAAAGACCTGCCTGAGCTAACGAGAGTACTGGCAACATGTCCGAAGCAGACAATCTGTTTTATATCATTGAAAATAAAATATTATTTATCCCTTCAAAGCAGAGTCTGGTGCATACGGATAGCCATGAGCAGATAAAACTCAAACCCACAGCGTCTTTGTGCTTATTATTGCTACTCAGAAACCATGGTGCCATTGTCACGCAGAATGAATTGCTCGCTTTTGCATGGGGTGAGAGCCATCGGCAGGTAAGTTTTAACGCGTTTTATCAAAGTATTCTTTCTTTACGAAAGTCCTTTGTACAAATGAATCTGGAGAAACAAATCATCACGACGGTTCCACGCAAGGGACTTATCATCCAGCAAGAAATAAGCGTGGAGGTGCAGCACGATCCTGTACCTGAGATGCAGCCTGAAGCATTACCCGTAGAAATAACACGGGAATCGACGCCTTATAAAACCATAAATAAAAAGCGCTCTTTTTTAAACCTGACAGAATGGCTGATGATTATCGCCACCGTGTTAATAATGGGTGTCGTCCTCTATCCCCGTGTATATAGCGAGCAATATTTTTCAGGTTATGTTTCCCCGAAAAAATATGATGGTCAATGTCACTACTTTTTCAATGGTGATACCAGTAATCATCTACGTCATGAGGCGTTCATCAAAGAACATCCTGAATTGTGCAAGGACGATAACTATCTCTATATAACGGCGTACACTGAAACAAAAAATATTTCTGTCATTCTCTGTACCACCAGTATGGAGTTATCACAAGGTAACTCTTGTCAAACCGTCTATTATCCTCGGTACGATAGTCAATGAAGATATTCACAGCGATTGCCTCAATTCGAACCCAGACACGCGTCATTTTTTTAGTCTGCGTCGCTATTCTTTCCAGCCTGGCGCTGTATCTTCATCAGCCTTCCAATGACGCACGACACAATCTTGCCTGCCGTGCGAATTTACAAATAGTCAGAGACAAGGCGTCCTTTCGAGGGATCATTGATTTTAAATCTGGCGACGGCAAAGGTATTGCTCACATTAACGGCATCATTAATGTCAGTGCTCAGGAAGAGTACACCGTTCAGCGTACTATTCTCTTTACCCATGCTGATTACGGACTCAGCCCAGTTTGGGTATCTCGCCAGATTATCATCTCGAACCGCGAAACAACTCCATCAGGGATACTTCAGCAATTCCTGCCCGACTTTTATCTTAAAAGTGCTGGCGTAACGGACATCGATATTTTTGCGCTGAACAAAGATGCAGATCTCATCACCCGAGAAGGGATCCCTTACTTGTACTGTCAGAAGTTTATGCTTCCTGACGACGAGTAAAATGTACTCAACATGCACACTCAGCAGTAATAAACAGAAGCACCACGAGAGTTATTGTCCATTAATAGACAACCATTGGTTTGGTTGTCTATTATTTTTCTAAAAGAATAAAAACTCCTTGAAGATAATAAACACATCGTTATTATTCACTCGGCTATTTCTGATTAGAAAAACAAGCATGCCTCTCAAGCGTAAATTTAAAGTTAAATATGTTATTTAATTATGATGTTTCATTAGTCTTACTCGCCATAATTATCGCGTGCATGGCTTTTTATGTCTCTTTTTGGCTATGTAAGGCGGGCTCGCGTAAAAAACATTATTGTTGGCCTTTATTTAGCGGCCCGACGATGGGCTGTGGGATATGGCTTTTGCACTATATGGTGATACAGGCACATCATCATAGTCATGCTATTAATTATAACATTCAAAAAACTCTGGCCTCATTACTGATCGCGATTGTGGGTTGCTCTTTAGGTTTTGTTTGTTTTTTATTCAAAAAACTGCGCGGCCAACACTATCTCCTCCCAGCTTTACTCTTTTCTGCAAGCGCTGCGTCCATGCATTATTTGGGAATGGCAGCCATCGTCAATGCAGGCGACATGTGTGTCAGCACAACTGATATCATCCTGTCACTGGCCGTTATTTTCATCACATCGCTCATCATGTTGCGTTTCACCCATATGATGCTGGTCATGACGAGCAGGAACGATATTTATGCCAACTTCTATCGGCTTGGTGCCACTCTTACCCTGAGTTCGGGTGTCGCAATAATGCATTTTTTAGGATCATGTCAAATAAACATGGCCTCTATCCCCTCGTCTGCAATGCCTTCAAGCCAGGATGATTACATTGAAAGTGTCATTACCATGACATTAACCGGGCTTGTCGCATTGGTCTTTTTACTGGCGATTTTCATTTGGTTTGTTAATTTTAAAGAACACTTAAGTAATGAATTACTCAAGCGTGAGCTAATTAAAAAGAATTTACTGCTAAAGCAAATGACGCAGCATGATTCATTAACACAATTACCCAATCGGCTCTATCTGCAAAAACATCTGAATACCCTTTTCACTCACCAGACCGATCCATTATTTATCATGTTTATCGATCTTGATGGGTTTAAACGCGTGAACGACGTTTGGGGGCATGCCGTAGGGGACGAGCTTCTGGTGAAGATTTCTCACACCATCAAAGAAAGCGTCAGCAACGAAGGGTTTGTCGCCAGAATTGGCGGCGACGAATTCATCACCGTCATTTGCCAAAAAGATAAAGACGTTGTTATCCAACTCGCTCAAAAATTGCTCTCAAAGATTGCGGGTCATTATGAACTCTCTGCAACGACAGTAGACTTTATCTCTGCCAGCATCGGAATTTCCATTTACCCAGAACATGGCAAGGATGTCGCTACCCTGCTTAAAAAAGCGGATGTAGCCATGTATTACATTAAAAATCGGGGGAAAAAAAACATCACATTTTATGATGAAATAGAAATGTCATTACCGAGCTAATGGTTAATTTAATACACAGACATTAAAAAACGATAACAGCCGATCGGTAAAATACTCATTCTTAAGCAATGGATGCTTGTGAATCACTCCAAACCTGGAAGCAGTGAATAAAAGCAAACATTGATGATGCAACTTTCTACCGCGTATAACAGAGTTAAAGATAGATGGTGGGCGCTTCCATTGGTTCTGCCGTTCCTGCTTTACCCCATAACACAGTATTTGAGTGCTTACGTCACGATAGATGGCTTTGAAATCCCTTTCCTTTACCTGAACATGGCTCTGATCACCATCCTGACCATGATTTATGGTTTTAAGGCATTGCCCGGAATTCTTCTGTGCCTATTTTACCGTATTTACCCAGACCGTGGTTTGGAACCTGCATTAATGGCGATGTTGCACTATTTTACGTCGGTCGCTATTAGTTGCGCTGGATACTACTACTTCACGGGCATGAGAGGCCGCACAAGTTTTGGGCGATACAATCTCACGTGGCAACGCATTTTTTGGCTGGTGTTTATTAACGCCACCCTATTCCTTAATTATTTCCATGCCGAGCTCTATTTGGGATTGTTTGGCATTCATGAGACCATGATGTACATCAGCCCCTTAACAATCCGCACATTAATTAACTATCAGGGAATGTTAGTTGGGAATATGGTTGGGCTGCCGATGCTTTATCTGGTTATTCGTTCGATTAGAAACCCTTTCTACCTAGTGAAATACTTTAAGAAGATTCGACATCAGGTGGCAGATGATTTGCGCTTGCCAGAACTCGTGTGTTTGTTCGGTTCCCTGTCTTTACTCACGATACTGATGATTACCTCGCTCAACCATTCGTTGCCACTAATGAATTCGATTTACACGCTGACGTTATTACTGCCGTTAATGATTTGGGGCACATTGCGTCTTGGTCATGCCGCTATTTCGCTGGTGTGGTGGGTCGTGTTGATTGTGTTATGCGATCATAATCAGAGTTTCGTTCCACATGATGCTAATTATAAATTGCATCTTGCCGTTGCGACTTCTTCTTTCTCAGCATTTTCGATAACGATTATACTGATGGCCATCAATATTTCCCGTCAACGCGCACTCAATTTAAAAACTCAGCGATTGATGCATATTGACCCACTGGTGCACTTGCCAAATTTACTGGCGCTGGAAGCAGACTTAAAGAAAAACACAGTATCCGTGTTATGCCAACTGTATATGCCTGACCTGGAGCTATTAGGTCGAAATTATGGTTTGCTGATGCAAGTACAATATAAACAGCAGTTAGCACTGTATCTGGAACCCGTTCTGGATAGGGACGAGCTCATATATATGAGTTCAGGCCACGATTTAATCGTACGAACCAGCCCTTTACATGCAGAAATTCGTATTGCGGAGATCTATAGCAAAGCCAAAGAATTTCGTTTTATTCGGGATGGGGTAAAACTGTATCCACAAATCGGTTGTAGCTATTGCATCATTAATTACCCCGTTGGTCACCTGTATTTATTGATTGGTGAGTTACGAACTCTGGCAGAAATTTCACTCACGACTCACCTGCCTGTAGACCTGAGAAAGCCAAGCAGTCGAAAGGTGCAGAATCAGGTAAAAGCAAAAGTCGACATGATGAACCAACTGCAGCGAGCGCTGGAGTTGGATCGTTTTGTTTTAATGGTGCAGCCGATTGAAAGCAAGGATGGAGACCGCTATCACGAAGTCCTGTTGAGAATGCGGGGAAGTAACGATGAACTCATTCTCCCCGACACCTTCCTGCCACTGGCAAATGAGTTTGGTATGTCCTCAAGCATTGATTTATGGGTATTGCATAAGACAATGGAATATATGGGTGAAACTCGACATTCGCGGCCAAACCAGCGTTACGCTATTAACCTGGCACCGGCATCAATTTGTCGCACGGATATGGCAAACCATATTGAGAAGTTGATGATTAAGCACGGCATCTCACCTGCGCAACTGGTGCTGGAAGTCACAGAAACCGATGAATTAACAAACAATATTCAAGCAGAGAAGACCCTGAAAGCCTTACAGCACCTGGGCTGTAAAATCGCGATTGATGATTTTGGTACCGGATATGCCAGCTACGCACGATTAAAAACAATGCCTGCTGATATTCTCAAAATTGACGGGAGTTTTATTCATAGCATTAACGCCAGTGAAATAGACTGCAAAATTGTGCAATCAATTTGCGAGCTTGCCAGAATGAAGAGTATGACAGTGGTCGCTGAGTTTGTTGAAACCGAAGAGATTCGCCACACACTTTATCGCATGGGCATTGATTATGTTCAGGGCTATTTAATCGGCAAACCTGTGCCAATAGATTGTGCGTGATACCAGGAGTTATCAAGCATACCTAAAACCAGGTATGCTTTTATTAAAATAACCAATAAGTATAATCATTAAATTATGACATTAGATTAATCTTAGATAATAAACAAAAAGCACCCCATCCTGCAATGACAATTAAATTACATATAAATAATAATTAACACTAAAGCTTAAGCAATACACGCCAAAAAAGAACAACATTACAACAACTTCTCTACACAAATCCGAGTCAACAATTATTTTCATTATAAATCAACAAGTTAAAACAACACATAATTTCATATATATTTCTTGAACAATCATCACCTTTAAATAGAATGAGCTCATCAGACCACTGGAATGGTTATTTACAACACGGAAGTTGCGCGCATTTTCATACCTACTGAGTGTAAGGTAATTAAATGAAAAAAGTTAAGCCACCGCGTAAAGCTCTCGGCGTTGTCGCCCTCTGGATTTTCAGAGCTTATTGTTTGTTCTTTATTGTAGAAGTTTTTCGTGTATTTCAGGCCGTCAGAGAAATACATCCAGCACCAGGTAATGAATTGGCGACCGATGTCGGGCTTGTCGCCGGTGGAGCCATCGTATGTATACCACTGCTGCTTATTGGCGCGCTGCTGTTTTTATTCTCCTGGTTAACAAGGGGAAAACCTAAGAGCGATGCTGCAATGAGTGAAGTGCAATAAAAATAATTTAATTTCTCTATTTGAACGACAAATTCCAGGACATTTAATAATGAAAAGAAAAAATATCACTCTGGTGCTAACGTTATGCATGAGTGGTTTGTATTTTCACAATGCCTTTGCCATCAGTGACGCTTACCGCGCACAACTGGAAAACTCTGGCTGTACACAAGTTAGTGAAGCAAACGGAACGTGTAACTCTGAGGATACTAACCAATACGACACTTCGGACGACTCATCAGAAACGCGCCATCATCACCATCATCATCGTGCAGACTCGGACGCCGCAGATGATGTAGCACGAGGTATCGACCGCCATATTGCCGGTAAATACCAGGGCCAGGCTGTTGATTACATGGAAGATCAAGGGTGGGAATCCTTGAATGATGAGCGTACCCGCTGGAGAAAAGCAGGGTTTATTGCTGATTTTGATATTAACCAGAACAGCGGCCAGGTCATGGGTGTGAGCGTTCATTAAAAGCATTCTGTATTAAGGAAATCACAATGAAGACTAAAATAAGCTCTGCATTTATTTTGCTATTAGTTGCCAGTGCGACCAGCAACAGCGCCTGGGCAATTAACCACAAATATCGCGCTCAGCTTGAACGAAGTGGTTGCACTGAATTAAATGCCGGAGTGACGTGCGATATCCACAAAACCCGCGCTCAAAATGCCGCCCATAAACCGACTGAGCAACAACAGCTACAAGCATTGATCAATCGGGTTGAAGGAATGCCTCTTGATATCGCATACAGCAGATTGCTTGCCGACGGCTGGAAACAGAGCGAGGACCCATCATTATTTATTAAACCTGGTGCTGGCGCATCATTACGTGTCACTCGTGAAGAGAATATAATCACAAAAGTAGCAATACAGCCGAATGATGGTGAGTAATTTAGATATTAAGAATTAATTCAAATTTTTTATTACGTATTTTCAAATCTAATAATATTATTTTTTGTACAGGGTAAAATATGAAAATCATTAAATGGTTTATGGCTGCTGCTGTTGTCGCTTCTTTATCTGGCTGTATTATCCCACCACCCGATAGCCGTAATAACGATTATGACAATAGCGGAAATTCTGGCCACCATCATAAGCATGGTCATAAGCAGTATGATAATGATGGCAATCGACAAGCGGCCGATTATGAAAGCTCCGACGGCGTGCGTATGATTACTCGCGATGGTGTAACACTGCCGGACTGTGAAGCGGTCGGGGGTAGCCAGGCAGATAACGGTTCGACCTGCTTCTATCGCTAACAGATAAATCTGTTTACTAATGATATCTGGCCTCTGTGAAATCTTGCAGGGGCTTTTTTTGTTGTTAACTATCTGAGCTGATTGAAAATGGGCAATGGTTTTGCCTGACACGATACGTGATGATTAGCTTTGTGAATAAAGTCTGGGGAGATGCCGGGAGAGGCTTACTGGAGCGGGTGAAGGGAATCGAACCCTCGTATGCAGCTTGGGAAGCTGCCGTTCTACCATTGAACTACACCCGCTTTGAAGTGCGTAGGCATTATAGACGTTTAGCCTGAGCTAGCAAGCCCATTTTGAATTTATGTGATGGATTATTAAGCGATTGTTTTTGCTTGAGGCATCTGGCGCAGTAGCATTCAGCAAGTACCTCGCCTACTTTTCGTTCATTACTGAATGCTCTTTCCGGAGTTATACGGGAATGGCGGAAATCTTTAACAGGAGATACGCCACAGCCGTCAGGAAGAACAAACACGAAATAATACCAAGAACTAATGAGTAGCTTTTCATATAAATCAACCTCATAGCGATAAGTGGCAATAAAATCATCCTCTTTATCTTTAAGTGATTTGAATATGATTAATAGCGCTAATTAGTTTAATTTTGACAAAGCGAGAGAGGTCTGATGAAAACATCTGAAAAATATCGTATTCATCCCTCTCTAATAAGCTATTTGTGACCCTTCACCGCTATTATTCGAAGAGACAACTCATGCTGCGTGATATAGATCACAAATAATTGCGCTTAATAAAAGCCAGATACATTCTGGCTTTTATTAATTAACAGGATGGCTTACTGCCTTGCGGTGGGAGATAACGCTGCGGATCAATCGCGGTCGCACGATAGCGAATCTGGAAGTGCAAATTCACAGAGTCGGAACCGCTGCTGCCCATGGTGGCAATTTTCTGCCCTGCGGTGACTTTTTGGCTGGTGTTGACCAACGTCGTTTCATTGTGAGCGTAGGCAGTGATGTAGTCTTCGCTGTGTTTGATCATCACTAAGTTGCCATAACCACGAAGCTGATTGCCAACGTATACCACGGTTCCAGCGGCCGATGCGTAAATCGGTTGTCCACGTTTACCGGTAATATCGATGCCTTTGTTGCCGCCATCGCTATCAGAGAACGGTACAACCACCTTGCCTGTCGTCGGCCAACGCCAGCATTTTGAGCCAACAGGAGGGGGGGCAACTTTTGCAATGCTGCTGGTCGAAGTGGAGCGTGGCTTAGAGGTTTTCGCAACGGCTGTTTTTTTCGAAGAGTTTGATGAGCCAGAGCTACTTTTGATCCGAAGTTTTTGCCCAACTTCCAGCGTATAAGGGGATGAGATGCCGTTCAGGCGCGCCAGTTCACTGACACTTGAGCCAGTCATACGCGAAATTCGATAGAGTGTGTCACCACGTTTTACGGTGTAAACAGGACCGCTGTAGTTTCCTGCGGATGCTTTTGTGGTGCTCGCTTTATTTGATGAGCAAGCGACGAGAAACAGGCTGATTAGCAGGACGATGGCATTCGGTGCCCACTTTCTGACTGTGCTTTCCTTGCGCAAACTAATCCTCTGAATTCTTTAACTGAAAGGAAAATATTCCTCCCCGAAGGGAGGAATCACAACAACTTACTTAACCGGGCGCAACGCTGGGAACAGGATGACGTCACGGATGGTGTGGCTGTTGGTGAACAGCATAACCATACGGTCGATACCAATGCCCAGACCTGCTGTTGGCGGCAAGCCATGCTCAAGCGCGGTCACGTAGTCTTCATCGAAGAACATCGCTTCATCGTCGCCAGCATCTTTAGCAGAAACCTGGTCAGCAAAACGCTGAGCCTGATCTTCTGCATCGTTCAACTCAGAGAAGCCGTTACCGATTTCACGGCCACCGATGAAGAACTCGAAGCGGTCAGTGATTTCAGGGTTTTCGTCGTTACGACGCGCCAGTGGAGAGACTTCTGCCGGGTATTCAGTGATGAAGGTCGGCTGAATCAGATGGCTTTCTGCCACTTCTTCAAAGATCTCTGTTACTACGCGGCCCAGGCCCCAGCTCTTCTCAACTTTGATGCCGATAGACGCGGCGATTTCCAGTGCTTTAGCCATATCGTCCAGATCCGCAATATCGGTTTCAGGACGGTATTTTTTGATAGCTTCACGCATAGTCAGTTTTGCGAAAGGCTGGTCGAAGTCAAAGACCTCTTCCCCATACTTAACCTGCGCAGTCCCCAACACTTCATGTGCCAGAGTACGGAACAGAGATTCAGTCAGCTCGATCAGATCTTTGTAATCCGCGTACGCCATATAGAGTTCCATCATGGTGAACTCTGGATTATGACGTGGGGAAATACCTTCGTTACGGAAGTTACGGTTGATTTCGAATACGCGATCGAAGCCACCCACAACCAGACGTTTCAGATACAGTTCCGGCGCAATACGCAGGTACATATCGATGTCCAGCGCATTGTGGTGAGTGATGAACGGACGAGCAGACGCACCGCCAGGAATAACTTGCATCATTGGCGTTTCAACTTCCATAAATCCACGGCCAACCATGAAGTTACGAATGCCAGACATGATCTGGGAACGCACTTTAAAGGTGTTGCGGGATTCGTCGTTGGAAATCAGATCCAAATAACGCTGACGGTAACGAGATTCTTGATCCTGCAGACCGTGGAATTTGTCCGGCAGTGGGCGCAGCGCTTTAGTCAGCAGGCGCAGTTCAGTACAGTGAATAGAAAGCTCACCGGTTTTAGTTTTGAACAGCTTGCCACGAGCACCGAGGATATCGCCAAGGTCCCATTTTTTGAATTGATCGTTGTAGATGCCTTCTGGCAGATCATCACGCGCAACGTAAAGCTGGATACGGCCACCAACGTCTTGCAAGGTAACGAATGACGCTTTACCCATAATGCGACGAGTCATCATACGGCCAGCAACAGCAACTTCGATGCCCAACTCTTCCAGCTCTTCGTTCTCTTTCGCACCGAAGTCTGCATGTAATTGGTCAGAGGTATGATCGCGACGGAAATCATTTGGGAAAGCGATACCCTGCTCACGCAGGCTAGCCAGCTTCTCGCGACGGGCTTTCAGTTCATTATTTAGATCGACCGCTTCGGTACCTTGTACTTGTTGTTCAGACATGTTGGTTCCTCATAACCCTGCTTTCAAACTTGCTTCGATAAATTTGTCCAGATCGCCATCCAGTACCGCCTGCGTGTTACGGGTTTCTACACCGGTACGCAAGTCTTTGATACGGGAGTCGTCCAGTACGTAAGAACGAATCTGGCTGCCCCAGCCGATATCCGATTTGTTATCTTCCAGCGACTGCTTCTCAGCATTCTTCTTCTGCATTTCCAGCTCGTATAACTTCGCCTTCATCTGCTTCATCGCCTGATCTTTGTTCTTATGCTGCGAACGGTCGTTCTGGCACTGAGTCACGGTGTTGGTCGGAAGGTGGGTAATACGTACCGCAGATTCTGTACGGTTAACGTGCTGACCACCGGCACCAGATGCACGGTAAACGTCGATACGCAGATCGGCCGGGTTGATTTCGATATCAATATCGTCATCCACTTCTGGGTAAACAAAGGCCGAACTAAAGGAGGTGTGGCGACGGCCACCGGAATCGAACGGGCTCTTACGTACCAGGCGATGGACGCCAGTTTCAGTACGCAACCAGCCAAAGGCATATTCACCCTGAATTTTGATAGTTACGGACTTAATGCCCGCCACTTCGCCTTCAGATTCTTCAATGATTTCAGTTTTGAAGCCACGCGATTCCGCCCAACGCAGATACATTCGCATGAGCATGCTGGCCCAGTCTTGCGCTTCGGTGCCGCCAGAACCTGCCTGAATATCGATATAGCAATCAGCGCTGTCGTACTCGCCGGAGAACATACGACGAAATTCTAGCTGCGCCAGTTTGGCTTCCAGCAGATCTAACTCAACAACGGCTTCGTTGAAGGTTTCTTCGTCGTCGGCTTCGATGGCTAATTCCAGCAGACCGGAAACATCTTCCAGGCCTTGAGTCATTTGATCGAGTGTTTCGACAATCGCTTCCAGTGCAGAACGCTCTTTACCCAACGCTTGCGCGCGTTCAGGTTCGTTCCACACATCAGGCTGTTCCAGCTCTGCGTTTACTTCTTCCAGGCGCTCTTTCTTGGCATCGTAGTCAAAGATACCCCCTAAGAACGTCACTGCGCTCAGTGAGGTCCTGGATACGGTTTTTTACCGGGTTAATTTCAAACATGGTCTGTATTATCTTATGTTGATGACAGAAGACGAAAATGCGGTCGTAAACCGGAAAGTTTACCGGAATTACGCCGCTTTTTATAGTTTCGTAGCCATTTTATAGCCAAGTAATTGGGCTATATCGGCCAGATATGATCGATTAAAAGCTGCACGCTTCTATTTCCGCGAAACTCGTTTACATCGAGCTTGAATGCCAGTTCAACTTCACGCACGCCGTTATCCGGCCAGCATGCGGTATCAACGTTAAAGGCAATTCCGTCGATCAGTGGCCCACCACCGACAGGTTCAACCATCACTTTTAGATGACGCTCGCCCACCAGCCGTTGCTGTAACAAGCGGAATTTGCCGTCAAACAGCGGCTCCGGGAACATTTGCCCCCACGGCCCGGCATCACGCAACATCTCAGCCGTTTCCAGCGTCATTTCTTGCGCGGTAATAGGCCCGTCCGACCAAATCACGCCTTGTAGCAGTGCCGGATCCAGCCAATCACCGACCAAATCGCCAAAGCGTTGACGGAATTCTTCGAACTTCGCTTCTTCGAGGGACAACCCCGCCGCCATCGCATGGCCACCAAACTTCAGCATCAAGCCTGGATATAAAGTATCAAGCCGTTCGAGGGCATCACGCATATGCAAGCCTTGCACCGAACGACCGGAGCCTTTCAGGGTGCCGTCGCCTGCGGGTGCAAATGCAATAACCGGGCGGTTAAACCGTTCCTTGATGCGAGAAGCAAGAATACCGACGACGCCCTGATGCCATTCTGGGTGGTACATGGCGAGGCCATACGGCAACTCATCATGACTATGCTCAAGCTGCTGGCAGAGCGCCAACGCTTCAACCTGCATGCCCTGCTCAATCTCTTTACGCGTCTGGTTTAACGCATCCAGTTCATTGGCCAGCATGCGAGCTTCACCAATGTTTTCACTGAGCAATAACGCCACGCCAACGGACATATCGTCCAGACGCCCCGCCGCATTCAGGCGCGGCCCCAAAGCAAATCCTAAGTCGCTTGCCGCCAGTTTTTGTGGGTCACGGTTGGCGACTTCAAGCAGCGCTTTAATGCCTGGACGACATTTGCCTGCACGAATGCGGCTCAGACCTTGCCAGGTCAGGATACGATTATTGGTATCGAGCGGAACAACGTCCGCCACGGTGCCCAACGCAACCAAGTCCAGCAGTTCGGCAATGTTTGGGATCGCCAGACCCTGTTGTTCAAACCAACCGCAATCGCGCAAATGCGCACGCATCGCCAGCATCAGATAAAAAGCGACGCCGACACCCGCGAGTGATTTAGACGGGAACTCGCAATCAGCCAAATTCGGATTGATGATGGCTTCTGCCGCAGGCAGTTCCGGCCCAGGCAAGTGGTGGTCCGTCACCACCACTGGAATGCCCAGTGCATGAGCACGCTCAACACCACTATGAGAAGAGATGCCGTTATCAACAGTCAGAATCAACTGCGCACCGCGCGCATGCGCTTGATCCACCACTTCTGGACTCAAGCCGTAACCATCTTCAAAACGGTTGGGAACGAGATAGCTGATGTTTTGGCAACCGAGGCTGCGCAACCCCAGCACGCTTAATGCGGTGCTGGTCGCGCCGTCAGCGTCAAAATCGCCCACCACGATAATGCGCAAACCTTCACGGAAAGCGTTGTGCAGTATTTCGACGGCTTTATCTATGCCGCTGAGTTTCTGCCACGGCAGCATCCCTACCACGCCACGTTCGATCTCTTGTGCGCTGCGCACGCCTCTACTGGCATAAAGGCGCTTTAAAAGAGGATGCAGTTGCTGGGGTAACACCACGGACTCATCAACCGTACGACGGCGAAGTTGTGTTTGCTGTTTCACCCGTGAACTACCCGCCTAAATTGGTAAGCTGTTGATGTGCATCCAACATTTGTTTCATCTCTTTCGGCCCCTGATAACCAGGAATCACCGTACCGTTGCTCAGTACGATCGCCGGAGTTCCCTGGATGCCAAACTGCACGCCAAGATTGTAATGGTTAGCGATATTGGTATCGCAAGTTGCCCCTGCAACGGCATCACCTTTCATGGCGGTATCGAACGCTTTATTGCGGTCTTTCGCACACCAGATGGCCTTCATGTCGTTTTCAGTTTGGCTTTGCAGACCCTGGCGCGGGAAGGCCAGGTAACGCACGGTGATCCCCAGTGCGTTGTAGTCTTTGATCTCTTCGTGCAGCTTATGGCAATAGCCACAGGTGATATCGGTAAATACCGTAATCACATGTTTTTCTTGTGGGGCTTTATAGACAATCATCTCTTTTTCGAGCGCGTTCAGTTTACCCACCAGCAATTTGTTGGTGACATTAACCGGCTGCGCGCCACTGACATCGTACAGTGGCCCCTGAATAACGTGTTTCCCATCTTCCGTAACGTACAAAACACCGCTATCGGTTAATACCGTTTTCATGCCCGCCACAGGTGCAGACTGAACATCAGCATTTTGTACGCCTAACTTAGCCAGAGACTGCTTGATTGCTGCGTCATCTGCATGAGCAAAACCGGACAGAGAAGCCGCTAAAAATGGCAGCAGCCAGAAACGCTTTTTCATGATGATTCCTTTATCTTCTACCACTCACGCTCGCGGGTGGTGTTGTTGATGCAGCTGACGCAAACGTTCCGTCGCTACATGCGTATAAATTTGGGTTGTGGACAAATCACTATGTCCAAGCAACATTTGTACGACTCGCAAATCCGCGCCATGGTTCAGTAAATGCGTGGCAAATGCGTGCCGAAGAACGTGCGGGGAAAGCTTTTCGCTATCGATGCCTGCCTGCACTGCGTAATGTTTTATGCGGTGCCAGAATGTCTGACGCGTCATTTGTTGGGCGCGATTACTAGGGAAGACCACATCAATCGACACACCATTGAGCAACCATGGCCGCCCATGTTCGAGGTAGTTTTCCAGCCAGTAAACAGCTTCTTCACCCATCGGCACCAGGCGTTCTTTATTGCCTTTACCGATGACCCGAACCACGCCCTGACGCAAGCTGACATCACTCATGGTCAGCCCCACTAACTCCGATACGCGCAGACCCGTAGCATACAATAATTCGAGCATCGCTTTATCACGCAACTCGATGGGTTGGTCGATACAAGGTGCTTGCAACAAACGATCGACCTGCGCTTCGCTGAGATCTTTTGGCAAACGCTGCGGCAATTTTGGCGATGAAAGCATTACGCTCGGGTCGTCATCACGCAATTTTTCGCGGTAGATATACTGAAATAATCGACGAATCGCGCTCAGCATTCGTGCCGAACTCGTCGCTTTATAGCCACCTTCAAGACGTTCAGCAAACAGCGACTGCAAATCGCTGGTTTGTACATTCAGCAAGTTCAGGTCATGGCGTTCTAGCCACTCCGCGACCATCTTAAGATCACGGCGATAGGAGTCTAACGTGTTCTGTGCCAGATTCCGCTCAAGCCAGAGCGCATCAAGAAATTGTTCGATTCGGGCCAGATCTTGTTCCGCTTCTTGTTCCACTACAGCCTCACTTACCTGCCCACCTTTGGCGAATTGTGTCCATTATGCATGATGCACAACGGGATCTGGTACACTTGCGGCCTGCACGTTTTTAAAAGAGTTGTTAATACGATGAACATTGGCCTTTTTTATGGCTCCAGCACTTGTTACACCGAAATGGCTGCCGAAAAAATTCGTGACATCATTGGCCCCGAACTGGTGACACTGCACAATCTTAAAGATGATGCTCCAGCCATGATGGAACAGTACGATGTGTTGATTCTCGGCATCCCGACCTGGGATTTTGGCGAATTACAGGAAGACTGGGAAGCCGTCTGGGATCAACTGGATAATCTGAATCTCGAGGGCAAACCGGTAGCGCTTTATGGCATGGGCGACCAGCTCGGCTATGGCGAATGGTTCCTTGATGCACTCGGCATGCTGCACGATAAACTCGCCCCACGAGGCGCTCAGTTTATTGGCTACTGGCCAACAGAAGGTTATGAATTTACTAGCCCGAAACCTGTCATCGCTGATGGGCAGTTGTTCGTTGGCCTGGCACTTGATGAAACGAATCAGTACGACTTAAGCGAAGAGCGAATCCAAAACTGGTGTGAGCAAATTCTCGCGGAAATGGCCGAGAAATTTGCCTGACAGTCGCTTAAGCTTCCCCACTCCCGCTTGCCTGTTGTTGCTGCATCAGGCGGCGTAAATCTCGCCATTCGCCAATATCCATGCTGTCAGCAGATAGCCATAGATGTTGGCAGCGTTTACGTCCAAGACGGCGTAAACGCAGCATCATGCCACTGCGTAAGACCCAAGGCGTACCGACAATCTCCCACTCCTGGTTTTGCCACCGCAGGTGGTAATCTGTCAGAAGTTTCATTTCGCCCTGGCAGGCATGAATACGGCGCTGGCTACGCACGCTGTCAAAAACCACCAGCGAAAGCAGCAGCATCCAAATTAGCGTGTAGCTCATCGGCCACGGCATTAATAGCACAAACAGCGCGATCATCCCGTGGACCAAAAGAGATATCCATTGCGCACGCCAGGAGACGCGAAGATCAGATTGCCACAGGACCACGTTCTTTATTCCGTGTCTGAATCAGTGTCACCATCCGTTGCAGCTCTGTATCTGCCGGTTTGCCATGATTCATTAACCAATTAAACAGGTCAGGATCATCGCTTTCCAGCAAGCGGACAAACAACTGCTTATCCTCAGTGCTTAACGAGTCATATTCATATTCGAAGAATGGCATAATCGAAATATCAAGCTCACGCATTCCCCGGCGGCACGCCCAATGAATTCGGGCTTTATTATTGATATCCATGTGCTCTTTCCTGATTCTCTGACAAAGAAGGTACAAATCTTAGTGTAACGTGTTTTCTTTGCACGCATTAAATGAATGTTACCGTTTGCGTGCTTTATCGTGAGAAATTTTTATGGTGCGTTGCAGTTGCATTAACCTTGCGAGAAATCCTGTAAGTGCACAATTCACCTAATCAAACTGCTTGCATTGGCAAATGACTCTTTTACCATTGAGCCAATTCATATGCTCAAAACCCAGGAACATCACTATGGCTTTCAATCCATTTCCTCCTCGTCAGCCAACGGCTGCAGCCCGTCTGCCGCTTACACTTATGACGCTTGATGATTGGGCACTGGCAAGCGTAACGGGCAAAGACGCAGAAACTTACCTGCAAGGTCAGGTCACGACTGATGTTGCACAACTGGCGGCAAACCAGCACACGCTCTGCGCGCATTGTGACGCGAAAGGGAAAATGTGGAGCAACCTGCGCCTGTTCCATCGCGGTGAGGGTTACGCGTTGATTGAACGCCGTAATCTGCGTGACGCACAGCTTATCGAACTCAAAAAGTATGCCGTGTTTTCCAAAGTGGCCATCACGCCAGATGATGAAAGTGTGCTTCTGGGTCTTGCAGGTTTCCAGGCTCGTGCGGCTCTCGCCAATGTTTTCACGACACTGCCGGATGCGGAAAACCCAGTAGTTCAGGAAGGCGTAACTACTCTGCTGTGGTTTAACCTGCCCGCAGAGCGCTTCATGCTGGTTACCGATGAAGCCACTGCGCAGGCACTGGCGGAAAAATTGCAGGGCGAAGCGCAACGTAATGACAGCCAACAATGGCTGGCTTTAGAGATTGAAGCGGGTATTCCAGTCATTGAACCGGTTAACAGTGCGCAGTTTATTCCGCAGGCAACAAACCTTCAGGCTCTGGGTGGCATCAGCTTCAAAAAAGGCTGTTATACCGGCCAGGAAATGGTGGCACGCGCGAAGTTTCGTGGCGCAAACAAGCGTGCTCTGTGGTTCCTTGCAGGGAAAGCCAGCCGTTTACCGGAAGCAGGTGAAGATCTGGAACTGAAAATGGGTGACAACTGGCGCCGTACCGGCACCGTGCTCGCCGCCAGCCAGCTCGATGATGGCCGCGTCTTAGTACAAGTCGTGATGAACAACGATTTGGAAGCCGACAGCGTGTTACGCGTGCGCGATGATAACGGCAGCCATCTTGTTATTGAGCGGTTGCCTTATTCGTTAGAAGACGAGTAGATATCCGTTGCAAGATAGCTAACTGCACCCGGCCGCTCAGTCGCATAGACATCTATGCGACTGAGGACTGAATGTCTGCTTGCAGCTGGATTAATTAGGTATGGCTTCGACTATCTCAGGTATCAACGGATATACAGATAGATCGCGAGGAAGTGACAAACACTGCCGCCCAGCACAAAGCCATGCCAGATAGCGTGGTTGTATGGAATACGTTTACAGACGTAAAAAATAACGCCTAAAGAATAAATCACACCACCTGCAGCCAATAACGTAACGCTGCCCGGAGCGAGTTTAATCACCATCTGGTAGATAACGACCAGTGATAACCAGCCCATCAGTAAATATGTCACTAAAGACAAGATCTTAAATCGATGTGCGATGGTCAGTTTGAAAAGAATCCCGGCGAGTGCCAGCCCCCAAATCACCACCATCAGCCCTCGCGCCAGCGGGGAGTCCAACCCAACGAGTAAAAATGGTGTGTAAGTTCCGGCTATCAATAAATAAATGGCGCAGTGGTCAAATTTCTTTAGCCACCGCTTAGCACGTTGATGGGGAATGGCGTGATACAGCGTTGAGGCGAGAAACAGCAGAATCATGCTGCCGCCGTACAGGCTATAACTGGTTATCGCGGTCACACTCGCATTGGATTCAACCGCTTGTACCAGTAGCAAAACTAGCCCGACAATCCCAAAAACCAGTCCGATACCGTGGCTAATACTGTTGGCGACTTCCTCCGCCAGTGAATATCCTTTAGTGATCAATGGTTTGTCAGCCATAGGGCTACTCCAGGTAAAACTATAGATGGAAAATTCATCGCATCTAGCATAACTGAGAACGATTCCAGCGAACACATGTACGCTAAAATAAATATGTCTGTTGTTTGCTCTGGCCGAGTTCATGGATGGCTGAGTTGCCCCGAATTATGGCAACATGTCGCCAGCCCCTTTAAAGACTCAGGAAGAAGTAGATGTTTACTCATGCGGCAGTTGCTAATCTCAACGGACTAGAAATGATGGTCTACAACTTTGTCATTAAAAATCGTGACAAAGTGATGTATATGACTATCCGCGAGTTAGCCGATGCAGCGGGTGTGTCCACCACCACCGTGCTGCGTTTTTGCCGCAAGTTAAATTGTGAAGGTTACTCTGAGTTTCGCGTGCGTTTTAAATTATATCTTGAGCAAAACGATGAACAACTGGTTAATTTTGGCCCCAGCGAAATTATTAGTTTTTTTAAAAGCACCAACAATGAAGAGTTTGATAATTTAATTGACCAGGCCGTTGATATTATTTGTTCTTCCGAACGTATTATATTTGTGGGTGCAGGAACATCAGGTGCGTTAGCAAAATATGGTGCACGTTTCTTTTCGAATGTGGGGAAATTTAGTAACCATATTGATGACCCTTATTTTCCGGTCACTAATGATATGGCGAAAAATGCACTGGCCATTGTCCTTTCAGTTTCTGGTGAAACCGAAGAGATCCTGCGCTTCGCCAGCCAGTTCAGCTTGCATAACTGCAAGGTGCTCTCCATCACCAGCCACGAAAACTCAGCACTGGCTAAGCTTGCCGATTTTAATATCTCCTGGCATATTCCCCTCACCCGCGTTGGGGGTGTTTATGACATCACCACGCAAATCCCCGTTATTTATATTTTAGAAACCATTGGCCGTAAACTGGCTAAGAAAATGGCATAAAAAAACAGGCTGTTTTTTACGTGTAACAAATCACATTAACCGTGATTTGTTATATCGTGACAATTAAATCTCATTTGTTAGACTCCAGTTCAGAGATTATTAACTTAACGCTAAAGTGTGATGTATCCCACATTATATTCGGCGCTAACCGTGAGATTGACAAATATGAAGAAACTGACCTTACCAAAAGACTTTTTATGGGGCGGCGCTGTTGCTGCACATCAGGTAGAAGGTGGCTGGAACAAAGAAGGTAAAGGCCCAAGTATTTGTGATGTGCTGACCGGTGGCGCACATGGTGTGCCGCGTGAAATCACTCAAGACGTCGTCCCTGGAAAATATTATCCGAACCATGAAGCCATCGATTTCCATGGTCATTACAAAGAAGACATCGCGTTGTTTGCCGAGATGGGCTTCAAATGCTTCCGTACCTCCATTGCCTGGACGCGTATTTTCCCAAAAGGCGATGAGCTGCAACCCAATGAAGAAGGGTTAAAGTTCTATGACGACATGTTCGATGAGCTGTTGAAATACAACATCGAACCGGTAATCACCCTCTCCCATTTTGAAATGCCACATTATCTGGTGACCGAATACGGCGGTTGGACTAACCGTAAAGTGGTTGATTTCTTTGTACGATTTGCCGAAGTGGTGTTTGAACGCTACAAGAGCAAAGTGAAGTACTGGATGACCTTTAACGAGATCAACAACCAACGTAACTGGCGTGCGCCGCTGTTCGGTTATTGCTGCTCCGGCGTGGTTTACACCGAGCACGACAATCCAGAAGAGGTGATGTATCAGGTTCTGCATCATCAATTCGTTGCCAGCGCCATGGCGGTGAAGATTGGTCATCGCATCAATCCAGAAATGAAAATTGGCTGCATGTTAGCGATGGTGCCGCTGTATCCGTACTCCTGCAAACCAGAAGACCAAATGTATGCGCAAGAATCTATGCGCGAGCGCTATGTGTTTACCGATGTGCAGCTGCGCGGCTACTACCCATCTTACGTGTTAAACGAGTGGGAGCGCCGCGAGTTCAACATCCAGATGGAAGCGGGTGATGAGCAAATTCTGCGTGAAGGTGTGTGCGATTACCTCGGTTTCAGCTATTACATGACCAACGCCGTGAAAGCGGACGGTGGCAGCGGCGACGCATTATCTGGCTTCCAGGGCAGCGTGCCAAATCCGCACGTTAAAGCATCCGATTGGGGCTGGCAGATTGACCCGGTTGGCCTGCGTTATGCGCTGTGCGAGCTGTACGAACGCTACCAAAAACCGCTGTTTATCGTCGAAAATGGCTTTGGTGCTTACGACAAAGTAGAAGAAGACGGCTCAATCAATGACGATTACCGCATTGATTACCTGAAAGCGCACGTTGCCGAGATGATGAAAGCGGTAACTTACGATGGCGTGGACCTGATGGGCTACACCCCGTGGGGCTGCATCGACTGCGTATCGTTCACCACCGGGCAGTACAGCAAACGCTACGGCTTTATCTATGTGAACAAGCATGACGATGGCACCGGCGATATGTCTCGCTCGCGCAAGAAGAGCTTTAACTGGTACAAAGAAGTGATTGCCAGCAACGGCGAAAATATCTGATTTTCCTAAGGGCACTGCGGTGCCCTTCCTTCCTTTATGATTGGCAAAAGCTATTTAAACGATAGCCCGAACCGGCCATTTTCATTGATAGCCCGCAAGAAGCGCCCCCCTCTATTTGGTCATGATGCAACCGCTGGACAGTATGGTTTCTATTCAAATTTAAGCCGTTGATACCTCTGACAAGGAAGCATTCATGAAAAAAATAACAAAACTGACCGGACTGGCGGTTGGCGCTGGAGTGGTCTGTTATCTGGCCCTGGCGGGCTATGTCCGCTATCACGACGCTCACCGCCCCAACACCGCGCTGGCAAAAAGCGGCCTCTCTGCTGAAAATGCTAATGTGTTGAAAATATTGCAGGATAAGGGCTGCGACTACTGTCATACCCCTTCCGCGCAATTACCCTTTTATGCCTCTTTTCCCATCGCTAAACAGTTGATGGAATACGATATTGAGCTTGGTTATAAATCATTTAATCTGGTGGAAGTACGGGAAAGCCTGCTTGAGGGTAAAGCGGCGCCACAAAGCGATCTGACTAAAATCGAATGGGTGATGGAGCACAAAACCATGCCGCCAGGCCGGTATAACGCGTTGCACTGGGCAGGTATCATGGATGAATCCGAGCGCAACGTTTTGCTCGACTGGGTTAAACACCAGCGCCTGAATAACTACGCCACGCCTGATATGGCAGAAAATCGCCGTAACGAGCCGGTACAGCCGATTCCAAAATCCCTGCCGGTCGATGCGCAAAAAGTCGCGTTAGGGATGAGGCTTTATCACGACCCACGCCTTTCAGGTGATAACTCTATTTCCTGCGCGCATTGCCACCAACTGGGTGCCGGTGGCGTGGACGGGCGTAAGACTTCTCAGGGCGTTGGCGGGGCCATCGGGCCGATTAACGCCCCAACCGTTTATAACTCCGTGTTTAATGTCGAGCAGTTCTGGGATGGACGAGCCGCCGATCTCAAGGCGCAGGCAGGTGGGCCGCCGCTTAATCCAATCGAAATGGCCTCGACATCCTGGAAACAAATCACCGATAAGCTGGAAAAAGATCCTGTCCTGATGCGCGATTTCACCGCCGTCTATCCGCAAGGGCTTTCTGGCGCGTCGATAACCGATGCTATTGCCGAGTTCGAAAAAACACTGATTACGCCAGACTCACCGTTCGATCAGTATTTACGAGGGAATGACGGCGCGATAACCGCGCAGCAAAAACACGGGTATCAGCTGTTTAAAGAGAATAAATGCGCCACCTGCCACACAGGGAAAACGTTAGGGAGTCGCTCGTTTGAACCGCTGGGGCTGAAAGAAGATTTCGGTTTTGGTACCGTCACAAGCGCAGACATCGGGCGAATGAATGTCACCAAAGAGGTGCGCGACAGGTTGCGCCAGAAAGTACCCACACTGCGCAACGTGGCACTGACCGCACCTTACTTCCATCGTGGTGACGTGGCGACGCTGGATGATGCAGTGAAAGAGATGCTGAAATACCAGGTCGGCACGACGTTACCGCAAAAAGATGTCGATGATATCGTCGCGTTCTTGCAAACGTTGAATGGGGTCTATACCCCTTATCCGATCCATTAATCGGCCCATTCGCCGAGAAAACACCGTTTCCCGGCAAACGGTGTTTTTACGTCGGCAGCGCGAAACGGAAACAGGCCCCGGTTTCTGGCCTTTCTACCAGCGAAATATCACTGCCGTGTAACTGCAACATCTGGCGCACAATCATTAACCCTAAACCCCCGACTCTCACATGCGACTGGTTCACAATCGAAGGGCGTACAAACAATCCCTCTTTCAGCTCTTGTGGGATCCCCGGCCCGCTATCGCTTATCTGCACCATCACTTTTTCAGCCTCTTTCCACAGCCGCACTGCAACAGTACCTTGCTCTGGCGTATGACGAATGGCGTTATCCAGCAGGTTGGTCAGTACTCGTTCAATCATCCCTAAATCGGCGTCAATCAATGGCAAGCCCGGCTGGATATCGGCCACTAATTGTAATTTCCGCGTTTGCGTCATCAGTTCGAATTTCTGAAAAACGTCCTGCAATAATTCTCCGAGGCAGAAATGTTCTTTCTGCGGCTTCACTACGCCATATTCAAGACGGGCTAATTCAAATAATGATTGTGCAAGTGTGCGGACTTTCTGACTTTGCGCTAACGCGATTTCCAGATAGCGTTTTTTCTCCGCGTCAGAAAGCGTCGATGACATCACGGATAAGCTTTCCAGGTAGCCATGCAGTGAGGTTAACGGCGTGCGTAAGTCATGAGAGATATTGGCAATAAACTCGCGGCGGAGTTGGTCTTGTTGCGAAAGCCGGTGCCACTGTTCCGAAATCCGTCGCGCCATCATGATCACGCCCTGGCGCAACAGGCTTATCTCATCGTGACTATGTCCTTTTTCCAGCGGCAGTTCGGCCATCGCTTTCATCTCCGTCATGCCGCCGGTTTCCAGCGCATTAACCTGATGTGAAAGCGCACGCAGCGGACGGGTAATCCAGCGAAATGCCAGCGCACCGACAACCAGCCCAAGCAATGCGACCAGGCTAATAGAGAGCAAAACGACTTTAAACAGCGTGTTAGATTGCGCATCACTGGCTAGCGCATTGTAATTTTCACCCAGCAAAATGACATACAAGTAGCCTTTAACCTGCCCGTTTTGCCGCATCGGGGCCACGCTAAACACCTTTTTGCCATCCACACTGCGCGGATCGTCACCGTAGATCGGATACTGGCGATCGTTTAGCGCAGATTGGATCGGTTCCAAATCAACGCGATGACGTTTGATATGGTCAGGCGGTGCGGCATCACCAATGATATTGCCTTTATCATCAAGTAGATAAACCTCAACGCTTGGGTTTACCGTCATCAGATGGTCAAACAGATTTCGCACAGAGTCATTATTCAGACCGTCTTGCCCAAGCAGCGGGTAGCTCTGGTTAATATGCTCGGCAAGAGAGCCTGAAAGTTGTTGAATCACCGCCTGGCTGTACTGGGTGCTGGTGCGAATTTGCAGCCACCCCAGCAGAGAGCAAGAAGTAATAAGCAGCAACGCAAAAACCAGAGTCAGGCGCTGTGAAAGAGAGAGTTTTCGCATGGTTTACTCGTTTCGCGGTGCGATGAATTTATACCCTTTTCCCCACACCGTAAGAATGAATTCAGGCTCTGCGGGGTTATCTTCAATCTTGATGCGTAACCGGTTGATGTGGGTATTAACCGTGTGTTCGTAGCCTTCGTGTTGATATCCCCAAACCTGGTTAAGCAGGTTGAGGCGGGAAAACACCTTGCCCGGATTTTTAGCAAAGAACCACAGCAGGTCAAACTCGCGTGGCGTCAGCTCGACGGGCTGTTGTCTGAGGCGCACGTCGCGGGCCAAAGGGTCAATAGTCAACCTTTCAAACGTGAGGGTTCCGGCATCCTGCAACAGGTTCTGGCTCATCGCCTCCTGGCGGCGGAAAAGCGCTTTGACGCGAGCAACCAATTCCAGCATTGAGAAGGGTTTCGCCAGGTAATCATCGGCGCCCAGTTCCAGCCCCAAAACCCGATGAGTTTCACTGGAGCGGGCGCTGATCATGACGATCGGCGTGTAACGCGTCATGGTGCGCGCATGGCGACAGATTTCCAGGCCATCGACGCCTGGCAGCATCAGATCCAGTATCAGCGCATCCCAACCGCCCTGCTTGAGCAGTTCGAGTCCCAGGGAGCCATCAGCCGCATGAACAATTTCATAGCCTTCTTCTCGCAAATGCAGCTGCAAGAGTTCAGCAATATTTTCGTCATCCTCAACAATTAATAACTTTTTGGACTTCATCACTTCGCCTTTTATCCACCAGTTACTGGAAGTCTATACAACATTCGTCGGTCGAGTTATCACATTTAATTTAACTTTTCGTGAGGCTTTGGAGAACAGATTTAGAGCACACTCATTTCAACGCAATAACGGATATAAAACGATGGATACGCCAACGTTTCAGATTAAACCCGCCACAATCCATCCATTGTGGCTGAGGATTTGCCACTGGTTGAATGCCTTCGCCATACTCATCATGGTGACCAGCGGGTGGCGGATTTATAACGCTTCACCGCTGTTTAATTTCAGTTTCCCAAATGAGTTAACGCTCGGTGGTTGGCTGGGCGGTGCGTTGCAGTGGCATTTTGCCGGGATGTGGCTGTTTGGTATTAACGGCGTGCTTTACCTGCTGATTAATATTTTTAGCGGCCGCCTGAAACGCAAATTTTGGCCTCTGTCGCCACGAGAGTTGATCAATAATTTTATCGCCGCGCTGCGGGGGAAACTGGCTCATAACGATCTCAGTCATTACAACACGGTACAGAAATTGGCGTATCTGTTTGTCATGATCGACGGGATCATCCTGGTTTGCTCAGGCCTTGTGGTATGGAAATCAGTACAGTTTCCGCTGTTACGGGAATTATTCGGCGGGTATGACATGGCGCGCTTTATTCATTTTTATGCCATGTCCGGGATGGTCGGGTTTGTTGTCGTTCATCTCATTATGGTGGCGCTGGTTCCTCGAACTTTACTCGCTATGCTGCGTGGGCGATAAGGGAAAAACATGAACAATAAAAATAAGATTTTTTCTGATGCCGATAAAAACGCGATCATTCAGGATGCGACTCAGCAAATTAATAAACAGTTATCGCCTGAAGGACGTCGTCGTTTTTTAAAACAAGGTTTAACGCTCGGCGGGTTAATAATGCTAACGGGCTGCGATATTAGCAGCAATGAATCGGTAGAAAATACCTTAAGTCGGATATCACGATTTAATGACCGAATTCAGGGCTGGTTATTTAATGCCAATGACCTGGCACCGGTTTACCCCGAAAGCATGATGACGCGTCCGTTTCCTTTTAATGCTTTTTATAGTGAGGATGAAGCGCCCAATATAAAAGGTGACGATTATCGTCTGGAGGTTGCGGGGTTGATATCGGATAAACGCCCATGGACACTGGCGCAACTGCATCAAATGGCCCAGGTCAGCCAGGTGACACGCCATATCTGCGTGGAAGGCTGGAGTGCCATTGGCAAATGGGGCGGCGTGCCGTTTTCCCTTTTTCTAAAAGCGATTGGCGCCGATTTGAATGCCCGTTACGTTAGCTTCAAATGTGCTGATGATTACTACACCAGTATTGATATGGCAACCGCGCTGCATCCACAAACCATTATTGCGCTGACTTACGACGGCCAAATATTGCCTCGTAAATATGGTTTCCCGATGAAGTTAAGAATGCCAACCAAATTGGGTTATAAAAATCCAAAGCATATTTTAGTTATCGAAGTTACGAACCGCTATCCCGGAGGTTATTGGGAGGATCAGGGGTATAACTGGTTCGGCGGAAGTTAACCTATACCCGTCATACTTCAAGTTGCAGGGGTGTTGGCTGCAACTCGAATTATTTTTGGTATCTACAATGTTATTAATAAAACGACGAGGAAATAAAAAATGAAAAAACTCTACACTGCTCTGATGTGCTCGGCTTTATTCTTTGGTGCCGCAGGAGCAAATGCTGCCGATAATATGGCGAAAGACAATATGGCTAAAGATAATATGGGGAAAATGTCCCATGACTGTTCTAAAGACGGTATGAAAAAAGACTGTATGGCTAAAGATGAAATGAAGAAAGATTCAATGTCTAAGGATCATATGTCTAAAGACGGCATGGCGAAGGACCATATGTCCAAAGATGGTATGTCCAAAGATGGTATGGCTAAAGACGAGATGGGTAAAAAATAACAGTCGCGCTGACACCAGGATAATGGCCGTTCGTCTGCACTTTCAGGCGAACGGTCATTTTTTATTTACCGCTGGCTAGTTGTTTTCACCTTCTGAAAGCCCTCACCCCGACCCTCTCCCACAGGAGAGGGAGAAAATCGTGCAATCCCCTCTCCCACAGGAGAGGGAGAAAACCGTGCAATCCCCTCTCCATCAGGGAGAGGGTTAGGGTGAGGGTTGTTTTTAGACGTTACTGATATTCGCTCATCGGCACGCAAGAACAGAACAGATTACGGTCGCCGAATACATCATCAAGGCGCTTCACGGTCGGCCAGTATTTGTTGCCATGGCCTGTCGGGAACACTGCCAGTTCGCGAGTGTATGGATGTCCCCAATCAGCCACGATTTCGTCCTGTGTGTGCGGGGCGTTAACCAGCGGGTTATCTTCCAGCGGCCATTCACCACGTGCAACACGGTCGATTTCAGTGCGGATAGTCAGCATCGCATCGATAAAACGATCCAGTTCCAGTTTGCTTTCGGATTCGGTTGGTTCAACCATCAACGTACCCGCAACCGGGAACGACATAGTTGGCGCATGGAAACCGAAGTCAATCAGTCGCTTAGCGATATCCAGTTCGCTAATACCGGTTTCTTCTTTCAGTGGGCGAATGTCGAGAATACATTCGTGCGCCACATGCCCACTACGGCCGGTATAGAGGATCGGGAAAGCCGACTTCAGGCGCGTTGCAATATAGTTAGCATTCAGGATAGCCACCTGACTTGCCTTCTTCAGCCCCTGCGCGCCCATCATGCGGATATACATCCAGCTGATTGGCAGAATGGAAGCACTACCAAACGGTGCCGCAGAAACAGCGCCCTGTTGAGTCAACATCTCTTCAATCTGCACCACGCTGTGGCCTGGCACGAACGGAGCCAGGTGTGCTTTCACGCCGATAGGTCCCATACCTGGACCGCCGCCGCCGTGAGGAATGCAGAAGGTTTTATGCAGGTTAAGGTGCGAAACATCTGCGCCGATGTAGCCTGGAGAGGTGATCCCCACCTGAGCGTTCATGTTCGCGCCATCCAGGTAAACCTGGCCGCCGAACTGATGAACGATCTGGCAGACTTCGCGGATCGTCTCTTCATACACACCGTGAGTTGACGGATAGGTCACCATGATGCAGGACAGTGCATCACCCGCTTGCTCAGCTTTTGCACGTAGATCGTGCAGATCAATGTTGCCTTGTTTATCACAGGCTACGACCACGACTTCCATGCCAGCCATTTGGGCGGACGCAGGGTTAGTGCCGTGTGCGGAACTTGGGATCAGGCACAGGTTACGGCTGCCTTCGTTACGGCTTTCGTGATAACGACGAATAGCCAGCAGGCCTGCGTATTCACCTTGCGCGCCAGAGTTTGGCTGCATGCAAAGCGCATCGTAACCCGTCAGTTTCACCAGCCAGTCAGAAAGCTGGGAGATCATCTGATGATAACCTTCCGCCTGATTTGCCGGGCAGAACGGATGCAGCTCAGCGAATTCCGGCCAGGTGATAGGAATCATTTCAGCCGCAGCGTTTAACTTCATGGTGCAAGAACCCAGCGGGATCATCGCCTGGTTCAGCGCCAGATCTTTGCGCTCAAGTGAGTGCATGTAGCGCATCATTTCGGTTTCGCTGTGGTAGCGATTAAATACCGGATGCGTCAGGAATTCGTCTTCACGCAGCATCGCTTTTGGGATCGACAGGCTATCGCCCGCCACGTTTTGGTCGAGCTTATCAATGTCCAGACCGTGGTTGTCACCCAGCAGCACGCTAAACAGTGCCTGCACATCTTCACGCGTGGTCGCTTCATCCAGCGTGATACCAACCGCGTTCAGAATGTCACTGCGCAAGTTGATTTCATTCGCTTCAGCACGTGCCAGCACGGCAGCTTTATCGGTCACTTCAACACATAGGGTGTCGAACCAATGTTTGTGACGCAGCACCAAACCTTTTTGTTGCAGGCCAGCGGCCAGAACATCGGTCAAACGATGAATGCGCCCAGCAATGCGTTTCAGGCCAGCCGGGCCGTGGAATACCGCATACAGGCTGGCAATGTTTGCCAGCAGAACCTGGGAAGTACAAATGTTGGAGTTCGCTTTTTCGCGGCGGATATGTTGCTCGCGAGTTTGCATCGCCATGCGCAGCGCAGTACGCCCAGCAGCATCGCGTGATACACCGATAATACGGCCAGGCATGGAGCGTTTGAATTCATCACGTGCGGCAAAGAATGCAGCATGAGGGCCACCGTAACCCATTGGCACGCCAAAACGCTGTGCGGAACCAAATACGATGTCAGCACCTTGTTTGCCAGGTGCAGTTAACAGAACCAGCGTCATTAAGTCAGCGGCAACACTCACGATGACTTTGCGTTGTTTCAGTTCGGTAATCAGAGCGCTGTAGTCATGAACGTCGCCGGTGGTGCCAACTTGTTGCAGCAGCACACCAAACACATCCTGATGATCCAGCACTTTCGCGGCGTCATCGACAATCACATCAAAGCCGAAGGTTTCAGCACGCGTGCGGACAACATCCAGCGTTTGCGGATGTACGTCAGCGGCAACAAAGAAACGGTTAGCGTTTTTCAGTTTGCTGACGCGCTTTGCCATTGCCATGGCTTCTGCGGCAGCGGTCGCTTCGTCCAGCAAAGAAGCCGATGCGATATCCAGCCCCGTCAAATCCAGCGTCACTTGTTGGAAGTTAAGCAACGCTTCGAGACGGCCTTGTGATACTTCTGGCTGATACGGCGTGTATGCCGTGTACCAACCTGGATTTTCCAGCATGTTACGCAGGATAACCGGCGGAGTTTGTACCGCGGTGTAACCCATGCCGATATACGTTTTAAAACGCTTATTACGGCTGGCAATGGTCTTTAATTCAGCCAGGGCCGCGAATTCGGTAGCAGCCTCACCCACCTGTGGTGGCTCAGCAAGCTGGATATCAGCAGGAACGATAGAGGCTATCAATTCATTCAACGAACGAGCGCCCACTGTTTCCAGCATTTCATGTTGCTGTTGTGCGTTCGGTCCAATGTGACGGTCGACAAACGCTTCGTGATTTTCAAGCTGACGTAAAGACTGGGTCATGAGCGATGATTCCTGAGGTGTTTTCCCCTTCTCCCTTGAAGGGAGAGGGCCGGGGTAAGGGGGGATTCGCTAATTTTTCCCTCACCCTAACCCTCTCCCAAGGGGAGAGGGGACTGATTTGGTGTCGGTTATTAATCTTCTAACAGCGCTTCATACGCCGCAGCGTCCAGCAAACCGTCCAGTTCAGACTCGTCGCTTGCTTTGATTTTGAAGATCCAACCTGCGGTGTACGGCTCGCTGTTGATCAACTCTGGCGTATCGCTCAGTTCATTGTTTACAGCGATGATTTCGCCGCTGATCGGTGCATAAATGTCAGATGCCGCTTTTACAGATTCAGCCACGGCGCAATCATCGCCAGTACTTACTGTTGCGCCAACGTCTGGCAGGTCAACAAACACCATGTCACCCAGCAACTCTTGCGCGTGCTCGGTAATACCTACGGTGTAAGAGCCATCAGCTTCTTTACGCAGCCATTCGTGTTCTTTGCTGTATTTCAATTCGTTCGGCACATTGCTCATTGTTGTTCTCCTGATTTCGAAATTCACTGCGCGACAGCTTTACCGCCGCGAACAAAAATAGGTTTAGTGACTTTTACCGGCATTTCTCGGTTACGGATTTGCACAATGGCCGTTTCGCCAATGCCCGCTGGTACGCGAGCCAAAGCAATGCTGTAACCCAATGTCGGAGAGAAAGTCCCGCTGGTGATTACGCCTTCATGGATGTTGCCTGATGCATCGGTAAAACGAACAGGCAGCTCATTACGTAATACGCCTTTTTCCGTCATGATCAAACCAACGAGCTGGTCGGTTCCTTTCTCACGCTGGAGTTCCAGTGCTTCGCGACCAATGAAATCACGATCTTCTGGCTCCCAGGCAATGGTCCAACCCATATTCGCGGCCAGAGGAGAAATGCTCTCATCCATTTCCTGGCTATACAGGTTCATACCTGATTCCAGACGTAACGTGTCGCGCGCACCAAGACCGCAAGGTTGCACACCAATCTCGAAAAGATGCGCCCAAAACTCGGCAGCTTTTTCATTCGGCATGGCAATCTCGTAACCGGCTTCACCGGTGTAACCGGTTGTCGCAATAAACAGATCGCCTGACTGAACACCAAAGAATGGCTTCATGCCAGCAACAGCATTACGTTGTTCTTCTGTGAAGAGCTGCGCGGCTTTTGCCTTAGCGTTTGGCCCTTGAACGGCAATCAGCGAAAGGTCATCACGCACGGTGACAGAAACAGAATACGGTTCGGCATGTTGGATTATCCAGGCCAGATCTTTCTCACGAGTGGCGGAGTTCACCACCAGGCGGAAATAGTCTTCAGTCTGGAAATAGATAATCAGGTCATCGATAACACCGCCGGAAGCGTTGAGCATTGCGGTGTAGAGGGCTTTACCCGGCTGGGTCAGTTTGGCAACGTCGTTTGCGACTAAATAACGGAGGAATTCGCGGGTACGGCTGCCTTTAAGATCAACAATGGTCATGTGTGAAACATCAAACATACCGGCATCGTTGCGCACAGCATGGTGTTCATCAATCTGCGACCCATAGTGCAATGGCATCATCCAGCCATGGAAATCCACCATTCGCGCACCGCAGATATTGTGCTGTTCAAACAAAGGGGTCTTTTGAGTCATTTTTTCCTCTTTAACCATCTGGTTGAAAAGCGCTATTCGCTTTTCCGTTCGTCAGACGAAACCCAACATCGCCACCGATCACGATAGCGACGCAAACGTTACCTTTTGTCTGAACTTACCATTGAATGGGGGACTTAACCATAAGGCACAAACGGTCATGGCATTAGGTTATGACCAAAATCAGGAGCGAATGATGCAGAGTATTCGACTACAAAAATGCGATTAACCACACATAAACAAGAAGTGTTTAAGCCAGAATTTAGCGTTAGCTAACATTTACGACCATTTCAGAAACAAATTCACTACATTAGAAAAAACGTGGGATGAGAAAAAGTAATCCGAGATAGTGGGTAAGATTAGAATTTTTCAAATGAGGAGAGCGTTTCCCTTTTCTGTATGCGAAAAGGGAAATGTGACGTGGTTATCAGAATAAATCAGCGCAACCAATTAGGCAGATCGTGCAAACCCATCGCCTGACGAACTAACTGCGGTTTTACACCAGGAAGGGTGTCCGCCAGCTTCAGACCGATATCACGCAGCAGTTTTTTCGCGGGGTTGTTTCCGGCAAACAGGTCGCGGAACCCCTGCATGCTGGCGAGCATCATTGCCGCACTGTGTTTACGGCTACGCTCGTAGCGGCGCAGGTACAAATGCTGCCCAATGTCTTTACCCTGACGATGCAAACGACGGACTTCATCAATCAGTTCAGCGGCGTCCATAAAGCCCAGATTCACGCCCTGCCCGGCCAACGGATGAATGGTGTGGGCGGCATCGCCAACCAGAGCCAGTCGATGTGCTGCAAAACTACGTGCATAGCGGCCTGTCAGCGGGAACGTCTGGCGTTCACTTTCTACGCTGCACAAACCCAGACGCAGATCGAATGCGACAGACAACGCCTGATTAAATTCTTCAGCACTCACCTGTTGCATACGTTCGGCTTCCAGCGGGGGAAGCGACCAGACGATTGAGCATAAATGCGGGTCGCTTAACGGTAAGAAAGCCAGGATACCGTCGCCATGGAAAACCTGACGGGCAACCGCCTGGTGAGGTTCAGCAGTACGAATGTTGGCCACCAGCGCATGGTGGCGATAATCCCAAAACGTCAGCGGGATATCGGCCTGATTGCGAAGCCACGAGTTTGCGCCATCAGCCCCGACAACTAAACGCGCCGTCAGCATTGCGCCATCTTTGAGCGTAATGAACGCTTCCTTTTCACCCCAGGCGACTTGTTGCAATTCGACCGGTGCCATCAGCGTGACATCACTGCACTGCTCAGCGCGTTGCCACAATGCATGATGAATCACCGCATTTTCTACAATGTGGCCAAGGTGGCTGAAGCCAAAGGATTTATCATCAAATGCTATATGCCCGAAGCTGTCCTGATCCCACACTTCCATGCCGTGATAGCAACTCGCGCGGCTGGCGATGATTTTCGGCCAGGCGCCAAGGTGGGTCAGCAATTTCTCACTAGCGGCATTGATGGCCGAGACACGCAATGCTGGCGCAGATTCAGGTGCCAACGGTTGTGGCAGATGGTTCTCCAGTACCGCAACACGCAAACCACTCCCTTGCAGGCCACAGGCAACCGCCAGACCAACCATACCACCACCAACAATTGCCACATCAACGCTTTGCAAATTGACTCTCCTGTAAACCTTACTGACGCATAATTTAACGCGCAACCCAACCCAGCGTGCGCTGTGCCAGCACATCACGTGCCGGAGTAAAATGTTCCATCGCCATCAGTCCCAGATTACGCCCCACCACCAGCGGAGCCCAACGGTTAGCGAACAACTGAACTAACCCATCTGTCACACCGATGGTCGCCATTTTATCTTCGCTACGGCGCTGCTGATAATCAGCCAAAACAGCATAACTGCCAATGTCCTGAGATAATTCGTGCGCTGTCGCCAAATTTTCAGCCAGTGACATCACATCACGTAAACCCAGGTTAAAACCCTGCCCCGCAATCGGATGAAGGGTTTGTGCGGCATTCCCCACCAGCGCCACGCGATGCGAAACCGACTGCGAAGCCGTCGTCAGTGCTAATGGATAGTGCTTACGCACACCGGCAAATGTGATTCGCCCGAGCCGCCAGCCAAACGCACGCTGCAACTCATTGCAGAACTGCTCATCGTCCCACTGGGCGATATCAGCCTGTGCGTCTTGCGGATGGCACCACACTAACGAACAACGTCCATCAGACATTGGCAACATCGCCAGCGGGCCGTGTTCGGTAAAGCGCTCAAACGCCCGCCCATTGTGGGGTTGCGAAGTAACAACGTTGGCGATAATCGCAATCTGCCGGTAATCCTGTTGCTGCCAGGTGATGCCACACTGTGTGGCAAGTGACGAACGGGAACCATCTGCCGCCACCAGCAGTTTGCCTTCAAGAAGTTTACCGTTATCAAGCTGAACGCTGACTTTATCGGTTTCACGGGTAAAAGAAGCGACTCGCTGCGGGCAATGCAATGTCACACCAGGTGTTTTGCGCAGCAGGGCAAATAAACGCAAACCCACATCGTGCAATTCCACTACCTGCCCCAATGCCGGGATCTGGTAATCACTGGCCTCCAGCGTAACAAACCCGGCATGGCCGCGATCGCTGACATGAACGGAAGTAATCCCGGTCGCGCAATCTTTAATAGCAGGCCACACACCAATGCGAGTTAATTGCTGGCAGGTGCCCTGGGCAATAGCGATAGCGCGGGCATCAAAACCAGGATGCGCCGCAGATTCAGGGGCTGACGCTTCAATTAAATGAACCGGCAACTTACCGTGGGTCAAATGGGAAATCGCCAACGCAAGCGTTGCCCCAGCCATCCCTCCACCAACAATAATCACGCTCATGACTGATGCGCCGCCGCCATTAACGCTTCGATATCGTCTGCCGATTTCACGACGCTGGCGGTCAGGTTTTCGTTTCCGTTTGCGGTGATAAGAATATCGTCTTCAATACGAATCCCAATACCACGGTACTCGACAGGAACATCCGCATCAGGCGCGATGTACAAACCGGGTTCAACCGTAATCACCATGCCTGGCTCAAGTACGCGCGAACGATCCGGGCCGTAACCGCCGACATCATGTACATCTAACCCCAACCAGTGGCTCAGACCGTGCATAAAGAACGGACGGTGAGCATTTTCCGCAATCAGCTTATCGACTTCGCCGTGGAGAATGCCAAGCTTCACCAGGCCTGTAACCATAATGCGTACCACTTGCGCGGTGACTTCCTGCATCGACGTGCCTGGGCGATAAAGTTGCAGCGCGGTTTCCAGGGATTCGAGCACAATGTTGTAAATCGCCCGCTGCGGCGCACTAAATTTGCCGCTCACCGGGAAGGTGCGGGTGATATCACCGGCATAACCTTTGTATTCGCAACCGGCGTCGATCAACACCAAATCACCGGCGCGCATTTGGCTCTCGTTTTCGGTGTAATGCAAAATACAGCCGTTTTCGCCGCTGCCTACGATGGTGTTGTAAGAGGGGAATCTCGCACCATGGCGGTTAAATTCATGAAGGATTTCACCTTCAAGCTGATATTCAAACATCCCGGGACGGCATTTTTCCATCGCGCGGGTATGTGCCAGTGCGCTGATCTCGCCTGCACGACGCAGCGCGACGATCTCTTCTTCCGATTTAAACAGGCGCTGCTCGTGAACCGTTGGTCGCCAGTCAGTCAGTGTTGCCGGCGCGCTAAGATTCTGGCGTGAACCACGGCGGAGCTTATCAAGAGCGGCAAAAACGAGGGTGTCGGCATAAGCGTATTCACCCTGCGCGTGATACACCACATCCAACCCGTTCAGTAATTGAGGCAGTTGTTCACCGATTTCAGAGAACGCCAGCGCGCGATCTACGCTCAGTTTTTCAGGTGCCGCTTCCTGACCAAGACGGCGGCCAAACCAGATTTCAGCGGTTTTATCGCGCAGACGGTTAAACAAAACGCTGTGATTGTGCGTTTCATCGCTTTTAATCAACACCAGTACCGCTTCTGGCTCGTTAAAACCCGTGAAGTACCAGAAATCGCTGTTCTGGCGATACGGGTATTCGCTGTCTGCACTGCGTGTTACCTCGGGAGCAGCGAAGATGAGCGCGGCGCTTGCCGGAGCCATTTTGGCCAACAACGCCTGGCGGCGCCGGAGAAATTCGTGCTGAGTCATCACACCTCCTGAAGCTTATTATTTTTAGTGTAAAGTTGGTTTGCGCACTTCTGGCGCCGTCGGGACAGGACGAGTAAAGGTGTCATGGCACAGCAGTGCTGCAACACGCACGTACTCGACGATCTCTTCGAGCGACATTTCCAGCTCTTCTTGATCTTCGTCTTCGTCGTAGCCCAACTGCGCGATGTTACGCAAATCGTCGATCGCTTCGCCGGTTTCGCCAGTGACTTTATCAAGCTTAGGTTGGGTCACACCCAGGCCAAGCAAGAAGTGGTTAACCCAGCCCGCCAGCGCATCTGCACGGTCAAACACCGATACGTCGTCACCATCTGGCAGATAAAGCTGGAACAGAAAACCGTCATCTTCCAGCGCATCGCCAGTTGCGCCGTGCATCTGGCGCAGGGTATCCGCAAGGTTTTGACCAAAGGCTAAGCCTTCGTTTGTCAGGTCATGAAGCAGCGGTTGCCAACTGGTGTCTTTGTTGCCACCGCACAGCATTCCACTGATTAAGCCGTGCATTTCTGAGGCCGTCAGACCTACACCTTGTTGGAGCAATAATTGGCCGACTAAGTCGTAGTCAGGCATTGTGTTCTGTATAGACATGCGCATTCGCCATCGTTGGCAGGGATAGTTCATGTTATGCTACCACCAGGGACCTCGAGGCACCAGAAAAGGGCTTGTATCTTCATTACGGGGTAGCTATAGTGACGCCCCTTTCGTTACCAGGCACGGTTAACGAAGGCAGGCGAGTTAACAGCAGGAAGGTGGCATGTCTGCACAACCAGTCGATATCCAAATTTTCGGTCGTTCATTGCGCGTGAATTGTCCGCCTGAACAACAGGATGCACTGAATCTTGCGGCCCAGGAGCTTGATCAGCGGTTGCAAGATTTAAAAGTTCGCACTAGAGTCACAAATACTGAGCAGCTAGTTTTCATCGCAGCACTGAACATTTGCTATGAGCTGGCTCAGGAAAAATCGAAAACCCGTGACTACGCAGCCAATATGGAAGAGCGTATTCGGATGTTACAGCAGACCATCGAACAAGCGTTGCTTGAGCAAGGTCGCATAACTGAAAGACAGGGTCCAAATTTTGAATAACACTTCACAGTTACCTATGGTAGAGTGACTTTGAAGACCAAATTTCTCTGAGATGTTTGCATGCGGGCCAGTCCCCTGAGCCGATATTTCATACCACAAGAATGTGGTGCTCCAGATTCTGTGAGCATGCTCGGTCCGTCCGAGAAGCCTGATGATTCTGACGCTGCATTCACCTTGAACCAAGGGTTCAAGGGTTACAGCCTGCGGCGGCATCTCGGAGATTCCCTCTTTCTACCAATCAGTCATCCTTATGACAAAAATTCAGTTAATTCCTTCACTTCGTCAAGAAATTCGACAGCATATTCGGCAACGTCGCCGGGCGCTCACTCCAACTGAACAACAACACTTTGCTCATCTTGCAGCCGAACGAATGCTGGCTTATCAGCCCGTATCCGACGCAAGTACGGTCGCTCTGTTTTTGTCTTTTGATGGCGAACTGGATACCACGCCACTCATTCGTGCGTTGTGGCGAGCCGAGAAAACCGTGTATCTCCCCGTGCTTCACCCGTTCAGTAAAGGCAATTTGCTGTTTCTACGGTATGCGGAAAACAGCCATTTAGTGATGAATCGTCTAAAAATCCTTGAGCCGAAGCTTGATGTCCGTGACGTATTGCCACTGGATAAACTGGACGTGCTTATCACACCATTAGTGGCGTTCGATGAGCAAGGGCAAAGGTTAGGAATGGGTGGCGGTTTCTACGACAGGACCTTGCAGAATTGGCAGAAGCATGGGGTCTGGCCGGTTGGGCTGGCACATGATTGCCAGCACGTTCCTGCATTACCTGCTGAAGAGTGGGATATCCCCTTGCCTGCGGTAGTCACACCGTCGCAGCTTTGGGAGTGGTAATCCCCTTCTCCCAAGCCAGGGAGAAGGTTCACATGTCGCGCAATGAGTAAAATATCAGCTCCTGCGTAACTGATTTAACTGCTTCGTATGCCAGTATCCTAATAATAGAACGCTCGTCAAAGCCCCCAGCAGTGCGCAGAACATATCTGATTGCGTATCCCACGGGTCACCTTGTGTCCCCAGGAAATCATCCGCACCCTGCCCCAATCCCAGCGCCGTCCACCATTCAATCAGCTCATACATCGCGCTAATCGCCAGCGCAACGCAGCAGACCAGGAAAGCGACCATTTTGCGCCCCTGAACATAGCCGCCACGAATCAGTATTTCCCGCGCGGCGAGTGCCGGAACCAGCCCCTGGAAATAATGCCCTAGCTTATCGTAAGGGTTGCGGCTCAGGCCAAACCACTCTTGCACGTCAAAGCCAATAGGCACTTTTGCATAGGTATACAAACCGCCAATCATCAAAATAATTGCGTGGAAGAAAATCAACGTATAAAGAAGCGGGGTCAGCGGGTAACGCGAATGGGTAGCTAAAAGCAGTGGGATAATAATGATCACCGGCAGCACTTCCAGCAACCAGGTTACCCTGTCGTGGGTATGGCTTCCCGTATAAGCAAGAATCAACAAAAGAATACCTGCGCCGAGCAGAATTAATCGGGTCGAAAATCGAATGGTCATGTCATTGGCCGTGTAGCTAAAAACGCTACTATCGGATGGATAGGGAGGAAATTCAATGCAGGAAACACACTATCAGAGGACCCCGAACGGGGTCCTCATGCAACAAATTAGTAAAGCAGTCGAGCGCGGATAGTGCCAGGAATCGCCTTCATCGATTTCAGCGCAGCCTCAGCAACATCTTCTTCAGCATCTACATCAATGACCACATAACCCATTTTCGGCGTCGTTTGCAGGTACTGTGCGGCGATGTTGATGCCTTGATCGGCAAAAATCTGGTTCAGCGCGGTCAAAATACCCGGACGGTTTTCGTGAATATGCAATAAACGGCTGGTGCTTCCGCCGTGTAACGGCAAAGAAACCTCAGGGAAGTTCACCGCAGACAAGGTAGAACCGTTGTCGGAATATTTCGCCAGCTTGCCAGCCACTTCCAGGCCGATGTTTTCCTGCGCTTCCTGAGTTGAACCGCCAATGTGAGGAGTCAGGATCACGTTGTCGAACTCGCACAGTGGCGAAGTGAATGGATCGCTGTTGGTTGCAGGCTCGGTTGGGAAGACGTCGATAGCTGCACCTGCCAGATGTTTACGCGCCAGCGAATCACACAGAGCAGGAATATCAACAACCGTACCGCGTGCACAGTTGATCAGTAACGCACCCGGTTTCATCAATGCCAGTTCATTTGCACCAATCATGTTCTTGGTCGATGCGTTTTCAGGCACATGCAAACTCACCACATCGCTCATATTGAGCAAGTCAGAGAGGTGTTGAACCTGGGTTGCGTTGCCCAGCGTCAGTTTGTTCTCGATATCATAGAAATAGACGTGCATCCCCAGCGCTTCAGCCAGAATACCCAACTGAGTTCCGATATGACCGTAACCAATAATGCCGAGTTTTTTACCGCGCGCTTCGTAAGAACCAACCGCCAGCTTATTCCAGACACCACGGTGTGCTTTGGCGTTTGCTTCTGGAACGCCACGCAGCAGTAACAGCAGTTGGCCAATAACCAATTCCGCTACAGAACGCGTGTTCGAGAACGGGGCATTAAATACCGGTACGCCACGTGTCGCGGCAGCATCCAGATCAACCTGGTTAGTACCAATACAGAAACAGCCCACGGCCACCAGCTTTTCAGCCACTGCCAGAACATCTTCAGTTAAGTTAGTACGGGAACGCAGACCGATGAAATGCGCATCACGGATCGACTCTTTCAGGGCATCGCTGTCCAGCGCACCTTTATGGTATTCGATGTTGGTATAGCCTGCCGCACGTAGGTTATCCACGGCTTTCTGGTGTACGCCTTCCACCAGCAGGAATTTAATCTTGTCTTTATCCAGTGATACTTTTGCCATTTCCCGACCCTATTTTTAGTACTGATGTTGTGCTGTGTGATAAGACACCCTTCTGCCAAAATATCAAAAATTACGGGCGGGGCAATATAAACGATTGCGCAGTCTGCTAAGCAAAAAGGGAATAAGTGGCGGTGGGCAGCACAAAATACTGAACAGGAGAGAGAACCAGGAACGAATAACAGGCAGTTGGTAATAATGTGACATATGTCACCAAATTTGCCGTTAGATTATTTTGTCTTTTTTTATGTGGTTATGGGGCGCATGAAACGCCCCACTCGATCATTTCACAATGGTTTTCACGCCATCGGCAGTACCAATCAACGCAACATCAGCGCCGCGGTTAGCAAACAGCCCAACGGTCACTACGCCCGGCAAGCCGTTAATCGCATTTTCCAGCGCGATTGGCTCAACGATGCTGAGGCCGTAAACATCGAGAATGATGTTGCCGTTATCCGTTACCACACCCTGACGGTATTCAGGGCGACCGCCCAGTTTAACCAGTTCACGGGCTACGCAACTGCGTGCCATTGGGATCACTTCAACAGGTAATGGGAAATTGCCCAGGATACCCACCTGCTTGGACGCATCTGCGATACAAATAAACTTTTCCGCGACAGACGCAATGATCTTTTCGCGGGTGAGTGCTGCACCGCCGCCTTTGATCATTTGCATCTGGCCGTTGATCTCATCGGCACCATCGACATAGATCCCGAGCGTATCGACTTCGTTGAGATCGAAAACCGTGATACCAAGGCTTTTCAGTTTGGCGGTGGAAGCGTCGGAGCTAGAAACGGCACCTTCAATCTGGTGTTTGATAGTTCCAAGAGCATCAATAAAGTGTGCGGCGGTTGAGCCGGTACCCACACCCACGATAGTGCCTGGTTGCACGTATTGTAATGCTGCCCAGCCGACTGCTTTTTTCAGTTCATCCTGCGTCATGGTTATTTGCCTGTGCTGTGAAAACTGACGCGCATTATAGAACAAGCAGCCAAAAAATGTCCCACGAATGGCACAGAACTCGGACGAACTTTGCTGATTTGGTCTGGATCAGCGGCAAATTTATGTCATAGTGCAGCCATAACAAAAATAGGAGTTAGCAAACAACAATGAAACGCCCGGACTATAGAACGCTACAGGCGTTGGATGCCGTGATTCGTGAACGAGGGTTTGAGCGCGCAGCGCAAAAACTCTGTATTACTCAATCCGCAGTCTCGCAACGAATCAAGCAACTGGAAAATATGTTCGGCCAGCCATTGTTAGTGCGCACTGTTCCCCCTCGTCCAACCGAGCAGGGGCAAAAGTTACTGGCATTATTGCGTCAGGTAGAACTGCTTGAAGAAGAGTGGTTGGGCGATGAACAAACCGGTTCCACACCGCTGTTGTTATCACTTGCGGTCAACGCCGACAGTCTGGCAACCTGGTTGCTGCCAGCATTAGCGCCAGTTCTGGCCGACTCCCCTATTCGTCTGAACCTTCAGGTTGAAGATGAAACCCGAACTCAGGAACGTCTGCGTCGCGGTGAAGTGGTCGGCGCGGTGTCCATTCAGCCACAGCCGTTACCAAGTTGTCTGGTCGATAGACTGGGTGCGCTGGATTATCTGTTTGTCGGTTCGAAAGATTTTGCGGCGCGTTATTTCCCCAATGGCGTCACGCGTTCCGCATTGCTGAAAGCACCTGCCGTGGCGTTCGACCATCTCGACGACATGCACCAGGCGTTCTTGCAGCAGAATTTCGATTTGTCGCCGGGTAGCGTTCCGTGCCACATCGTTAACTCATCGGAAGCGTTTGTACAATTAGCGCGTCAGGGCACCACATGTTGCATGATCCCGCATCTGCAAATAGAAAGAGAGCTGAAAAGCGGCGAGTTGATTGACCTGACACCTGGCCTTATGCAGCGCCGGATGTTGTATTGGCACCGCTTTGCTCCAGAAAGCCGTATGATGCGTAATGTCACAGACGCGCTGCTGGAATATGGGCACAAAGTGTTGCGACAGGATGCTGAATAAAAAAAGGCCGCTCATCTATAGCGACCTTTTTGTTATGTCGGGTGGATAAACTTTTGCGTTATCCACCCCAGATATCGATGATTTACTGTGCAGCCGGAGCCGCAGCACTTCCCAGTTCAAACACCACATCAACCTGGTCATCAAACTGAATCGTCTGCTGATCGTAGGTATCCTGAGCTGAAACCGGCGGCGCTGCATCGGCTTTCATCATCCGTACCATCGGCGCGGGTTGATAGTTAGATACGTGATAACGCACGCTATACACCGGACCCAACTTGCTGTTAAAGCCTTCGGCTAACAGTTTCGCCTGACGGCTGGCATCGTCGATAGCCGCTTTACGCGCTTTATCTTTGTATTGCTCAGGGTTTGCTACGCCAAGCGATACAGAACGAATTTCGTTAAGACCCGCTTTGAGCGCGCCATCGAGTAACTCATTCATTTTGTCGAGTTTACGGAGTGTGACATCGACCTGACGCACAGCACGATAACCTTTCAGCTGTGTTTTACCGTCTTTCAGATATTCATATTCTGGTTGGGTACGCAGGTTGGCAGCGTTGATGTCTTTCTTCTCGACACCACTTTGCTGTAAGAAGGTCAGATACTGTGCAACGCGGTCATCAGCCTGTTTTTTAGCCGATGCTGCATCTTTAGCAGACACATTGACTTCGATAGCGAGCGTGGCAATGTCAGGAACAGCATCCACGCTTGCGGTGCCGGATGTCACGATATGCGGACCATTTGGCAGCTCTCCGGCCATTGCCGAAAAAGAACCTAATCCCACCAAAGCGGCTAATGCCAGGGTTTTCAACTTCACTGTATTTCCTCCATGCTACATTCCACTGTCATTACGCCCGCAGAATACACGGACGTCAGGCAGCAAGCTTAGCGTGTAATGGTAACTTGTCTATCAGATTAAGGCGAATTAACCCATCAGAGAGGAAATATGGCGAACACCATCGTGAGCCAGCTGTAATGCGATAAACCACATCACCAATCCGACAACCCCATTAATCATGCGCTGCGCTTTAGCTGTGCGCAGACGTGGTGCAAGCCAGGCGGCGAGAAGTGCGAGGCCATAGAACCAAAGGATCGACGCACTCACTGTCCCCAATGCAAACCAGCGTTTAGGTTCATCAGCCAATTGCCCGCCAAGACTGCCCAACACCACAAAGGTATCCAGATAAACATGCGGATTAAGCCAGGTAACGGCCAGCACTGTGGCGACAATTTTCCAGCGCCCTTGCTTCAAAACTTCCGCTGATGCCAGTTCCACGCTACTACTCAAAGCGGTACGCAGTGCGCCCCAACCGTACCAAAGCAAAAATGCCACGCCGCCCCAGGTCACAATTGCCAACAGCCAGGGCGACTGCATCAGCAACGCACTACCACCAAAGATCCCACCACAAATCAGCAGCAAATCACTGATTGCACAAAGCGAGGCAATCATCAGATGGTATTGGCGACGAATTCCCTGGTTCAGGACAAAAGCGTTTTGCGGCCCAAGTGGCAAAATTAATGCCGCGCCTAATGTAAGACCTTGAAAAAAATAAGATAACACGATGATTCACTCTTCAATATTTAGCGATTTGAGAAGAGTGTAGTGGGGAAAAATTATTAGAGGAAATGGATAATTTTAATGGTTTATAAGTATTGCTAATAAAACCAGGGCCAGCCGAAACTGGCCCTGAAAAATCACTCTTGCGCAGGCTGTTGTTTAACACGTTTGAAATTCACATCCATCTGCGGATGTGGGATCCCAATATCGTTGGCATCCAGCGCTTTTTTGATACGTTCCAGCACATCCCAATAGACATCCTGCAAATCAGCGCTGTTGCTCCAGGCGCGCACCACAAAGTTAATGGATGACGGCCCCAGTTCATTGAGTCGTACCGTAATTTCGCGGTCTTTCAGTACACGCTCATCGCTGGTGATGATGTCGGTTAAAATCTGCTTAACCTTGTCGATATCCGAATCGTATGCCACGCCGATGATAAATTCGTTACGGCGCATCGGTTCGCGGGAGAAGTTAATAATATTACCGGCGATAATTTTCCCGTTTGGCACGACGACAATTTTGCCATCCAGGGTGCGTAACGTGGTGGAGAAGATCTGCACATTAAGTACCGAGCCCGCAATTCCCCGAGATCGACATATTCCCCGGCACGGAATGGACGGAAGGTGACAAGCAGTACGCCTGCTGCCAGGTTAGAGAGCGAACCTTGTAGCGCCAGACCGATGGCCAAGCCCGCGGCACCCAGAACGGCAATGACTGACGCCGTTTGTACGCCCACGCGTCCCAATGCGGCAATTAATGTGAAGGCGATAATGCCGTAACGCACCAGAGCAGAAAGGAAATCAGCCACAGTGGCGTCAATATTACGCGCTACCATCACACGGTTGATGGCGTTGGACACGATACGGGCCACGATCATCCCGACGATAATAATCGCAATCGCCGCCACAATGTTGACCGCATAGCTCAGCAGTAACGCCTGGTTGCGCACCAACCAGCCTCCGGCATTATTAATACTGTCTACTACGTTGAGATCTTCCATTCACTCTACCTTGTGATTACCAAAATTCCGCGCCCAAAAGGCACATCAGAGACTTTAAAGCGTAAACAAAACAACAGAATATGCCAACTTTGTCACAAAAATGATCAAAGAATGCAAAAGCCCGCACAAGGCGGGCTTTAAAGTGGAACACAAATTTCGTTAATTTCAGGACGAGAAATTAAATCGAATGTGTGAAGGTTCGCGAAATAACATCCTGCTGCTGCTCGCGCGTTAACGCATTAAAGCGCACCGCGTAACCGGAAACACGAATGGTTAACGTCGGATAATTTTCCGGGTGTTCAATGGCATCCATCAGCATTTCGCGGTTCATCACGTTCACGTTCAGATGCTGCCCACCCTCGGTTTTCACATCATGATGGAAATAACCATCCAGCAGGCCCACCAGGTTTAATTGGCGTACCGCATCATCTCGCCCCAGTGCCGCTGGCACAATTGAGAAGGTATAAGAGATGCCGTCCTTCGCATAGCTAAACGGAAGTTTAGCCACGGAGGTTAATGACGCAACGGCACCTTTACGATCCCTTCCGTGCATAGGGTTCGCGCCAGGAGCAAATGGCGTTCCGCCGCGACGACCATCCGGTGTGTTTCCGGTTTTCTGTCCATAAACAACGTTTGAAGTGATCGTCAGGATCGATTGCGTCGGCACCGCGTTGCGATACGTTGGCAGCGCCTGGATCTTCTTCATAAAGCGCTCAACCAGATCGCAGGCTATGGCATCAACACGATCGTCATTATTACCGTATTGCGGGTATTCACCTTCAATCACGAAATCAACCGCCAGGCCGCTATGGTCACGCACCGGTTTCACCGTGGCGTACTTAATGGCGGAAAGCGAATCCACCGCGACTGACAAACCGGCAATCCCACACGCCATGGTGCGATAAACATCCCTGTCGTGCAGCGCCATCAGCGACGCTTCGTAGCTATATTTGTCATGCATGTAATGGATGAGATTAAGCGCAGTCACGTATTGCGTGGCCAGCCAGTCCATAAAGTGATCCAGACTGCTCATCACCTTGTCATAGTCCAGCACATCGTCCAGAAGCATCGGCATTTTCGGCCCAACCTGGATTTTTAGCTTTTCATCCATACCGCCGTTGATGCAATACAGCAGGGTTTTTGCCAGGTTGGCACGCGCCCCAAAGAACTGCATCTGTTTACCTATTACCATTGGGCTGACGCAGCAGGCAATGGCGTAGTCATCACTGTCAAAATCACAACGCATCAGGTCGTCGTTTTCGTACTGTAATGACGAGGTTTCAATAGAAACTTTGGCCGCATAGACTTTGAATGGCTTCGGTAACGCTTCAGACCACAAGATAGTCAGATTAGGTTCTGGCGCAGGCCCCATGGTGTAGAGAGTGTTCAAATAACGATACGCATTTTTGGTGACCAGCGTACGTCCATCAAGCCCCATACCGCCAATAACTTCAGTCGCCCAAATTGGATCGCCTGAGAACAGTGAGTCAAATTCCGGTGTGCGCAGGAAACGCACCATACGGATCTTCATGATGAAATGATCGACTAACTCTTGCGCCTCAAGCTCTGTCAACAAGCCCGCTTTGAGATCGCGTTCGATATAAATATCGATAAAGGTGGTCGTGCGTCCCAGTGACATCGCTCCGCCATTTTGCGATTTCACTGCGGCCAGGTAGGCAAAATAGAGCCACTGTAATGCTTCCTGTGCATTGCTCGCCGGCCGCGAAATATCAAAGCCGTAATTTGCCGCCATCTCCTGAATTTGCAGCAAGGCACGGCGATGCTCCGATAACTCCTCACGTAGGCGGATGACATCCTCAAGCTTTTCACCCCGCTCGAGCTGATTCTGTAGGTCAGCAAACTGCAATTCACGCTCCCTCACTAAATACGCGATGCCATACAGCGCCACGCGGCGATAGTCGCCAATAATGCGGCCACGTCCATAACCATCAGGCAAGCCGGTCAATACGCCCGATTTGCGGCAACGCAAAATATCCGGTGAGTAAACATCAAAGACGCCTTGATTATGCGTCTTGCGCAGCGAAGTAAACTGGTATTCGAAATCAGGGTCCATTTCACGACCATAGGCTTCAAACGAGCTTTTGATCATGTTGATGCCGCCATACGGATGTAAGGCGCGTTTCAGCGGCTTGTCGGTTTGTAAGCCTACGATTTTTTCATGCTCTTTAACGATATAACCGGGGGCATGTGCAGTAATCGTCGTGGCAATATTGGTATCGAAATCGACGGGTGCGTGAGTGGCATTTTCGATGCGAATGCCATCCATCACTTTTTCCCACAGCGCGGTGGTCGCCGGCGTAGCTCCCGCTAAGAATGATTCATCACCTTCATACGGGGTATAGTTCTGCTGAATAAAATCCCGAACATTAATGGTCTTTTTCCATTCGTCGCCTGAAAATTGTTGCCAGGCATGGGAATAATTATCGTTGGTAATATCAATATCCACATTCATTACTTCATTCCTTTAAAGCACATTATTAATATATACCCAAAATAATTCGAGTTGCATTGAGGCGGCAAGTGAGTGAATCCCGCTGAACTTACTCAAGTAAGTGATGCCGGTGAATGAATGCAGCCAACAAAGATGCAACTTGAAGTATGACGGGTATATTAGGCGTATTCAGCAATATGGCATTCTCTACCTAAATGCAGGGCATCAAGCGCTATCATTTTTTCTTCGTTAGTTGGAATTACCGCACAAACGATGGGTGAGAAGTCACTGGAAATAATTCGCTGCCCTATTCGATTAGATTGGTTATTTCTCTCAATATCCAATTCAATACCGAAAACGCGTAAACGTTCTGCCACCAGGCGACGAATAAGTATTGAGTTCTCACCGATACCACCGGTAAAAATAACGCCGTCAAAACGATTTAACGAAGCGGCATGTGCACCTATAGTTCGGGCTATTCGATGGACAAATGTTCTAATGGCTAATTGCGCACGCACATCGCCGTTATGCCAGGCTTTTTCCAGAGTACGTAAATCTGACGATATTCCTGAAAGCCCCAATAGCCCGGATTCTTTATTGACGACCTGTTCCAGGTCATCCATTGATTGCTCAGTTTGGCGGGCAAGCCAGGCCATTGCACCAAAGTCCACATCACCGCAACGCGTGCCCATGATCAGCCCTTCGAGCGGCGTCATCCCCATCGAGGTATCAACGCTTTCGCCATTTTGCACCGCGCAAACCGAAGCCCCATTTCCTAAGTGAGCAATCACCAACCCCGAGTTTGCTGATTCCAGACCGGGTAACTCGCGTGCTTGCTGAGAAACATAGCGATGCGACGTGCCATGGAATCCATAACGGCGCACCCCGTATTCTTCAAAGTAGCGATACGGTAAACCGTACAGATAAGCTTCAGGCTTCAGGGTCTGATGGAAACTGGTATCGAATACCGCGACCTGTGGAATACCCGGGAAGCGAAGCCGCGCTGATTCCACTCCATGTAAATTGGCATAATTGTGTAACGGAGCCAAAGGTGAAACCTGACGAATTTGTTCTATAACCTCGTCGGTAATTAATACTGACTCACTAAATAAAGATCCGCCGTGGGCAATACGGTGGCCAACAAAAGCGACGCTATCGATTAAATTCCGAATCTCCAGTTCAGCCGCTATTGCAGATAACGCTTCTTCATAATTCTGGTGAGCCAGAATAATAGGCTCTCCATCATTGACGGTTATAAATGCTTTCTCAGTATTAATACCTTCACAAATTCCAGATAAAAGTACATCGCAAGTTTCTGCATCTAACACTGAAAACTTAACCGAAGAAGAACCACAGTTAATCGTCAACACTACTGGGTAATCATTCATTTTTAAATTCCACTCATCCTGAGTATATCCGTCATACTTCAAGCTGCATGTGCGTTGGCTACGTCCATGCAACTCGAATTATTTTTGATATGAAGTGTAAATAACTAGAGCAGCTTGTAGACAATATTAAGAATGGTCAGCAAACCAATGACGGTGACGAAAATGTTTTCTGTTTTTCCTTTATATTTTGCCAGTGCAGGTGTTTTGCGAATGGCATACATCGGCAGCAAGCAAAGCAGTGATGCGATAATCGGTGCCCCCATCGCTTCAATTAAATCGAGGATGTTCGGGTTCGCGTAAGCGACAACCCAGGTTGAACCCATGATGAAAATCATGCTGATAAGGTTGAGGCGACCACCAGAAACTTTCGTTTTATCACCTTTGTAACCGAACTTGAGGATCAGACCGTTCAGCCCTTCCAGCGTACCGAGGTAGTGGCCGAAGAAGGATTTGAAGATTGCCACCAGCGCAATAATCGACGCGCCATATTCGAGCGAGGTTGCGAAGGTCGATTTTGTCCCCGTCATCGATGAGAAGTGGTTCGCGAGGTAGGAAAGCACCGGAATGTTTTGTGCTTTCGCTTCAGCCATATTCTGTGGTGACAGCGTGAACAGGCAGCTGAAGGCAAAGAACATGACAACGGCAACCATCAGCATACTGGCGCGGGAGATGATTTTGGAGCATTTGTCTTCGGTGTATTCGCGGCCAAACTCACTCTCATACTCTTCACGTTTGGAAACCACGAACGAGGAGACAATCGGTGAGAAGTTAAAGGAGAAGACCATGATGGAAATGCCCAGCCATACGGTCACCAGAATGCCATCGCTTCCGGTAAACGAAATATCACTGAGGCTGGCTTGATCGATAACCGCAGAGTTCCAGTAAGGGATCAGCGATACGGAAATCAAGACCAGGCAGGCGATAAATGGGAACACCAGATAGCTCATGACCTTGACCATAAGATCTTTGCCAAAGTAGATAACAAAAGCCATCAACAGCAGCAGGAACAACGCCACTACACCACGGTTAAGCGGCATAAGCTGGAGCTGATTTTCCCAGAACGTCATGAACGTATTGGTTATCGTGACGCCGTAAATCCATAACAACGGGCAGATGGCGAAAAAGTACAGGAAGGTAATCACCACACCGCCGGTTTTACCAAAATGCTCTTCTACCGTTTCAGTGATATTTCCTGAAGGATTGCTGCCGGAAAGACACAGACGAGCAAGCGCACGGTGGCAGTAGAATGCTATCGGAAAGGCAAGAAACAACATGATGAGAATTGGAATTAAACCGCCATAACCTGCACGAATAGGGAAAAATAAAACCCCAGCACCGATAGCCGTTCCAAATAAACCTAATGTCCATGTGGTATCAGATTTTCGCCATTGCGATGTAACTTTTTGACCAATAACAGTGGTATCTACATTACTCATGATTAAATTCCTTAAGTAATTTTATATTCTAAATAATTCGAGTTGCAGGACGGCGGCAAAGAAGATGATCCCCAGAAACTGACTAAAGTGAGTTCCTGGGACGAGCGAGAGCAGCCAACGCACATGAAACTTGAAGCATGCGAATATATCAAATATCTGCTGAGCCTGTAATCTGCGAAACGCGAGAAAGGTCGATATTTCCACCAGAGATAAGGCTAACTGTTTTACGCCCTTTAATATAATGGTCTAATTTACCGCTTAATAATGCTGCAGTGGCTAATGCCCCCGCACCTTCTGTGACGACTTTATTACGTTGAATTAACGCAACCATGCTATTACGAATATCATCTTCACTGACTAAAATAATATCAGTGACCAATTTCTTGACAATTTCAAAGGTGATGCGACCAGGACGGGAGACATCACAACCATCCGCTAAAGTACCTGAAGTACGATGTGACGTTAATTCGCCTTTATAGAATGATGCCGCCATACCATGAACGTTTTCTGCCTGAACACCGATGATATTGATTGTCGGGTTAATGGATTTAATCGCCAACGCAATGCCTGCAATTAATCCGCCGCCGCCAATGGGCACAATCACGTTGTCGACGTCGTATAAATCTTCAAGGATTTCCAGGCCAATTGTCCCCTGGCCTGCAATCACTTTTTCATCATCATACGGTGGGATAAAGATGCGCCCTTCCATTTCAACGATTTCGCTCACTTTAGCGATAGTATCGTTGAAGTTATCGCCGTGCATCACCACCTGTGCAGAGTAGTCAGATGTGGCGGCCACTTTAGATTTAGGTGCGCCATTCGGCATTACCACTTTGCCATTAATTCCCAGGATGGCACAGGATAATGAAACCCCCTGCGCGTGGTTACCTGCAGAACACGCCACAACACCTTTGCTTTTTTCTTCTTCAGTTAACGAGCTGAGTTTATTAAAAGCGCCACGTATTTTAAATGAACCTGTACGCTGCATGTTTTCAAACTTTAAAAATATTTCACCTTTGCAGCATTCGCTAAGATAATTAGAGCGTGGCATTCCTGTTTTATAGATATAACCAGTCAGTCTTTTTTTTGCTTCAAGTACATCAATAATAGTGACAGGAAGTTCATAGTCGATATGCATGTTGACCTCAACATTTAAAAACAAAAATAGGGGTGGTGACAATATTATTAAATTATCACTTGAAATTATTTATAGAATTCGTTATCAATCACTGAATTAAATCAAGCAACTTCAGTTAATTGATTAAATTGGAATCTGCTACGTAATGAATGTTTTTTTGCAAGCTCAACTAATGTTGCTGCTGATTGATTAATACTATAGTTTTTAGACCACACGGCAGCATAGCGAGCGATGGGTAATTTATCTTCAACGGGGACTTTAATAAATAAGTTGGACCCAAACGGTGAAATCATGTCTCGTGGAATAACAGTCAGAAAATCGGCATTCAATACGAGATTATAAATGGTGACGACTGAATCTGTTTTAACAATGTTTTCGCTTTTAATATTATTTTTTTGTAGCGTGGTGAGAAGCTCACTGTAATATCCCATTTCCGTTTGCGGTAACACCCATTGCTCTTGAGCCAGCTCACTGAGTGTTTTCGTCCCTTGAATCGCCCGTGTTCGGTTTGCCACCAGAATAAATTCCGACTCAAACAGCGGTTCGATATGCAAATCCTGTAGCAGCATTTCATCGCTCAATGTGCCAATGGCAAAATCCAGACGACCATCACGGATAGCAGGTAAGAAAGAGGATAATTGGGCTTCAAACATCGAAACCTGTGCCTGCGGGAAAACCTCTTTAAACTCTTTCATCATCCCAGGCAAAAAAGTAAAACCAATCAAAGAAGGGTAACCGAACGATACGTCGACCACGCTGTTACCTACCATTCGATTCATTTCGCTACACAGGTTTGTCAGTTCACGTGTGATGGATTCTGAATAAGTCAGTAGCACTTTTCCTGCTTCAGTTAATATTACACCGGTGTTTTTTCTGATAATCAGTTCTAAGCCAAAATAGGCTTCCATATCACTGATAATTTTGCTGACCGCTGGCTGAGTCAAACTAAGTTGTTTTGCAGCAGAACCAAATGAACCACTCCTCACCACTTCCTGAAAGACAAGCAACTGTTGTGTTTTAGGTAATGTATTATTGTCCATGAAGTTCTGCACCTAATTAATGTTCCATGCAGCAGATCATAACGAATTGCACTGTAGATGTTATGTGGCTTGACTCACAAATACTCGACTCACCGTTGCACGCAAAGCAAACAATCAAAAAATACCATTTAAAAACATATAGTTATAAAATCACTATTTGCCTTTAACATGATGAATATCAACCTTGTGCGCCCTAATAAAATTAAGTTATGGAGATAATTTAAACATATAAGCTTAATTAAGGCGCTGTTTATGCTGTTTTTTACAATAGCAAGAGAAGATTTATCTTAGGCTTATTTCAATATATTAAAATAATCTTGTTATTTTTAAAAAATAATTAATGCAAAAGTCATTACTGTTTATTTAAATAGTTATGTATACGATTTGATCGATGAAATAATAAAAATGAATCCGCTGAAATATTTCAATAATAATTGTTGGGATAAAAACGATTGCCCTCTCAACATTGCAAAAAAAAAGCCCGCACGAGGCGGGCTTGATTCAAGCATTTACTGCTTCAAATTACAGAACGTCGACTGCGTTCAGTTCTTTGAAAGCCTGCTCCAGACGAGTAATCATAGAAGTCTGTGCAGAACGCAGCCATACGCGTGGATCGTAGTATTTCTTGTTCGGCTGGTCTTCACCTTTAGGGTTACCCAACTGGCCTTGCAGATAAGCTTCGTTAGCTTTGTAGTAGTTCAGAATACCTTCCCATGTAGCCCACTGGGTGTCGGTATCGATGTTCATTTTGATAACACCGTAGCTCACGGAATCTTTGATTTCTTGAGCAGTTGAACCGGAACCACCGTGGAACACGAAGTTCAGGGAGTTGTGCGGCAGGTTGTGTTTCTTAGAAACATAGTCCTGAGAATCACGCAGGATAGTTGGGGTCAGAACCACGTTACCTGGTTTGTAAACACCGTGTACGTTACCGAAAGAAGCAGCGATGGTGAAACGTGGGCTGATTGCATTCAGTTTGGTGTAAGCGTAATCAACGTCTTCTGGCTGAGTGTACAGAGCAGAAGCGTCCATATGGCTGTTGTCTACGCCATCTTCTTCGCCGCCGGTGCAACCCAGTTCGATTTCCAGGGTCATGCCGATTTTGGACATACGAGCCAGATATTTAGAGCTGATCTCGATGTTTTCTTCCAGAGACTCTTCAGACAGGTCAATCATGTGAGAAGAGAACAGTGGTTTGCCGGTAGCTGCGAAGTGTTTTTCACCCGCGTCTAACAGGCCATCGATCCACGGCAGCAGTTTCTTAGCGCAGTGGTCAGTGTGCAGGATGACTGGCACGCCGTAATGTTCAGCCATCTGATGAACATGGTGTGCGCCAGAGATAGCACCCAGGATTGCAGCACCCTGAGGAACGTCAGATTTAACGCCTTTACCCGCGATGAATGCAGCGCCACCGTTAGAGAACTGAACGATAACGGGTGCTTTAACTTTTGCAGCGGTTTCCAGCACGGCGTTGATAGAGTCGGTGCCTACACAGTTAACTGCTGGCAGAGCAAAGTTGTTCTCTTTTGCAATCTGGAAAACTTTCTGTACGTCATCACCAGTGATCACACCTGGTTTTACGAAATCAAAAATCTTAGACATGTTTGTTGTCCTGTATCATCGGCCGTTAGAAAAAACGTTTGTGCCACCTAAGACTTCATGGCGGCAAAAATTCAACGGGCAGGATAACCTGCCCGTAATCATTACTTCTTAGCGCGCTCTTCGAGCATTGCTACTGCTGGCAGAACTTTGCCTTCCACGAACTCGAGGAATGCGCCGCCACCAGTGGAGATGTAGGAAATTTTGTCTGCAATACCGAACAGATCGATAGCTGCCAGAGTGTCACCGCCGCCTGCGATAGAGAACGCTTCGCTGTCTGCGATGGCGTTAGCAACGATTTCAGTCCCTTTACGGAAGTTAGGGAATTCAAACACGCCAACCGGGCCGTTCCACAGAATGGTTTTTGCATTCTTCAGAATTTCAGCCAGTTGCTGTGCAGATGCATCACCGATATCCAGAATCTGCTCGTCCGCTTTCACGTCGTTTACAGATTTCAGGGTTGCCGCTGCGGACTCAGAGAATTCAGTCGCTACGCGAACATCCGCTGGAACTGGGATGTCACAAGTAGTCAGCAGGCGTTTAGCTTCATCAACCAGATCCGCTTCGTACAGGGATTTACCGACGTTGTGGCCTTGAGCAGCAACGAAGGTGTTCGCGATGCCACCACCAACAATCAGCTGGTCAGCGATTTTAGACAGGGAATCCAGAACGGTCAGTTTGGTAGAAACTTTAGAACCGCCAACGATAGCAACCATTGGACGAGCAGGTTCTTTCAGTGCTTTACCCAGTGCGTCTAACTCTTCAGCCAACAGCGGGCCTGCACAAGCGACGTCTGCGAATTTACCGATACCGTGAGTAGAAGCCTGAGCACGGTGTGCAGTACCGAAAGCATCCATGACGAATACGTCGCACAGTGCAGCGTATTTTTTAGACAGGGTTTCGTCGTCTTTCTTTTCGCCTTTGTTGAAGCGAACGTTTTCCAGAACAACCAGTTCACCTGCAGAAACTTCTACGCCGTCAAGATAGTCTTTAACCAGACGTACTGGAGCAGACAATTTGTCTTTCAGGTAGTTAACAACTGGCAGCAGAGAGAATTCTTCGTTGTACTCGCCTTCGGTCGGACGACCCAGGTGAGAAGTTACCATCACTTTTGCACCTTGTTTCAGTGCCAGCTCGATGGTTGGCAGGGAAGCACGGATACGCGCATCGCTGGTCACTTTACCATCTTTAACTGGTACGTTCAGATCGGCACGGATGAATACGCGTTTACCAGCCAGATCCAGATCGGTCATCTTAATTACAGACATGGTGAATCCTCTCAATTGACTCTTAAAGTTTTGCAGACACTTTATGTGCCTTACCTGAAACCACTTGCAGCCATGACTAACGTCGTGTCGAGCATTCGGTTAGCAAAGCCCCATTCGTTATCACACCAGACTAAAGTTTTAATCAGATGTTGCCCACTGACCCGAGTTTGCGTGCCATCAACAATGGCGCTATGCGGATCGTGGTTAAAATCAGTCGAGACCAACGGTAATTCCGTATAGTCAACTATACCATGAAATGAATCACGTGCTGCTTTTTGCAGCAACCTGTTGACTTCATTGGCATTAACGGCATTTTTCACTGTCACGCTTAAATCGATTGCCGTGACATTAATGGTCGGAACACGTACCGCAATCGCCTCAAATCGGTCGTTAAATTGCGGGAATATACGTGTGATACCAGCAGCAAGACGCGTATCGACAGGAATAATGGACTGGCTGGCGGCACGGGTGCGGCGCAAGTCCGGATGATAGGCGTCGATAACCTGTTGATCATGCATGGCAGAATGGATGGTGGTCACCGTACCCCACTCAATGCCGTAAGCATCATCAAGCAATTTGATAATGGGAATAATGCAGTTTGTGGTGCAGGAGGCATTCGAAACGATGCAATGTTCAGCAACCACACTTTCATGATTCACACCGAAAACAACGGTGGCGTCGAGGTCGTTACCGCCTGGATGAGAGAAGAGGACTTTTTTGGCACCGGCAGCCAGATGCGCTTCACCGTCTGCACGGGAACCAAACACACCGGTACAATCCAACACCACATCCACGTCCAGTTCACGCCACGGTAAATGAGCAATTTCCGGTTCGTGCAAGATACGGATGGTGTCATCACCAACCCATAACTGGTTGCGTTCCTGACGAACGTCCCTGGCGAAACGGCCATGGCTGGTGTCATACTTCAACAGATGCGCCATACCCTCAGCATCAGCCAGTTCATTGATTGCTACGACGGTTATTTCCGCACGGCGACCGGATTCGTACAAAGCACGTACCACGTTGCGCCCAATGCGACCGAAGCCATTAATTGCTATGCGTACGGTCATATCTCTCCTGCCAGAATCCCTGAGACTAAGTGGCTGACAGAGTAATCCAGCAATCGTCTGAGGGGAATCCTCGCACTCTCGAAACTGCAATTGTTTGCTTAATTGTCGAACATTTATTCGACTGAAACGCTTCAGCCATGTTAAGCGATACAGGGAATAAATGGAACGTTGCCCCATCACAGGCGACCAATCTTCTGACGTACGTCACAAATTTGATGGAATAAATGCAACGTAAAAGGGCAAGAGGACGAATAACGACCAGGGAAAATCAAGAATAATGAAAAAAGACAAGGCCGTTTTAGCGGCCCGTTCGAATATTAATCTTGATGGTAGCCGCCCTGCTCATCCATGCGTAACTGCATGTCAGCAGGCTGACTGTTTTCCAGAACACGCAGCACATTTAACCCGTCGGTCGTGTGGAAAAACTCTTCCGCCTGTTGCCGGGTCAACCCACCGCGCATTTTTCTGCCAATCAATCTTTCTGAGAGTAGTTCAGGCGGGGCAGAAATAAAGACCGAATAATCACACAGCACGCGCAGCGATTGCCATTCAGGTCGATTGAGCAGTAACCAATTCCCTTCAACCACAACAATCGGAGCCTCTACCGCAATCGCATTTTCCACCGGGTCGTGCAAATTACGATCGTACTGTGGCCAATCACTTTCGGGCTGATGCAGAGCGCACAGTGCATCAGTCAGCTTTTGAACATTAAAAGTCTGCGGAGCCCCTTTATGCTGCTTGAGATTATTCGCCAGCAAATAATCGTTGTAGTGATGAAAGCCATCCATCGGCAAAGCCTGAATTGCAGGCAATTCTGGTTCTTTCGCCGCCAGGTATTCCCAAAATGCCGCCAGAGTCGATTTCCCGGTGCCAGGAGGTGCCGCCAGAAATACAACCAGCCTACGCTGTAACTGCTTTTGCTTATCGACTAACAGCTTTAACAATGGCTTGTGTAGCTTCTCGACCTCTTCGTCGTTAAAACGTGCTTGCGTCTCTAAACCATTAATCATCAATGTGACATTCACCAGACTAGCTCCTTCAATAATGAAGTCACCGCCAGAGATAACGCCGTTTTCACCAGATTGCCGTAACGCACTTCGGAATAAATAGAGAAGTCCGAATACTTCATGCTTTTAATTGCATTAAACAGCGTTGCGTTTTGGGTAATGGAATTAAGGTTCGCGACGAAATCGTAAGTGACATCATCATGAAACTGAATGGCCTCTTTACTGTGGTGCACAAAATCGCAGAACTGAGCAATACAGGTAATGTCGGCATAAACCCATTTATCCATTTTCCCGAGTGCGTAGATCAGGCGTAGCGCAACGTCGATATCATCCAGCGGCCCGCTTCTGGCAAGCAATGGTTTAACGGCGTACTCGACTATCTCTTCATCATTATCAACAAATAACGAAGGGAGAAATTGCCTGATCCCGGATAGCAAAATATCGTGAGCGGCGCTCATAAACGAGGCCAGATCACTTTGCGCTTCCAGCCGTTCAAGCACATCATCTTCGTTCAACGTGGTCATCGATAGCTCAGTACATTAAAGGTGATGTAGGGAGTCTATAATATTACAGGTGCGCTCTATACCATTAATCAAGAGCGTTTGTGTGCGCACAACATCACCTTCTTCACGTACGCCCTGCAGAATATCGCCTCCCGTAACACCGGTTGCGGAGAATAATACGTTCTCGCTTTTGACAATCTCATTCAGGCTATAAATGCGGTTAACTTCGACGCCCATCTCAGCACAGCGGCGATGTTCTGAATCCGCAATCTGGCGATGCTCAGGAGACTCCCCTTTTGCCTGGCAAAAATCTAATAGCTCTATCTGCATTTCCCCTCCCAGCGCTTTCACTGCACAGGCTGAAATCACCCCTTCTGGCGCACCACCGATGCTGTACATCACATCGTATTGGTTTTCCAGCAAGCACGTCATCACGCTGGCGGCAACATCACCATCTGGCAAGGCAATCACTTTCACACCCAGTCTTGTGGCGACCGCTATAGCCTCCTGATGCCGTGGTTTGTCGAGCGTGACCATTCGTAACCGTTCAAGCGGTTTGCCCAATGCTTTGGCAATATTGCACAGATTGTCTTCAAGCGTTGCCGCCAGATTAATCACCCCTTTTGCCTTCTTGCCGACCACCAGCTTTTTCATATACATGTCGGGCGCATGAAGCAGCGAACCTTCTGGCGCACAGGCCATTACCGCAAGAGCATTGTTTTGCCCCATCGCGACCATGCGCGTGCCTTCAATCGGGTCGACGGCGATATCAATTTTCGGGGATTGCGCATTGCCTAGCATCTCGCCGATATACAACATCGGCGCATGGTCTATTTCCCCTTCGCCAATGACAATCTTCCCCTGCATATCGATTTGATTAAGCGCATCGCGCATTGCCTGCACCGCGACTCCGTCGATACGATTCTTGTCACCGCAACCGATGAGCGGCCAGGCAGCCAAAGCTGCCTGCTCCGTGGTGCGGAAAAAAGGGTAAGCCAGCGTTTTCATGCTTAAGCCTCCACACCAATATCAACGCCAAAATGCGCTAACAGGTGTTTTTCTGCGGCTTCGTTCCAGACACCGTGTGTTTCTGCAACCAGCTCCGCAAGGCGGCGATATAACGGATCGCTTTCTCCTAAGCGGGCAAAATCGGTAATCGCGGTAAGCGGCATCGTGACGCCGTTATAGATGAGTTTTTTGCCACCAGGGATATCCGGCAGGTTAATCACCGTTTCTGGAACGGCATCCAGACCACCGACATGCGTAACCATAAACGAAGGCTGCAATCTTCCGCTGGCGGCCAGTTCGATAGCTTCCAGCATATCGTCCGTTGAGCCTCCGGAAGTCCCGACGATGTGCGTGCTACCGTAATGTACGTTGTAGAAGTTAAACGGTACTTTAAAGTTTTTGTCGGTGGGTCCGGCAAAGAAATTCAGGCAACCGTCATCGGCAAGCAGATCGTCGCCAAGCTCAATCACCGCAGGCACCGCAGCATAAACGAAAACATCATCGAAACCGGCACCGCCAGTGAGATCTCGCAACGCAGCCGCAGGGTTATCCAGTTGCGTGCTGTTCACATAAACCAGCTCAATACCATTTTTGGCTGCCAACGCCACTGGCAGGAGTTTTTGTGCTTGCGCCAGTCGGGCTTCATCAATATCCACCACTACCACTTTGCCCGGTTTAATATTGCCATTGATAGCATAATCAATCGCGCCGATACCCATCGGCCCGGCACAAGCTAATAATGCCAGGTTGCCGCCGGGCTTTATTCCCATACGATGTTCATACACATATTGTGTGGTGTGATAGTTGGCTTTATATGCGCCAATAATGCAGCACATCGGTTCTGCTAAAGAGGCTGCTGCAAAATATGATCCGCGATAAGGTAATACACACCCCATATCAATCGCCAGTTTCGGGATAATCATATATGTCGCGTTACCACCGAAATATTCGTAACTGTATCCAGCGGAATACCCACTTGGTAAACCCATTGCTGGTTGTAAAACGTAACGCTGACCTTTCTTATATTTATCTCGTAGATTATGACCGACTTCAACAATGACACCCGCACATTCATGCCCAGTAATAACCGGATGGTTACTCAGATCGTCAGGTACGCGTTTATGATCGCTTGCCAGTAATGCCGCTTTCCATGTTGATAAACAAACGCTATCAGAAATAACACTCACTAATAACTCGTCTTCGGTAATCTCGGGTAATTCAAACTCGCGAATACGGACATCCCGCTTACCATAGATGGCTGCAACTTTCGTTTTCATCATAGTCCTTATTATTTTGCCTGAGAGGTGAGTTCATTAAATAAAACATCAAGCTTAGGGTCGCCAATATAGTTATTAATGAGTATTAGCGGTTTGTCAGACACCCGTTTTACACGGCCTTCAAGGCTTGCATGAGTGACAATGATTTCTGCATGTTCCGGGACGTTTTCAATCGCATAGTGTTTAACGTCCATTTCCATTCCCTGTTTTTGCAGGCGTTTACGGAATGTTGTCGCTCCCATTGCGCTTGAGCCCATTCCCGCATCACAAACGAAAGCAATCAGTTTCACTGGTGCTGCGCTCCACGCCCCTTCTTGCTTCATCGTCTTCATGGCGTTTGCCGTTTCATCAAAGCTGTCATCTTTCTCGGCTTCTTTGCTGCGATCCATCTTAAGGATCAACGAGGTGATGACAAACGACACGACTGTTGCGACAGTGACCCCAGCGATGGTGGCAAAGAAGGCACCCCGCGGTGTCAGTGCAAGATAGGCAAAGATTGAGCCAGGGCTTGGCCCCGCGACAAGTCCACCGCCCAAAAGGTTAAAGGTGTAAATCCCGGACATGCCACCTGCGATCATGGCAATCAGCGTCAGCGGCTTCATCAATACATAAGGGAAATAGAGTTCATGAATGCCACCGAGGAAGTGAATAATCATCGCCCCAGGAGCCGATTTCTTTGCCATCCCTTTGCCAAATACAGCGAACCCAAGTAACAGACCAAGTCCGGGACCTGGATTCGACGCCACCATAAAGAAGATGGATTTACCGGTGTCAGAGGCTTGCTGCATTCCAAGTGGGTAGTAAACCCCCTGATCGATAGCGTTGTTCAGGAACAGAATTTTTGCCGGTTCGTTAATCAATGACAGCAGCGGCAAATAGCCAGTGCTAACCAACGCTTCGATGCACTCTTTTACGAAGTTGTTCGCCACCAGGACCGCTGGACCGATGACCTCAAAGGCCAAGAGGCATAAAAGCATCCCCGCAATACCCAGAGAGAAGTTATTGATAACCATCTCAAAGCCCGGTGGAATACGTTTTTCCAGGGTTCTGTCGATAACTTTAATGACCCAACCGCCGAGCGGCCCCATGATCATCGCGCCAATAAACATGGGGATGTCTGCACCCACAATCACGCCGATGGTGCCGATCCCGCCCATTACAGCGCCACGCTTACCCCCCACTAAATGCCCGCCGGTCGAGCCAATCATAACGGGTAGCAAATAGGTGATCATCGGGCCAACTATTTTGGCGAAATGTTCGTTGGGCATCCAACCGGTTGGAATAAATAATGCGGTAATAAAACCCCACGCAATAAAAGCGCCAATATTGGGGATAACCATGGCGGTAAGAAATCCCCCGAATGCCTGGACTTTGGCACGAGCTGATTTGTTTTTCATATTTATCCTGACGAGTGAATGATTATCCCTGAGAGATTATATCCATTAATTGCTGATCGGTATTTGCGTTCAACAACGCTTCAATCTGAGATTCTTCGCAAAACATTTCGCTTAATGCCTGAATAGCACCAATATGCTCATCAGAATCAGCGGCAGATAAACCTATTAGAAGTTTTATCGGTTCTTTATCCTCACCAAAGGTCACGGCATTTTTTAATAACGTAAGGGATAAACCCGTTTTCATTGCACCGCATTCCGGCCTGGCATGAGGCATAGCAACAAACGGCGCCAGAATATAATATGGGCCATTTTCTTGTGTGGTGGATTTTATTGCACCTATGTAAGAAGAGGTCACATATCCTTTTTGCAATAGAACTTCCATTGAATAATCTATTGCCTGCCTCCAGTCATTGGCAGAGTTTTTTATGGATATGGCAGCATCAGGGAAATAATCTATTAATCGCATAATAACTTCCTCGCCTTGTAGGGTGTTTTTTATTTTCAATTAAAGTATGTCGGCGAGAAAAATAAATCAAATGAGTGCTGGAAATGCATGCATTTTTAGGTGAGGATAAATTAATCAATTAATTCAAAGCATTAAACAACATCATTTATAATAATTTATTTTGTCAATAGCTATAATTTGACTTGAATCTCAAATATACAAATCACATTAATATCAAATTTGCAATTCAGATCACAATAAAGGGCTTGATTGAACTTTTTTTGAGATATTGCACCAGAGGTTAAATGCGACATCTGCAAAACAAAACAGCCAGTCAGGCGTAACGCTGAATAGCTGTTTTGTTCTTACAAGCTTTTAATCAAAACTCGATACGCGCCCCAAGATTGTAACGACGCCCTTCTACCAGACCATACTCACCCCATGGGCTGATACGTTGCGGATCGGCATCGAACAGGTTGTAGATCCCTGCCAGAAGCTGCGTGTTTTTGTTCAGGCGATAACGCGCGCCAAGATCGATCATCGTCCAGGTATCGTAATCAATATGATCGCCATTATCGCGGTTGCTGCCACGGTAATTCGCTTTACTCCACAGATCCAGCGCTTCGGTTGCAGACCAGGTTAGCGAAAGATTAGCCATATGGCGCGGGAAGTCATTGAGTGCATAGCCTTTGTTAACACCAGTTTTCTGCTCGCTGTGGTTGTAGGTATAGTTTGCGTTGGCTCTCACCGTTTCGGTTACCTGCCAGTCAGCATTCAGTTCCACACCGTACACATCGGCTTTACCGACGTTGAAGTATTGGCTGATGGAGTCGGCTTTATAACCGTTCATCTGGCACTGATGACTCTCCGTAGTTTCACAGATAGTTTCTTCGGAAATTTTATCTTTGAATTGGGTGTAGAAGACCGTGCCGTCTAAAGCCAGTTTCTCTCCAACCCAATACAGGCCCAGTTCGGAGTTAACACTTTTCTCAGGTTTGAGATCGTCGTTACCCACTGTCAAATAGGGGTACGGCGGTAACGAACCGCGCGGTGTCACAAAGTCGGCAGATGTCTCACGCAACTCTGGTTTTTTATAACCCGCAGACACGCCCCCTTTCAGCGCCCAGGCATCCGTGATCGTCCAGTTGCCGTAAAGTTTTGGCGTAATATGCGTACCAAAGTAGTTATCGCGATCTAAACGAGCGGAAGTCGTGAGTGTAAAGTCCCCCATTTGCCAACCGTCTTCAGCAAACAGCGCCCAACCATCGCGGCTGATTTTGGTCACGGGCGTTACACCTGGCGCTTCTTTGCTTGATACAGCAAACTGATCGTTGAGCTCTTCACGCGTAAAGTTCGCGCCAACGGTTAATTTGTGGGTGTCGAGCGTGAAGGTCGTCTGGCTATTAGCGACATAGTTTTCGGTTTCGATATATTGGGGGGAATTCCCCTCCAGCTCGTATTTTGAACGCCCTTTTTCGTAATTGATGTAGTTGTTAGTGGTGATGGTGTCTTCAGCGTACCAGCCGCTGTGACTGAGCGTCACGGCATCCCGATCAAACGTCCACATCCACGGTGCTTCATCACGATTCTTCTTTTGCTTTCCCGTGACAACATTCAGGTCAAATACGTTAGTTTCATTTGCCGCCAGACCCACGGTCATATCTATCGATTTACGGTCGTTTTTACTGAAGTAGTTATCCCGTTCGTCATCGCGACGATTTAGCCAGTCAGCCGCGACGCTTACACCCAACACATTTGGCACAATTGGCCCCATGGCAAACAAATTCATCTGGTTGGTATTTCCAAATGAACTGTCTTCCTGAATGAAGGTATTTGCCGCCAGTGCTCCGGTCCAGTCGTTTACGCCGTAGGGCTTTTTGGTAATAACGTTAACCACACCGCCAATTGCGTCAGAGCCATAGAGCGAAGACATGGGCCCACGGATAACTTCAATACGCTCAATGGCTTCCATCGGCGGTAAGAAGTTAACTTCTGCACCAATATCCTGGCCGTACGGGCGCGACTCTCCGGTATTCTGTTTAACGCTGTTGACCATATATGCGGTATAGCTGGAGTCCATGCCGCGCATCATTATATCGCCAGATGACATATCACTTGAACCCGTGCCGACATTGACGCCAGGTAAATCCTGAATAGCCTCGGCGACATTACGATTTGGCTTCTCATCAAGCTGTTTACGATCAACTACGGAAATAGTGGCTGGAGCATCTTTCTTTTGCTGAGAAAAACCCGATGCCGTAACCACCATTTGATCTTCAGATTCACTAAGAGGTGCTGTATTTTCTTCGGCCAGCACAGGAAGCATCGTGCCTCCAGCTAGCGCAACTATCCCTGCCAATGCCAAACGCTTATTACTTCTCATTTTCTAATTTCCTGAGATATTTAAAAAAGCCAACCGACCCTGTGAATTTTCATCACAGGGCTTTATTTTTCTTTTAATTAAATTTTAATTAGATTTTGTCGAGTTCTACTTTAATAATGTAATCCGGCTTTTTGCCAATTTCTTTCTCGCCCTGCTTCACGCTGGCATAGAGAATGTGGCCATCTGGTGAAAGAGCCAGACTATTCGGCAATGCTGCTGTCGCGATACTGGCTTTCACTTTGTAGGTTTCACTGTCGACAATAGTGATCAATTGGGCATTTCGATGTGTAATATATATTTCATTACGCGCATCGTTATACATCACTGCCAGGGAATTTATGACGTCGATGTGGTGAATGATACTCCCGTCTTTAAGCGAAACGACCAACACACTCGGTAAATCCGGGTCGGTAATAAATGCGCGATCGTGTTTGCTATCCAGCGCGATATTTAAGAAGAAGTGTTTTTTCTGTGGTTCTACTTTTATGCGTGAAACAATTTTATTAGTGTTGGCATCAAGAACGATTAACTCCCCATTACCATTTACGCTATAAAGTCGTCCTTTTTCTTCATCAACCGCTAACCCCGTTGGATATTCACCCACATTTTCAATGGTGCCAATATGCTGTTGCTTTTGCGTATCGATAACCCAAATAATCCCTTTCTGCGTCACACCCGATACATACAATCTCTGGCGTTTTTTATCGAGCACCATTTCACGGGTGTGAACAATTTCTTTGGGATTACGGGTGTCACTCAGTTGTACAGTCTTGATCTCTTTACCGCTGCGCGTATCAATTAGCGTTACTGATCCTTCAAGAGTATTACCGATATAAAGGATAGGGTTGTCTTCATCCAACACAGTGGCAAATGCCCGTCGATGGGTGTTGATATTTCCCGTCGTTTTAAGTGTTTCAGGATTTAATTTGTAGACCAGGCCATCGGTTTTATCTTTATCGAAAGAAGGGGCAGACGCTGCGAATAGAACGTTCTGTGAAGCATCATAGGCCAGTTCGTAAACCCCGTGGCCAACAGGTGCAGCGAGGAAATCTTTTTCAGGAAGCGGTGCTGCGTTGGCGCTCAGAGAATTAATTAATAGTGCAGCGGCGAAAGCAATGAAGCCCGATTTCTTATAACCATAGAAAGTATGTCGATTCATTTACTTAGATTCACATTTATTTACGAATGTGAATGATAATGATTTTCAATTGCATTATCAACAATAGATAAAAAAAGGCCAGCAATCAGTGTTTGCTGGCCTTAGTGGTATTACCTTTTACAGAACGGCTTTAGCCTGTTTCACCACGTTTTCAACGGTGAAGCCAAACTCTTCGAACAGTTGCTCTGCAGGTGCTGACTCACCGAAGGTGGTCATGCCTACAACAGCGCCGTTCAGGCCAACGTATTTGTACCAGTAGTCAGCGATGCTGGCTTCGATAGCAACACGGGCAGCAACCGCTTTCGGCAGAACCGCTTCACGGTAAGCCGCATCTTGCTTGTCGAATGCATCAGTAGACGGCATGGAAACCACACGCGCTTTGATGCCTTCAGCAGTCAGTTGATCCCACGCGGCAACAGCCAGTTCAACTTCAGAACCGGTCGCAATCAGGAGAAGCTCAGGCGTGCCTGCACAATCTTTCAGGATGTATGCGCCACGAGCGATATCCGCCAGTTGCTGCTCAGTACGATCCTGCTGTGCCAGGTTCTGACGGGAGAAGATCAGAGCGGTTGGGCCGTCATGACGTTCTACTGCGTATTTCCACGCAACCGCAGATTCAACCTGGTCACATGGGCGCCATGTGCTCATGTTTGGTGTAACGCGCAGGGCAGCAAGCTGCTCTACAGGCTGGTGAGTTGGGCCATCTTCGCCCAGACCGATAGAGTCGTGGGTGTAAACCATCACCTGGCGTTGCTTCATCAATGCTGCCATACGCACCGCGTTACGGGCATATTCAACAAACATCAGGAAGGTAGAGGTGTACGGCAGGAAACCACCGTGCAGCGCGATACCGTTAGCAATCGCCGTCATACCGAATTCACGTACACCGTAATGGATGTAGTTACCGGCCAGGTCTTCGTTGATGGCTTTAGAACCAGACCAGATAGTCAGGTTAGAAGGTGCCAGGTCAGCGGAGCCGCCGAGGAATTCTGGCAGCAGGTGACCGAATGCTTCGATGGTGTTCTGGGACGCTTTACGGCTGGCGATTTTTGCCGGGTTAGCTTGCAGGTTCTTGATGAACTCTTGCGCTTTCGCAGCGAAGTCAGCAGGCATATCGCCTTTCATACGACGGGTAAATTCTGCCGCTTCCTGTGGGAAGGCTTTTGCGTAAGCGGCGAACTTCTCGTTCCATGCCGCTTCTTTAGCCTGGCCTGCTTCACGCGCATCCCACTGAGCATAAATGTCCTGCGGGATTTCGAATGGAGCGTGTTTCCAGCCCAGCGCTTCACGAGTCAGAGCAATCTCTGCATCACCCAGCGGTGCGCCGTGGGAATCGTGTGTACCGGCTTTGTTTGGAGAACCGAAACCGATGATGGTTTTGCACATCAGCAGTGAAGGTTTGTCGGTAACCGCTTTGGCTTCTTCAACTGCGCGTTTGATTGCGTCAGCATCGTGGCCGTCAACGCCGCGTACGACATGCCAGCCGTAAGCTTCGAAACGTTTAGCCGTATCGTCTGTGAACCAGCCTTCAACGTGGCCGTCGATAGAGATACCGTTGTCATCATAGAAAGCAACCAGTTTACCCAGACCCAGCGTACCCGCCAGAGAGCAAACTTCATGGGAAATGCCTTCCATCATGCAGCCATCACCCAGGAATGTGTAGGTGAAGTGGTCAACGATATCGTGGCCAGGACGGTTGAATTGTGCCGCCATGGTGCGTTCTGCAATTGCCATACCGACTGCGTTCGCAACACCCTGACCCAGTGGGCCAGTGGTGGTTTCTACACCTGCGGTGTAGCCCACTTCCGGGTGACCCGGAGTTTTGGAATGCAGCTGACGGAAGTTTTTCAGTTCTTCAATCGGCAGGTCATAACCTGTGAGGTGCAACAGGCTGTAAATCAGCATTGAACCATGGCCGTTAGAAAGAACGAAACGGTCGCGGTCAGCCCATGCAGGGTTCTGCGGATTATGGTTCAGGAAATCGCGCCACAGGACTTCGGCAATGTCGGCCATACCCATAGGGGCACCCGGGTGACCGGATTTGGCTTTTTGTACTGCGTCCATGCTGAGTGCACGAATAGCATTGGCAAGCTCTTTACGAGAGGACATTTTGACTCCAGATCGGATGGTTGAAGGTCAGGCCTTGACTACTATGCGTTATGGGCTACGCCCAAAAAATTGCCATCAATGTACCGCAAGCCGTGTGCCATGTACATGGAGCATCCTTTTGTCCGGTTAAGAAATCTCTGGAACCTGCTCGCAAGTTGCGCAAGTTGCTGCGCGAGTCTGGCTAACTTCTTTATACTAAAGAGACTGGCCCGTTTTCTGTGGCTAAATCATTTCTGAGCAGTAGTCATTTATTAAGGATATTGGCATGAAGATGCGCCCAATTTTACTGAGCCTGAGCGTTGCTGCCCTACTGAGCGGTTGCCAGAATATGGATTCCAATGGCCTGCTGGCTTCCGGTGCGGAAGCATTTCAGGCGTACACACTCAGTGATGCTCAAGTCAAAGCACTGAGCGATAAATCCTGTGCCGAGCTGGACAGCAAAGCTTCTATCGCCCCAGCCAGCAGCGAGTATGCGCAACGCCTGAACAAAATAGCCTCAGCACTGGGCGACAACATCAACGGCATGCCGGTGAACTACAAGGTTTACGTCACCAAAGATGTGAATGCCTTTGCGATGGCCAACGGTTGTATTCGTGTATACAGCGGCCTGATGGACATGATGAACGATAACGAAGTCGAAGCGGTTATCGGCCACGAAATGGGTCACGTCGCACTGGGTCACGTGAAGAAAGGGATGCAAGTGGCGCTAGGCACTAATGCGGCGCGTGTTGCAGCAGCTTCAGCGGGAGGTGTGGTGGGCAGTTTGTCACAGTCACAGCTTGGCGATTTAGGTGAAAAACTGGTGAATGCACAGTTCTCCCAGCGCCAGGAGTCTGAAGCCGATGACTACTCGTATGATTTATTGAAAAAACGTGGGATTAACCCCATTGGTCTGGCGACCAGCTTTGAGAAATTAGCCAAAGAGGAAGGGGGTCGCCAAAGCTCAATGCTCGACGACCACCCGGCTTCTGCTGAACGTGCGCAACATATTCGCGACCGTATGGCTGCTGATGGGCTGAAATAACCATACCCATCATTCTTCAAGCTGCTTACGCGTTGGCTGCACCCGCTCACCCCAGTCACTTACTCAAGTAAGCTCCTGGGGATTTGCGGGTTTGCCGCCTTCAAGCAACTTGAATTATTTCGGGTATGTAATGACTTACTCGCCTTTTTTAGCGGCCTGAATGTACAGCATTTCCAGCGCTAACGTTGCACCTGCCAGCGCCGTGATTTCAGACTGGTCATAAGCTGGAGCCACTTCCACGACATCCATACCCACGATGTTGAGATCTTTCAAACCACGAACCAGCTTCAGCGCACGGTCAGTTGTCAGGCCGCCAATTACCGGAGTCCCGGTACCTGGTGCAAAAGCAGGATCAATACAGTCGATGTCAAATGTCAGGTAAACCGGCATATCCCCAACAATCTGCTTCACCTGCGCCAGCACGTCGTCAACGGTACGGTCATTCACCTGGCCCGCGTCCAGCACGGTAAAACCGTTGTCTTTGTCGAACTCGGTACGAATACCAATTTGCACAGAATGGTTCGGGTCGATCAGACCTTCTTTTGGCGCGGTGTAGAACATTGTGCCGTGGTCGAACTCGCAGCCGTTCGCGTAGGTGTCAGTGTGCGCATCAAAATGTACCAGTGCCATTTTGCCAAAGTGCTTAGCGTGAGCACGCAGCAGCGGCAGAGTCACGAAGTGGTCGCCACCGAAGGAGAGCATACGTTTACCGGCAGCCAGCAGTTTTTCTGCATGGGCTTGCAGACGTTCGCTCATATCACGCGCGTCACCAAAAGCGTAAACCAGGTCGCCACAGTCAACAACGTTCAGGCGCTCACGCATGTCGAAGTTCCACGGGAAGCGGTTGCCTTCCCATGCCAGGTTGGTAGAAACCTGGCGAATAGCCGCAGGGCCGTGGCGTCCACCCGCACGACCAGACGTTGCTGCGTCAAAAGGAACGCCTGTAATAACCCAATCAGCATCACTGTCATAGGGCATGAAGTTCAGCGGAAAACGTAAAAAACCGAAGGCATTGGATACCAGGGAATTGTCGTACTGATGGCCTAATGTGCTCATTACCTGACCTCATGTGATGTAGGTGAATAGTTGAATTTATGTCAAAAAAAAGTCCCTTCCGCGTCGTTAAACCCGACGAGGAAGGGACTGTATTCATTCAGACTGCTTGTTGGCGCGAATTATCGCCGTAATTTCGCTCGGGTTCAATAGTGCGTAATTTATACATTCATTAGCGCCCTCACCCCGACCCTCTCCCCCTGGAGAGGGAGAAAAGAGAGCCGCCCTCACCCACAGGAGAGGGAGAAGGTAGTCGCCCTCACCCACAGGAGAAAAACCAGCCTGTCCCCTCTCCCTCGGAAAAGCAATAACGCCGATCGATCCCCTCTCCCTCAGGGAGAGGGCTAGGGTGAGGGTGGTTTTAAAAACTACTCGTCTTCTAAATAAGTATAGCCGTACAAACCCGCTTCAAACTCTTCAAGGAACTGCTGCTGTAAGCCAGCATCCAGATCGGTCTGTTTCACCTGATCGCGGAAATGAGTCAGCAGCGTGTTCGGGTCGAGCTGTACATACTGGAGCATATCCGCAACGGTATCGCCTTCATCAGAAAGCTCAACTTCCACGCTACCATCAGGGAATACAAACACATCAACCGCTTCAGTATCGCCGAACAAGTTGTGCATGTTGCCCAGAATTTCCTGGTAAGCACCGACCATAAAGAAGCCCAGCAGAGGCGGGTTTTCCGCATCGTATTCTGGCATTGGCATAGTGGTCGCAATACCGTCACCGTCGATATAGTGATCGATAGCACCGTCGGAATCGCAGGTGATATCCAACAGAACAGCGCGGCGCTCAGGGATCTGGTTCAGCCCTTCTAACGGCAGTACCGGGAACAGCTGGTCGATACCCCATGCATCCGGCATTGACTGGAATAGCGAGAAGTTGACGTAAATTTTATCCGCCATACGCTCTTGCAGTTCGTCAATAATCGGACGGTGCGCACGGTTGCTTGGATCCAGCAGGCGCTGAATTTCATGGCACATGCTCAGATAAAGTTGCTCTGCCCAGGCACGTTCCTGCAAGGAGAAGTTCCCCGCCGAATAGCCGGTGTGGATATCATGCAGATCGTTCTGGCTATCGTGCAGCCATTCGCGCAGCGAGCGACGGTTATTCGGCTCGTGCATTTCACCCCAGGTTTCCCACATGCTTTGCAGCGCGCGCGATGCATCTTCAGCAGGAGCCGTTGGCGTGGTGTATTCGTTGCGCTCGACACCGATGATGTTAGAAACCAGCACGGTGTGGTGCGCGGTCACCGCACGGCCAGACTCGGTAATCACCGTTGGGTGCGGCAGGCCATGTTCTTCACATGCATCACCAATCGCCCAAATGATGTTGTTCGCGTATTCGTTCAGGCCATAGTTGACCGAACAATCGGACTGCGAACGCGTACCTTCATAATCCACGCCCAGACCACCGCCGACATCGAAACATTCGATGTTAACGCCCATCTTGTGCAGTTCAACGTAGAAGCGCGCTGATTCACGTACGCCAGTGGCGATATCGCGAATGTTCGCCATTTGCGAACCGAGGTGGAAGTGCAGTAATTGCAGGCTGTCGATACGACCCGCTTCACGCAACATTTCAACCAGTTGCAGAACCTGAACCGCCGCCAGACCAAATTTGGATTTCTCGCCGCCAGAAGACTGCCATTTACCGGAACCTTGCGACGCCAGACGCGCACGCACACCAAGACGCGGCACCACATTCAGACGCTCGGCTTCTTCCAGCACGATGCGAATTTCTGACATCTTCTCGATGACCAGATAAACCTTGTGGCCCATCTTCTCGCCGATCAACGCCAGGCGGATGTATTCACGGTCTTTATAGCCGTTACACACGATAACTGAACGCGTCATGCCCGCATGCGCTAACACAGCCATCAATTCAGCTTTAGAACCGGCTTCAAGACCCAGCGGTTCGCCAGAATGAATCAACGATTCAATGACGCGGCGGTGCTGGTTCACCTTGATTGGATAAACGAGGAAGTAGTCACCGTTATAACCGTAAGATTCACGAGCACGTTTGAACGCGGCGTTAATCGAACGCAGGCGATGCTGTAAAATCTGCGGGAAACAGAACAGTGCAGGCAAACGCTGCCCCTGCGCTTCACGGGCTTTTACGAGTTCAGCGAGATCAACACGCGCTTGTGGAACATCTGGGTCCGGGCAAACGGTAATGTGACCGAGTTCGTTGACGTCGTAATAGTTATTGCCCCACCAGGCAATATTGTAAGTACGCAGCATTTTGCTGGCTTCCTGGGAGCTCATGGCAACCTCCTGCATGGAGCGGTGTACATCCTGCTCGCCCACTGACGAACCCGAAACAGAAGAGATTTTGTCAGACATGGCGAACCTCAAATTTATACAAATGTGCAAAACAGTTGACTACTATCGCAGGGGTATCCCGCAATAACAACCCATTAACAGCGCATAGCGGCAGCATAAGACGCTGACAGACTAACTGTGCGACCGGTTTCTTTTTCATATCATTGTAAACACGTTACCGAACTCCGTTTAACGGGTCGGTGAAACCACGAGAATACTCCTGTCAAAGACAAGAGAGCCCTTGTTCAGTTATCACGGAGTGAGATGACCGGCCCGAGAGTCCTGAGAAGCGCCGAGATGGGTATAACATCGGCAGGAATAGATGCACGGAATGCAGGTTGCGAGGAGTAAATGCACACCAGAACGGTGAGCCAGATTCTGCGAATTACAGCGGTTTTTCAATCCTGACACCTCCACGCATACCAGAAGCATGCGACAAGCCAAAGCTAAGATATTTGCTCAACCCGGCTGGAAGTGGGCAACACAAAAATGTGTGCTTGTTGAATGAGCCGCGCGCGCCGCTTTATACCGACAACGGCTAAAAAATGCAAAACAAAAATCCCCACTTTGCGGCGCTGTCAGTAAAAATTTCCATGCCAGATTATCGACAGAAACTTGCGAGCACAAAAATCACTGGTAATCTGATTAATGGATAACCTAGAATAGACGTCCAGATGTTAATCCATCTATACCGATTAACTGTTAGACTGCCTGAAATTAATCCTGTGGCTAAAACTCCAGATATCAGTACATCGCACTGATACGAGCGCCAGTTAGCAGCAGTCTGCACTAACCTAATTCTCTTAGGGTGAATAAAACATGGCCAAACACCTCTTTACGTCCGAGTCTGTATCAGAAGGACATCCCGATAAAATCGCTGACCAAATCTCTGACGCGGTTCTTGATGCAATCCTCGAGCAGGATCCAAAAGCTCGCGTAGCGTGTGAAACTTACGTCAAAACCGGCATGGTTCTGGTTGGCGGCGAAATCACCACCAGCGCATGGGTTGATATCGAAGAAATCACCCGCCAGACCGTCCGCGAAATCGGTTATGTGCATTCTGATATGGGCTTTGATGCCAACTCTTGTGCTGTTCTGAGTGCTATCGGTAAACAGTCACCTGACATTAACCAGGGCGTTGACCGTACCGATCCACTGGAACAAGGCGCTGGCGACCAGGGTCTGATGTTTGGTTATGCGACCAACGAAACTGACGTGCTGATGCCTGCGCCGATCACTTACGCACACCGTCTGGTTCAACGCCAGGCTGAAGTCCGTAAGAATGGCTCACTGCCGTGGTTGCGTCCGGATGCAAAAAGCCAGATCACCTTCCAGTACGACGACGGTAAAATCGTCGGTATTGATGCCGTGGTTCTGTCGACCCAGCATTCCGAAGACGTTGCGTTGAAAACACTGCAAGAAGCGGTGATGGAAGAAATCATTAAACCGGTTCTGCCAGCAGAATGGTTGAACGCTTCCACCAAATTCCACATCAACCCGACTGGCCGTTTTGTTATCGGTGGCCCAATGGGTGACTGCGGTCTGACCGGTCGTAAAATTATCGTTGATACCTACGGCGGTATGGCTCGTCACGGTGGCGGTGCGTTCTCCGGTAAAGATCCTTCTAAAGTTGACCGTTCTGCGGCGTACGCGGCGCGTTATGTGGCGAAAAACATCGTTGCTGCTGGCCTTGCTGACCGTTGTGAAATCCAGGTTTCCTACGCAATCGGCGTGGCAGAGCCAACGTCAATCATGGTTGAAACCTTCGGTACTGAGAAAATCTCTACCGAACAACTGACCCTGTTGGTACGCGAGTTCTTCGACCTGCGTCCATACGGCCTGATCCAGATGCTGGATCTGCTGCACCCAATCTACAAAGAAACCGCGGCATACGGTCACTTTGGTCGTGAGCATTTCCCTTGGGAAAAAACCGACAAAGCAGAATTGCTGCGTGAAGCTGCCGGTCTGAAATAACCCGCCAACAGCTAGACTCTGAAGGCCAGCCTAACGCTGGCCTTTTTTTTGTCGAAAACACTCTGCTCCTTTCTGCAAACATTCCATCTCCATAATCAAACACCTCAATGAAAGCGGTTACACACCAGTTCACCAATCTTTAATTAAGATGATTCTTTATTGCAACATTGCATTGTCGTGCTAGTTACATAACATTTCAGAATAGTCCTGAGTATAAATTTTTGGTTTAATTTTACACACATAACACACTGTTTTATATCAAAAAATATCACATACACTTCTTGACACTTGTGTAACCGATTACACTAACGTGAGTTTAATCACACAAATTCATGCGGCGTTACCCTACCCTAGATACAGATACGAAGAATCACTCAACTGGAGAGCTGTATGCCTAATACAAAAAAACAAGGGCGCTCGAACAAAAGCATGACCTTTTTCGTCTGTTTCCTTGCAGCCCTGGCCGGTTTGTTATTTGGCCTGGATATCGGTGTTATCGCCGGTGCACTACCGTTTATTGCTAAAGATTTCCAGATTACTGCGCACCAGCAAGAATGGGTCGTCAGTTCGATGATGTTTGGTGCGGCTGTTGGTGCTGTTGGTAGCGGCTGGCTCTCTTTCCGCATCGGGCGTAAATACAGCCTGATGATTGGCGCAGTGCTTTTCGTTGCCGGTTCGCTTTGCTCTGCATTCGCGCCGAATACTGAAATCCTGATCCTCTCCCGCGTGCTGCTGGGCCTGGCAGTCGGTGTTGCGTCATATACCGCACCGCTTTATCTGTCTGAAATTGCACCAGAAAAAATTCGCGGCAGCATGATTTCGATGTACCAGTTGATGATTACCATCGGTATTCTCGGCGCTTACCTTTCTGACACCGCCTTCAGTTACAGCGGTTCATGGCGCTGGATGTTGGGGGTTATCACCATTCCTGCTCTGATTTTACTGGTAGGCGTGTTCTTCCTGCCGGACAGCCCGCGCTGGTTCGCTGCGAAACGTCGTTTCCACGATGCCGAACGCGTACTGATGCGTCTGCGTGATACCAGTGCAGAAGCAAAACGCGAACTGGAAGAAATCCGCGAAAGCCTGAAGGTTAAACAAAGCGGCTGGTCACTGTTTAAAGACAACAGTAACTTCCGTCGTGCGGTGTTCCTCGGCATCTTGCTTCAGGTCATGCAGCAGTTCACCGGTATGAACGTAATTATGTATTACGCACCGAAGATCTTTGAAATCGCAGGCTTCACCAACACCACTCAGCAAATGTGGGGCACCGTCATCGTTGGGCTTATCAACGTACTGGCGACCTTTATTGCTATCGGTCTGGTGGACAGATGGGGTCGTAAACCTACGTTGGTGCTGGGCTTCATGGTGATGGCGGTCGGCATGGGCGTATTGGGCACAATGCTGCACATCGGGATTCACTCTCAGGGTGCGCAATACTTCGCCATCGCGATGCTGTTAATGTTCATCGTAGGTTTTGCAATGAGTGCTGGCCCGCTGATTTGGGTGCTGTGTTCTGAAATTCAGCCGCTGAAAGGCCGTGATTTTGGTATCACTTGCTCGACCGCCACCAACTGGATTGCGAACATGATTGTCGGTGCAACATTCCTGACCATGCTTAACACTCTGGGCAACGCGAATACCTTCTGGGTCTATGCGGCGCTAAACCTGTTCTTTATTGTGCTGACTCTTTGGTTGATTCCAGAAACCAAACACGTTTCCCTGGAACACATTGAACGTAACTTAATGAAAGGCCGTCGCTTACGCGAGATTGGCGCTCACGAGTAAATTACTCCCGCCCCTATCCACTGCGGATAGGGGCTTGCACCCTGCCCCACCTCGCACTATTCTTGCCCGCTATGAAATCCCCAAGACTCCCCATCGCAATCCAACAGGCCGTTATGCGCTGCCTGCGGGAAAAACTCCAACAGGCCAATCAACACCTGGGACGAAATTATCCCGAACCGAAACTGGTCTATCAGCAGCGTGGCACCGCTGCGGGCACCGCATGGATGGATAGCTACGAAATTCGTCTAAATCCCGTGCTGTTGATGGAAAATCAGCAAACCTTCATTGATGAAGTTGTCCCGCACGAACTGGCTCATTTGTTGGTCTGGAAACACTTTGGTCGCGTTGCACCACACGGCAAAGAGTGGAAATGGATGATGGAAAGCGTGCTTGGCGTTCCTGCAAGGCGCACACACAAATTTGAAGTGCAATCGGTGCGTAAGAATACCTTCCCTTATCGCTGCCGCTGCCAATTACACCAACTTACGGTCAGGCGTCATAACCGTGTCGTACGTGGTGAAGCGGAATACCGCTGTGTTCAATGCGGCGACCTGTTAAAGCCAGACGCTACAACTCCCTGTAATTAAAAACATTAATCTTAAAGTTTCCTGATTTAGCTGATTGAATCCCAAAAATGCATCAGGTAGGGTTCAGGCTCGTTTTAGTAAGGATTCTGGAAATGTCTCGCAAATATTCTTTGGCTGTTGCAGTTATTGCAGCCCTCTCCTCTTTTTCTGCACTCAGTGCTGGTATCAATAATTTCTCTCAAGCCAAAGCCGCTGGCGCAAAAGTGAATGCCGACGCGCCGGGCGACTTCTATTGTGGATGTAAAATCAGCTGGGAAGGGAAAAAGGGTATTCCCGATCTTGAGTCCTGCGGCTACAAAGTTCGGAAGAATGAAAATCGCGCGACGCGTATCGAGTGGGAGCACGTCGTACCGGCCTGGCAGTTCGGTCATCAGCGCCAGTGTTGGCAAGATGGCGGTCGTAAAAACTGTGCCAAAGACCCAGAATATCGCAAAATGGAAAGCGATATGCACAACCTGCAACCCGCAGTAGGCGAAGTAAACGCTGATCGTAACAACTTCATGTACAGCCAGTGGAATGGTGGTGAAGGGCAATACGGGCAGTGTGAAATGAAAGTCGACTTTAAAGATAAGATTGCCGAGCCACCAGCGCGGGCTCGCGGCGCTATCGCCCGCACCTACTTCTACATGCGTGACCAGTATCAGCTCAACCTTTCTCGCCAACAGACCCAGCTATTTGAGGCCTGGAATAAACAATATCCGGTCACAGCCTGGGAGTGCGAACGCGATGAGCGCATCGCTAAAGTTCAGGGCAATCATAACCCTTATGTGCTGCGGGCTTGCCAGGCACAAAACAGCTAACCTACACTAGCGGTCATATTCATTACCGCGCGATGTTTTCTCCCTCTCCTCCAGGAGAGGGGATTAAAACAGTTCGCCTTAGCAACTGGATCCTATCAATCATGCGTATCCCCCGCATTCATCATCCTGAACACCTCGCCGTCGGCCAGGACGTCGCACTTTGCGAAGATGCTGCGAACCACGTCGGTCGCGTATTGCGCATGAGCGCAGGCCACGCACTGCAATTATTTGATGGAAGTAATCAGATCTTTGACGCAGAAATCGTTCAGGCAGATAAGAAAAGTGTGCGAGTAAAGGTAATTAGTGCCACCCTCGATAACCGCGAATCCCCACTGCACCTACATCTCGGTCAGGTCATGTCTCGCGGTGAGAAAATGGAGTTCACGATTCAGAAAGCCGTCGAACTCGGCGTGAATGTGATTACCCCTTTGTTTTCTGAACGCTGTGGCGTAAAACTGGATGCCGAGCGTCTGCATAAGAAGCTCACGCAATGGCAGAAAATTGCCGTTGCTGCCTGCGAACAATGTGGCCGCAATATCGTGCCAGAAGTTCGCCCGGCAATGGACCTCGAAGCGTGGTGTGCAGAACTTGATAACAGCCTGAAGCTGAACCTCCATCCTCGCGCCAACGCCAGTATCAACACGTTGCCGCAACCTGTTGAACGTGTGCGTCTGCTGATTGGCCCTGAAGGCGGTTTAACGGCTGATGAAATTGCGATGACCGCACGCCATCAGTTTACTGATATTCTGTTGGGACCTCGCGTTCTGCGTACTGAGACTACCGCGCTCACCGCCATTACCGCGCTGCAAGTGCGTTTTGGCGACCTGGGCTAAAAACTGGTACAAGGCTTACGCCTTATAGCCAGCTTTAAAGGAGAAAAACAATGATCAAGCTCGGCATCGTGATGGACCCCATCGCAAACATTAACATCAAGAAAGACTCCAGTTTTGCCATGTTGCTGGAAGCACAGCGCCGTGGATACGAACTCCACTATATGGAAATGGCAGATCTGTATTTGATCAACGGTGAAGCGCACGCACGCACACGTCTGATCAGTGTCGAGCAGAACTACGATAAATGGGTCGAATTTGGTAGTGAGCAAGATATCCAGCTTGCCGATCTCGACGTTATTTTAATGCGTAAAGATCCGCCTTTTGATACCGAATTTATCTACGCGACCTACATTCTTGAGCGTGCAGAAGAACAAGGCACGCTGATCGTTAACAAACCGCAAAGCCTGCGCGACTGTAACGAAAAGCTGTTCACCGCCTGGTTTGCTGATTTGACCCCAGAAACGCTGGTAACCCGTAACAAAGCGCAGCTTAAAGCGTTCTGGCAAAAACACGGCGACATCATTCTCAAGCCGCTGGACGGCATGGGCGGCACATCAATCTTCCGCGTTAAAGAAGGCGATCCTAACATCGGCGTCATTGCTGAAACGCTGACTGAACTCGGTAATCGTTACTGCATGGCACAAAACTACCTGCCTGCTATTGTCGATGGCGACAAACGTGTTCTGGTCGTCGATGGCGAACCCGTTCCGTATTGCCTGGCGCGTATTCCACAAGGTGGCGAAACCCGTGGCAATCTGGCCGCCGGTGGCCGTGGCGAACCGCGTCCATTGACTGACAGCGATTGGGAAATTGCCCGCCGCGTCGGCCCAACATTGAAAGCCAAAGGGCTCATCTTTGTTGGTCTGGATATCATCGGCGATCGCCTGACCGAGATTAATGTCACCAGCCCAACATGCATTCGCGAAATCGAAGCCGAATTCCCGGTATCGATCACCGGAATGTTGTTCGACGCTATCGAGAAACGTCTGGCTAAATAATTGTGCACGCTCCCTTTAGGGAAAAGACCCATACCTTTGGTATGGGTCAAGTGTCCGGAGTAGTTTAATAGTGATAAACTGACTATTCCTCGCGCGTTTAATGCCGCTTTTTCAACCGGAACCAGAACCTCTGACAATGAATTTACAGCATCACTTTCTAATTGCCATGCCGGCGCTCCAGGATCCTCTGTTTAAGCGAGCAGTCGTTTATATTTGTGAATATAGCGACGAAGGCGCTATGGGGATAATCATCAATAAACCCCTCGAAAATCTTCAGGTTGACGGTGTTCTTGAAAAATTAAAAATCGAACCAGAACCGCGCGACCCATCCATTCGTCTTGATAAACCTGTTTTTATCGGCGGCCCATTAGCGGAAGACCGGGGTTTTATTTTGCACTCGCCACCGGACTGTTTCGCTTCAAGCATCTGTATTTCTGATGAAACGGTGATCACCACTTCCCGTGATGTGCTCGAAACTATCGGCACGGCCAACCAACCTACGGATGTGATTGTGGCACTGGGCTACTCTTCCTGGGAAAAAGGGCAACTGGAACAAGAGATTTTGGACAACGCCTGGTTAACTGCGCCAGCAGATGCATCGATTATTTTCCACACCCCAATTTCCGAACGCTGGCGTGAAGCCGCGAAATTAATCGGCATTGATATTCATAATATGCCAAGCGAAGCGGGGCACGCATAATGGGCAGTGGGACATTGTTAGCCTTTGATTTCGGTACTAAAAGCATTGGTGTCGCCATCGGGCAGCGTATTACCGGAACGGCGCGCCCTTTAACCGCGCTGAAAGCACAAGATGGTACGCCAGACTGGAATGCTATCGAAAAAATCCTTAAAGAGTGGCAGCCCGATGAAGTCATCGTTGGCTTACCCCTGAATATGGATGGCACCGAACAGCCACTTACCGTCCGTGCGCGTAAGTTTGCCAACCGCCTGCATGGGCGTTTTGGCGTAAAAGTTTCTCTGCAGGATGAGCGCCTGAGCACCGTTGAAGCCCGTGCAGGCTTGTTTGAACACGGCGGTTTCCGGGCTTTAAACAAAGGTAGCATTGACTCAGCCTCCGCAGTCATCATTCTTGAAAGTTGGTTTGACTATAACCCTTGATTGTTACCTCTACGGCGGAAGGCGCACTCGCGACTCCGCACTCCGCCGTTGCAAGCTGACCTTTCCCAAGAAACATCGCCTCGCTTTGCGCAAAACTCTGCATGCCATATTGCTGGCCGGTTTGAATTAGCCCGGGTAATTGATGCGTTTTCCCCTCGCGGATAAGACTCGCCACAGCAGGGGTATTTACCAATAATTCAAACAAAGCCCCCCTTCCACCTTGAGCATCAGGTTGTAATTTCTGCGCAAGCACAGCTTTTAAGCTACCGGCTAGCTGGCTGCGCACCATGCTTTTTTCCTCTGCAGGAAAGACATCCACCAGCCGTTCCACCGCTTGTGCGGCACCGCGAGTATGCAATGTTGCCAGTACCAGATGGCCGGTTTCCGCAGCAGTGAGCGCCAGACGGATAGTTTCGCTATCGCGTAATTCCCCCAGCAAAATCACATCCGGGTCTTCACGTAATGCGGCACGTAAAGCGGCGGCAAAAGAGCGGCAATGCGTGCCGGGTTCACGCTGCTGAATCAGACTGTGATGAGAGGAATGAACAAACTCAATTGGATCTTCCAGCGTCAGTATATGCCCATCAAGCCGATGATTGAGATGATCAACCATTGCCGCAAGCGTGGTGGATTTACCGCTGCCCGTCGCACCAGTGACCAGAATCAGGCCATCTCGCGACTGTAGCAATTCGGGTATCAGTGGCGGGACATTTAACGCCTCAAGTTTGGGGCAGTTTAAAGGCAATAACCGCAAGGCAAGAGAGTGCCCATGCAACTGGTGAAATGCGTTAGCCCGCAATCGCACCCCTGATTGTAGGGTCACGGCAAAATCAACCTGCCCGGTTTCTTGCAGTTGCACCTTTTGTGCTTTCGACAGCCAGTCTTCCAGCAAAACATCCGGCTCAGGAGCACCTCCAGGCAGCAGTTCAAGCCGCCCTTGCCTGCGCCAGCGAGCAGGAAGGTGCGCGCACAGGTGTAGATCAGAGACATTATGCTTTACACTAAGGGCCACAATTTCTTCGATATCCATATCACTTTCCAACCTATGAATGAGATAACGCACAATCTGGCACAGGTTCAGCACAAAATCTTAGCGGCAACTAAACGCTGCGGCCGTGCTCCAGAGGAAGTTACTTTGCTTGCAGTAAGCAAAACGAAGCCTGCGAGCGCCCTCGCAGAAGCGATTGCTGCCGGGCAACGCGCTTTCGGTGAAAACTACGTGCAAGAAGGCGTGGATAAAATTCGTTACTTTGCCGAGAACAGCGAAGCCACACTGGAATGGCACTTTATCGGCCCTTTACAGTCGAACAAAAGCCGTCTGGTCGCTGAACATTTTGACTGGTGCCACACCGTCGACAGGCTTCGTATCGCCACCCGTTTAAGCGAACAGCGTCCGGCCGAACTTGCACCGCTTAACGTGCTGATCCAAATAAACATTAGTGATGAACAAAGCAAGTCTGGTATTGCGCTAAGTGAGCTTGATGCGCTGGCGGCTGACGTCGCTGCACTACCGGGTTTGGTGTTACGAGGTTTAATGGCGATCCCTGCCCCTGAACCTGATTACGAGCATCAGTTAGCAGTTTGCCAGAAAATGGCAGCCGCTTTCACATCGCTCAAAAACCGCTATGCAACGGTTGATACGTTGTCTCTGGGCATGACCGATGACATGGACGCCGCGATTGCCGCAGGCAGCACCATGGTGCGCATTGGAACCGCTATTTTCGGCGCGCGGGATTACTCCGCCAGCTAAACCGTAGCCCAATAGATTTCAGGTTGTAGGACGCAAAATTATGCATCTACAGCCAGAAAGATGCAGGGCTTATTATTGAGGAACACCATGCTAACGTTGACTTTCCTGGTCAAAACACTGATTGAACTGTATGTGATGGTGCTGTTAATTCGCATCTGGATGCAGTGGTCGCGTTGTGATTTTTACAATCCTTTTGCCCAATTTATCGTCAAGATTACCCAACCGATTGTCGGGCCATTGCGCCGGATAATCCCTTCGATTGGGCCAATTGATACCTCTTCGTTGCTGGTGGCGTTTATTCTCACCACGCTGAAGTATCCTGTTCTGCTGCTGATTCAGGTAGGCGCGCTGTCGCTTGACCCAATGAATCTGCTGGTTGGCCTGTTATCGCTGTTCAAGTCCGCCGGTACGCTGGTGTTCTGGGTCATTATTATTCGTTCGCTGATGAGTTGGATTAGCCAGGGTCGCAGTCCAATTGAATACGTGCTGATGCAATTGACCGAACCGATGATGGCGCCAATTCGCCGTGTTATTCCGGCAATGGGCGGCATTGATTTCTCCGCGATGGTCGTGATTTTGATTCTGTATGCACTGAATTACCTTGGCATGGATCTGTTCCCGGGGCTGTGGTATTTGCTGTGAGTGCAGTGAGTCAAACCGCAGACGGGCTGGTTTTACGGCTGTATATTCAGCCTAAAGCCAGCCGGGATAGCATTATTGGGTTGCATGGCGACGAACTAAAAGTCGCCATCACCGCGCCGCCAATTGACGGCAAAGCCAATGCCCATCTGGTAAAATATCTGGCTAAACAGTTCCGCGTCGCCAAAAGCCAGGTTGTGGTTGAGAAAGGCGAGTTGGGCCGTCATAAGCAAGTTAAGATTATCGACCCGCAACAAATCCCGACGGAAGTCGCGGCATTGCTCGAATAATTACCGAATTTCACAGGATTATCTCACTATGCAAAAAGTTGTCCTCGCGACCGGTAACGCCGGTAAAGTGCGTGAACTTGCCGATTTACTGGGCAATTTTGGTCTGGATGTTGTGGCACAAACTGAGTTAGGCGTGGAGTCAGCCGAAGAAACTGGCCTGACGTTTATCGAAAACGCCGTTCTGAAAGCCCGTCACGCGGCGCAGATTACGGGTTTGCCTGCCATCGCTGATGATTCTGGTCTGGCTGTCGATGTTTTGGGCGGCGCCCCGGGTATTTACTCGGCACGTTACGCAGGCATTGACGCAACGGATCAGCAGAATCTGGAAAAGCTACTGGCTACACTGAAAGATGTGCCGGACGAACAACGCAAAGCGCGGTTCCATTGTGTGCTGGTGTATATGCGTCATGCAGAAGATCCAACACCGCTGGTGTGTCACGGCAGTTGGGAAGGTCAGATTACCCGCGAGGCCGCAGGAGCTGGCGGCTTTGGCTACGACCCGATTTTCTTTGTCCCTACCGAGGGAAAAACTGCGGCTGAACTCACTCGTGATGAAAAACGCGCGATTTCCCACCGTGGGCAAGCACTAAAACTGTTACTGGAAGCAATGAAAAATGGCTAATTTGCCACCACTGAGTCTCTATATTCACATCCCGTGGTGCGTGCAGAAGTGCCCCTACTGTGACTTCAATTCTCATGCACTAAAAGGCGACGTCCCGCACGACGAGTATGTCGCCCACCTGTTGCGCGATCTGGACAACGACGCGCCATTGGCACAAGGACGTGAAATAAAGACCATCTTTATTGGTGGCGGTACGCCTAGCTTGCTTTCAAGCGAGGCGATGCAAACGTTGCTCGATGGCGTGCGTGCACGTCTGCCGCTGGCAGCGAATGCAGAAATTACCATGGAAGCGAACCCTGGCACCGTTGAGGCCGACCGTTTCGTTGGCTATCAACGTGCTGGCGTGAACCGCATTTCTATCGGTGTGCAGAGTTTTAGCGAAGAAAAACTCAAACGCCTGGGCCGTATTCATGATGCGGGTGAAGCGAAACGTGCGGCAAATCTGGCTAGCGGATTAGGGCTGCGTAGTTTCAATCTGGATTTGATGCACGGTTTGCCAGACCAGTCGCTTGAAGAAGCACTGGATGATTTGCGCCAGGCCATTGAGCTTAATCCCCCGCATCTTTCCTGGTATCAGTTGACGATTGAACCGAACACGCTGTTTAGCTCACGTCCGCCAAAACTGCCGGACGACGACGCGCTGTGGGATATTTTCGAACAGGGCGACAAACTGCTAACGGCTGCGGGATATCAGCAATACGAAACCTCGGCATACGCAAAACCGGGTTATCAGTGTCAGCACAACCTGAACTACTGGCGTTTTGGCGACTACCTGGGAATTGGCTGTGGCGCACACGGTAAAGTGACGTTCGAAGACGGGCGCATTATGCGTACCGCCAAAACGCGACACCCACGCGGCTATATGGAAGGTAAATACCTCGATCGCCAGCACGATGTTGAGCAAGCGGATAAACCGTTCGAGTTCTTTATGAACCGTTTCCGCCTGCTGGAAGCCGCACCGCGCAATGAATTTAGCCTGTATACCGGGCTGGACGAAACCGTGATTCGTGCACAGTTAGATGAAGCCATTGCCAAAGACTACCTGATTGAAACTGAGGAATATTGGCAAATTACCGAGCACGGGAAGCTGTTTTTGAATTCGCTGCTGGAACTGTTTTTAGCTGAATAAAAATCAACACTATCAAAAATACCCTAAATAATTCGAGTTGCAGAAAGGCGGCAAGAGAGTGAATCCCCAGGAGCTTACACAAGTAAGTGACTGGGGTGAGGGAGCGCAGCCAACGCATCTGCAGCTTGAAGTATGACGGGTATTAGATATTTTTGACCCTACTGGTCAAAACCAGCGCTAACACCGCCAATCCCGCAATCAGCCAATACACCGAATAGTGCCCAAAACTCTCAGCCAGCGCGCCTTGTAACACCCCTGCCAGAATCACGCCGGTAGAGATACTGTTGGTAAATAATGTGGTCGCGGACCCCGGCTTGCCCGGCATTAAATCCTGGAACCATAGCATTCCAATCCCGGCGACAATGCCAATAAATACCGCATTAAATAATTGGAGCAACAGCAGCGCCGTGCGGCTGTGGAACAGAATCAGTCCAACGTAAAACAGCACGCCCGCCGCCACCGCAATCACCATCATGCGCCGCTTACCAAAACGCCTCACATAATAGCCCGCAAGGATCATCGCCGGGATTTCAAGCCCCGCAGCCGTCCCCATCAGTAGCCCCGCCAGCGACTCAGGCAACCCTAAATCACTGCTGACCCACAGCGGCATATCTATGATGTACATGGTGTTGCAAGTCCACATCAGCATCGATGCGATGAACAACATACGGACGTTCTTGTCTTTCCAGCCGCTAACTTCCGTAAGCGCCAGATCGGCGGGCTGCTCAATTCGGCTGACCGACGGCAGAGCAAAAAAGATAAGCGCCAGCGAAATAACAAAAATCCCCGCCGCGATAAGAAACATGGTGGTAAAGCCGTAGTTTAACGCCAGCATAAACGACAACGGCGGGCCAATGACCCAGGCAAGCGACAATTGCGCACGCATTATCGAGCTGAACATCACGACTTCACGAGCTGACCTATCCGCATACTCGCGAGCCAGGGCGAAGATTTGCGGCATCGCCGTGTTAGCAATGGAAGCGAACATGACGCCCACGGTGATTAACGTCAGGTAGTGACGGTTAAAAGCAAATAAAATGCAGTTTGCTACGGCCATCGCGCAGCAAATCATAATCAGTTTGCGCCTGTCGCCCCGGCTATCGGAACGCTTCGCCAGCATCAGGCTGACCAGAATCCCGGCTATCGCATTGACGGTATAAAATAACCCGACCCAGAACGGCCGCACTTGCACTTCACGCGTTAAAAACAGGCTCAGCGTGGGCGCCTGAAGTGCCCCTGCAATCCCCATCATAAATGCCACAACCATAAATGCCGTGTACACCGGATTGAGGCGTCGTCCTTTTGTCAAAAACCAGGCCATGCAGAGAGATCCTTTTGCTTGAGCGGGTGATAAATGTGCAAGCCGTCCACTATACCGAATAAAAAAGCCAGCGGTAAAAAACCGCTGGCTGGGTGAACATCACCAATTCTCAGTCACACATGAATCAACGAGTTAGTACTTCACGGTTGCGGAAGTGGTGACTTCCCACTGCATTAAGTCCTCGAGCATCCTCAGACGTTGCGACGCTGTCTGGCGAGCCAGCCATCCAGCAGAAACACGTTGTGTTGCGGCAAAATACTGTTGATAAAACTTAACAACCGGTGACCGTTTCATATGTACCTCCTCGCTTTCATCGTTGATGATTATTGGCGTAATATGAGGAAAGTTAAATTGATGAGTTTCTGCCAGGAGTTCCTCTTTTATGTCTACAGGTCGTCTACAGCAACAATTCATTCGCCTCTGGCAAAGCTTCGAAGGCAAGCCGCAAGAAACGACGCTGAATGATTTGGCCGAACTGCTGAATTGCTCCCGCCGCCATATGCGAACGTTGCTCAGCGCGATGCAGGAAAATGGCTGGTTAAGCTGGCAAGCCGAAGCCGGGCGCGGCAAGCGATCAAAGCTTGAGTTTCTGTACACTGGCCTTGCGCTTCAGCAACAGCGCGCAGAAGATCTTCTCGAGCAGGACCGAATTGATCAACTGGTGCAAATCGTTGGCGATAAAGCAGCCGTTCGCCAAATGCTGATTTCTCACCTCGGCAGGAGTTTCCGACAAGGGCGGCATATTCTGCGCGTTCTCTACTATCGCCCACTGCTAAATCTGTTGCCTGGCTCAGCTTTACGTCGTTCCGAAACCCATATTGCCCGGCAAATTTTCAGCGGGCTTATCCGAATAAATGAGGAAAATGGGGAACTGGAGGCGGATATTGCCCACCACTGGCAACAAATTTCCCCATTACATTGGCGTTTTTATCTTCGCCCCGGCATTCATTTTCACCATGGCCGTGAGTTGGATATGCTGGATGTGACGACATCCTTGCAACGTATCAGCACTTTGCCGCTTTATTCGCATATTAAGGAAATTACCTCGCCTACGGCCTGGACGCTGGATATTACCCTCTCACAACCCGACAAATGGCTGCCGTGGCTGCTGGGCAGCGTCAATGCGATGATCCTGCCGCGTGAATGGCAGACCTTATCCAACTTTGCTCGTCAGCCCGTCGGTACCGGCCCGTATTCGGTGGTACGCAACAATACCAACCAGCTGAAAATTCAGGCCTACGATGATTACTTCGGTTATCGGGCATTGATTGACGAGGTGAATTTTTGGGTGCTGCCGGAAATTGGTGAAGAGGTCAGTTGTGCGGTGCAATTGTCAGGAATGCCCGACAGCGAGAAAGCCATCGAAAGTCGTCTTGAAGAAGGCTGCTACTATATTTTGTTCGATAGCCGCTCAACACTGGGTAGCAATACAGAAGTGCGCCGCTGGTTGAGCCATGTTCTGGCACCGATCCATCTGCTTTACAGCACAGGTGCACAAAATCAGCAATACTGGTTCCCAGCCTACGGGCTGCTACCGCGCTGGCACCACACTCGCCCACAGCCGGTACTTGAAAAACCTGCCGGGCTAGAGTCTGTAACGCTGACTTTTTATCGTGATCACGTGGAACATCGGGTGATCAGTAAGGTTATGGAAGAACTGCTGGCCCGCATTGGCATTGAACTTGTGGTGCAAGAAGTCAGTTATGAGGAGTGGCATCAGGGCGATGCTGAAAGTGATATCTGGCTTAACAGCGCGAACTTCACTCTGCCGTTAGAGTTTTCACTCTATTCACATCTTTATGAAGTGCCGTTGATTCAAAAATGCCTCGCTATTGACTGGGAAACGGACACCAGTAAATGGCACAACGGTGAGCTTTCTTTGCCTGAGTGGTGCCAGAGTCGCGTGGAAAATAACGATATCTTGCCGTTAATCCACCACTGGTTGCGCATTGAAGGGCAACGCAGTATGCGTGGGGTGAGAATGAACACGTTGGGGTGGTTCGACTTTAAGTCGGCATGGTTTGCACCACCTGAACCAATACCCCTTTCGTAATATTTACATAATCACTACAATGCACGCGTTCTCAACGGGGTGCTAAGGCGAAAGTCTGGCTGAGATAATACCCGTCGAACCTGATCCGGATAACGCCGGCGAAGGGATTTGAGGCTCATTTCTCAAAGTCCTTTGCCACCCCTAATCCCAAGAGGTGCAAAGTGTTCAAAAAATTATTGCCGTTGCTTGCGCTCATCGCAGCACCTGTTTTTGCCAAACCCCTGCTGACTGTTTATACCTACGACTCTTTTGCTGCCGACTGGGGCCCAGGGCCTGCGGTGAAAAAGGCCTTTGAAGCTGACTGCAATTGCGAGCTGAAATTCGTCGCACTCGAAGACGGTGTGTCGCTACTCAACCGCATCCGGATGGAAGGTAAAAACAGTAAAGCCGACGTCGTTCTGGGACTGGATAACAACCTTCTGGAAGCGGCCACGCAGACCAAATTGTTTGCACCGAGCAAAACGGACACCAGCGCGTTGAAAATCCCAGGCGGCTGGAGCAACGATACCTTCGTGCCGTTCGATTACGGCTACTTCGCCTTTGTGTACGATAAAAACAAACTGAAAAACCCGCCAAAAAGCCTTAAAGAACTGGTCGAAAGCGACCAACAGTGGAAAGTGATTTATCAGGACCCGCGCACCAGCACGCCAGGCCTGGGCCTGCTGTTATGGATGCAAAAAGTGTATGGCGACAAGTCGCCTGAAGCGTGGCAGAAGCTGGCGAAGAAAACGGTCACCGTGACTAAAGGCTGGAGCGAAGCCTACGGCCTGTTCCTGAAAGGCGAAGGCGATTTGGTGATGAGCTACACCACTTCTCCGGCTTATCACATTATCGAAGAGAAAAAAGATAACTACGCGGCAGCGAATTTCAGCGAAGGCCACTATTTGCAGGTGGAAGTTGCCGGTCGTCTGGCATCAAGCAAACAGCCTGAACTGGCTGAAAAGTTCATGACTTTTATCACATCACCTGGCTTCCAGAATACCGTTGCGACGGGAAACTGGATGTACCCAGTGACCGATGTGAAATTGCCTGAAGGCTTTAATGGCCTGGTCAAACCGCAGAACACCCTGGAATACAGCGCAGAAGACGTCTCTAAACAACGCGCCAACTGGATTAGCGAATGGCAACGCGCCGTCAGCCGCTAATTCCCGGCTGGCTGATTCCAGGGCTTTGTGCCGCCACACTTGTGGTGGCCGTAGCCCTGGCGGCTTTTATCGCGCTGTGGTTTAACGCGCCACAAACGGATATCCGCGCCCTGGTGCAGGATAGCTATTTGTGGCACGTACTGCGTTTCTCGTTCTGGCAGGCGTTTCTCTCCGCCGCACTTTCCGTGTTCCCGGCTATTTTTCTGGCTCGTGCGCTTTATCGTCGCCGTTTTCCAGGCCGTTTAGCCCTGTTACGTCTTTGTGCCATGACGCTGGTTTTACCGGTGTTGGTGGCGGTATTTGGTATTCTGACGGTATACGGGCGTGAAGGTTGGCTGGCCTCGCTTTGCGCAAAGTTAGGGATAGAGTGGGCGTTCTCGCCGTATGGTTTAAAAGGCATTTTACTCGCCCACGTCTTCTTTAACCTGCCGATGGCGACACGTCTGCTGCTTCAGGCGTTAGAAAATATCCCCAGCGAGCAGCGCCAGGTTGCCGCACAACTCGGTATGCAGGGGTGGAATTTCTTCCGTTTTGTCGAATGGCCGTGGTTGCGACGCCAAATTCTTCCGGCTGCTGCACTCATTTTTATGCTCTGTTTCGCAAGCTTCGCCACCGTGCTTTCGCTGGGCGGTGGACCGCAAGCAACCACTATCGAACTGGCTATCTTCCAGGCGCTGAGCTACGACTACGACCCCGCTCGAGCGGCCTTACTTGCGATGGTGCAGATGGTTTGCTGTTTGGCTCTGGTGCTATTAAGTCAGCGGCTTAGCAAAGCGATTCCGGTGGGGAATAGCCAGATGCATGGCTGGCGCGACCGCCAGGATAACCTGCGACGTAAACTGTGCGACGGGGGGCTTATCACCTTCGCGCTGTTGCTGTTATTACCCCCGTTATTGGCAGTGATTATTGATGGATTCAATAGTGGCTTTAGCGCCGTGTTGTCACAGCCGGTGCTTTGGCAGGCTTTACTAACTTCGTTAAGGATCGCCGTGGGTGCCGGGCTGATTTGTGTGGTTATCACGGTAATGTTGCTGTGGAGCTCGCGAGAATTGCGCCTGCGTAACCGCGCTTTGGCCGGGCAAGCGCTGGAACTTAGCGGCATGTTGATTCTGGCCATGCCAGGTATCGTGCTGGCGACCGGCTTTTTCCTGCTGCTCAATAACACCGTGGGTTTACCGCAAACGGCTGATGGTATTGTGATTTTCACCAACGCATTGATGGCAATCCCCTACGCGCTAAAAGTGCTGGAAAACCCCATGCTGGACGTTGCTGAACGCTATACCAGGCTTTGCCAGTCGCTAAATATTAGTGGCGTAAACCGTCTGCGTTTTATCGAGCTGCGCGCGCTCAAACGCCCACTGGCGCAGGCACTGGCGTTTGCTTGTGTGTTATCGATTGGCGATTTCGGTGTCGTGGCTTTGTTTGGCAATGAAGATTTCCGCACGCTGCCGTTTTATCTCTATCAACAAATTGGTTCATATCGCAGCCAGGACGGAGCCGTAACCGCGCTTATCCTGCTGATACTGTGCTTTGCTTTATTCACTTTGATTGAAAAACTTCCGGGACGCCATGCTGATTCTCAATGATATAACCTGGCTCTATCACCATTTGCCGATGCGTTTTTCGATGAAGATTAACTGTGGTGAACGCGTTGCGGTGCTGGGGCCAAGTGGTGCGGGGAAAAGTACGCTGCTCAGTTTGGTTGCGGGTTTTCTCACCCCCGCCAGAGGGCAGATTATGCTGCATGGAGAAGACCATACGCGTACCGCTCCGGCACAGCGTCCAGTGTCGATGCTGTTCCAGGAAAACAATCTTTTCATGCACCTGACGGTGCGCCAGAACATTGGCCTCGGGTTAAATCCAGGGCTTAAACTCAACGCGGCACAACAAGAGCGGCTCACGACGATTGCCAGCCAGATGGCGATTAGCGATTTACTCGACCGGCTTCCGTCACAACTCTCTGGCGGTCAGCGCCAGCGTGTCGCCCTCGCCCGTTGTCTGGTGCGTGAACAGCCTATTTTGTTGCTTGATGAACCGTTCTCGGCACTCGACCCGGCGCTGCGCCAGGAAATGCTCGCGTTGCTTGATGACCTGTGTCGCCAGCAACAATTGACGCTGTTGATGGTGTCACACAGTATTGAAGATGCGGCACGAATCGCCGAAAGAAGCCTGGTAGTGGTAGATGGCCGTATCGCCTGGGATGGCGACACGGCAACGTTATTGAGCGGAGAAGCCAGTGCATCCGCACTGTTGGGGATCAACCGTTAAGCGTGGCCCGTAAGCACTTTCCACAAAATATCACGATAAATCGGCATTAACGGGTGCATTTGAATGGCGACAAATCCACCTACCGCCAGTACTGCCATGAGTGGCGCTAACCAGTGTAAACGCGCGCGTGGCAGGTATTTCGTCAGGCGATCGGATGTTGCTTTGCCACTACGCCACCAGCGCCAGCATAACCATGCCGCCAGCCAGATAAACAACGCCACCAGCAGTAAGAGCCACTTAAAGCTGCTGCTCTGCATATCCGCAGGAATATCTATCGCCGCACCCGCCAAAATCCCCGGTAAAAAATAGACCGGCGGCCAGAAAATGCAGCCAATAATGTTCGGAATAATAAATTTAGAAACGGGGAGATCCAGCATGCCCGCGACCATTGGCACCAGTGGTCGCGTCGGGCCAACAAAGCGGCCGACCAGGATAGTAAACATGCTGTGCTGATGCAGTGCATGTTCAGTTTTATCCAGCAACGCTTTGTTCTTTTTCATAAACGACCAGCGATGCAGTGGCCCTTTGAAGCGCCCACCCAGCCAGAATGAAATCCAGTCGCCCAGCAAGCAACCGACAATCCCCGCAGCCCAGGCGTGATAAAAATCGACCTGCCCCCCACCAATTAGCGCACCAAGCCCTGCCATCATCACGGTGCCGGGAAGGATAAGCCCAACCAGTGCCAGTGATTCGAGGAAGGCCACCAGCATCACCGCAAAAAGCGAATACATTACTGATTGAGTAATAAAGTGTTCCAGCAAAGCTTCCATAAAGCGTCCGTCGAGAAACGAGTTGGCGATTCTCCTGAGTGTGGAATGAAGCGTCAAGCCATCATTTGTATGAATCTGTAGGAACACACCCACAGAAAGATATTATTAATAGTAGACCCTAAATAATTCGAGTTGCATCGCGGCGGCAAGAGAACGCATCCCGATGAGCTTACATAAGTAAGTGATTCGGGTAAGTTCTCGCAGCCAACAAAGAGGCAGCTTGAAGTATGACGGGTCTATTCACAGCCTGCACGAAACTCGCTCGGACTGGCACCCGTGCATTTCTTAAAAACGCGCGAGAAATAGAGCTGATCTTCAAAACCGACATTGCGCCCGACGCTGGCAATCGGCATGCGGGTGGTGCTTAACAATAATTTGGCCTGCAGGATGCGCTGGTCTTCACGCCAACTCAAAACACTGACGCCAAGCTGCTGACGGAACAGATGTGAAAGGCGTGACGGCGACAGACAGACGTGCTGAGCGACGCTGGCAATATCAAAACGATGGTCGGCCAGATGGTCACTGATAAACTGACAGGCATCCCGTACACGGTTATCGAGCGGAGGATTGAGCGAAGCACTCAAAACTTCCATGCGTCGCAACAGCAACTGTTCTAACAAATTGATTGCCAGTAATTCCGCATAGCGCCCTTCCGCCTGCCCGGCGTCAATAATCTGACCAAACAGCTGAGAAAAACTGTGCTGATGCGCGTCATCCGGGCGGAAAAAACCGGTTTGCGCAAAGATGGGATCCCAGTTTAACCACTCCTGCCAGTAAGCCCGTGGGCGGAAGTAAACCCACTGGTGATACCACTCTTTGCTGGAAGGCTCCCGACCATAGTGATGCACTTCTCCAGGCGGAAACAGCAGAATGTCACCAGGTCGGCAGACGTAGTTTTTCCCCTGGTTATTGATAACGCCTTCACCCCGCACCGTTAAATTCAGGATGTAACCTTTCATTCCTAATGGCCTGTCGATGAAAAAATCCAACGGGCCTTCAGCTTCAATCGGCGTTAATCCTGCGACTAAATGGGCGTTAAAAGAGTACCCTGGCAACAAGGGGTCATTTTGCATTTCAGGCATCATCAAGCTCGCTTTTCAAAGGGGATAACAGAAACAATTTGTCCATATCCCTGCAGTTTCACACCCGCACTATGCTGCCTAAACAACAAACAGCCCGATTTATATCATAAAGCCGCAATTTAACTGGTCGCATGCTTTTCATCAGTCGATGACAGGTTTTGCGAAGATAACCAAAGTGTTTATAAAAGTAGCAGAAATGTCCACATCGATTATTTGCGGGGCGTCACACTTCTCAACGGCACAGCACATTTCTCCATAACTACAGCGAATACGACCTGACGGTTTTTCTGCATAAAAACTAATGTCATTTTCATAGATAACCAGGTCAGGGAGTTTAAAAATGTCGATCGCGCTGGGCCTCGATTTTGGTAGTGATTCTGTTCGTGCGCTGGCTGTAGATTGCGAAAATGGAGCAGAACTTGCGACTAGCGTGGAGTGGTATCCCCGCTGGCAGGAAAATCGCTACTGCGACGCTGCTAATAATCAATTTCGCCACCATCCCCGAGACTACATAGAGTCCATGGAACGGGCAGTGAAAACTGTTCTTGCTGAACTGACCGCTGAGCAACGTGCCCGCGTGTGTGGTATTGGCGTTGACAGCACCGGCTCCACCCCCGCCCCCATTGATGCTGAAGGTAATGTGTTGGCTCTGAAGCCAGAATTTACCGACAACCCCAATGCCATGTTTGTACTGTGGAAAGATCACACCGCGGTTGAAGAGGCTGAAGCGATTACCCGCTTATGCCACCAGCCGGGCAACAACGATTATTCCCGCTACATTGGCGGTATTTATTCCAGCGAATGGTTCTGGGCGAAAATTCTTCACGTCACCCGCGCCGACCCAAAAGTGGCGCAAGCTGCGGTGTCGTGGGTTGAGTTGTGCGACTGGGTTCCAGCTCTGCTTTCTGGTACCACACGCCCGCAAGATATTCGCCGTGGCCGCTGTAGCGCCGGGCATAAATCACTGTGGCATGAAAGCTGGGGTGGCCTGCCTCCGGCCAGCTTCTTTGATGAGTTAGATCCCGTCATTAACCAAAATCTGGCTTACCCGATGTTCACCGAAACCTGGACTGCGGATATTCCGGTAGGAACTCTTTCTGCCGAATGGTCCGAACGCCTGGGCCTGCCGCAAAGCGTGGTGATTTCCGGTGGGGCGTTTGATTGCCACATGGGGGCGGTTGGGGCTGGCGCACAACCCAATACGCTGGTGAAAGTCATCGGCACTTCTACCTGCGACATCTTAATCGCGGATAAACCGACCGTTGGCGAGCGTGCGGTGAAAGGGATTTGCGGGCAAGTTGACGGCAGCGTGGTGCCTGATTTCATTGGCCTTGAAGCCGGGCAATCTGCTTTTGGTGATATTTACGCCTGGTTTGGGCGCGTACTGGGATGGCCGCTGGAACAACTGGCGCAGCAACACCCTGAACTGCGCGAACAGATTAATGCCAGTAAAAAACAACTGCTCCCAGCGCTGACAGAAGCCTGGGCAAAAAACCCAACGCTGGAACATCTGCCCGTCGTGCTCGATTGGTTTAACGGTCGTCGCACGCCGAATGCCAATCAGCGGCTGAAAGGTGTGATTACCGATTTGAATCTGGCAACCGATGCGCCAGCGCTGTTCGGTGGCCTGATTGCCGCCACCGCCTTTGGTGCCCGCGCAATTATGGAGTGCTTTACCGAACAAGGTATTCCCGTCACCAACGTCATGGCGCTGGGCGGAATTGCGCGTAAATCGCCAGTGATCATGCAGGTGTGCTGTGACGTGCTTAACCGCCCATTGCAAATCGTCGCATCGGATCAGTGTTGCGCACTGGGTGCGGCCATTTTTGCCGCCGTAGCCGCAGGAAAACACGCCGATATTTCCCAGGCGCAGCTTGCGATGGCGAGCCAAATCGAAAACACCTTGCAACCGATTCCTCAACGCGCTGAGCGCTTTGAACAGCTTTATCAACGCTATCAGCAGTGGGCTGTCAGTGCGGAACAACACTATCTCCCTTCAGCCCTGACTCATTAAGGACAAGACAATGAACATTTTTGAACAATATGAAGTGTGGTTTGTAATTGGTAGCCAGCATCTCTACGGTGCGGAAACATTGCGTCAGGTTAATCAGCACGCCGAGCAGGTCGTCAATGCGCTGAACAAAGACGCCAAACTGCCGTGCAAACTGGTGCTGAAACCGCTGGGTACAACCCCTGACGAAATCACCGCTATTTGCCGTGATGCCAGTTACAGCGATAAATGCGCCGGTTTGGTCGTGTGGCTCCATACTTTCTCGCCTGCAAAAATGTGGATCAATGGCCTGAGCATTCTCACCAAGCCACTGCTGCAATTCCACACCCAGTTCAATGCGCAAATCCCGTGGGGCAGCATTGATATGGACTTTATGAACCTGAACCAGACCGCTCATGGCGGCCGTGAGTTCGGATTCATCGGCGCGCGTATGCGTCAGCAACACACCGTGGTGACAGGCCACTGGCAAGACCCGCAGGCGCATCAACGTATTGGTGCCTGGATGCGCCAGGCGGTATCAAAACAAGATACCCGTCAGCTTAAAGTGGTTCGGTTCGGCGACAACATGCGTGAAGTTGCAGTGACTGACGGCGATAAAGTCGCGGCGCAGATGAAGTTTGGTTTTGCCGTGAATACCTACGCTGTGGGCGACCTTGTTCAAGTGGTCAATGCCGTCAGCGACGGTGATGTGAACGCGCTGATCGACGAATATGAGAGCTGCTACCGCCTGACTGCGGCCGCACAGATTAACGGCGCGAAGCGTCAGAATGTGATTGATGCCGCGCGCATTGAACTGGGGATGAAACAGTTCCTCGAACAAGGTGGGTTTAGCGCATTTACCACTACATTTGAGGATCTGCACGGCCTGAAACAACTCCCGGGTCTTGCCGTACAACGCCTGATGCAGCAAGGCTACGGTTTTGCGGGCGAAGGCGACTGGAAAACTGCCGCACTGCTTCGCATCATGAAAGTGATGTCAACGGGCCTTGAGGGCGGCACCTCCTTTATGGAGGACTACACCTATCACTTCGAAAACGGCAACGATATGGTGCTCGGTTCCCATATGCTGGAAGTTTGCCCGTCGATCGCGACAGCTGAAAAACCGATTCTCGATGTGCAGCATTTGGGGATTGGCGGCAAAGACGATCCTGCACGTCTGATCTTCTCCACCCAAACCGGCCCTGCACTGAATGCCAGCCTTATCGATCTCGGCGATCGTTTCCGTTTGCTGGTGAACTGTGTTGATACCGTCGAAGCCCCACATCAGTTGCCAAAACTGCCCGTCGCGAATGCGCTATGGAAAGCGCAGCCGGATTTGCCTACTGCGTCTGAGGCATGGATTCTGGCCGGTGGCGCACACCACACGGTGTTTAGCCAGGCTCTGACACTTGATGATATGCGCCTGTTCAGTGAGTTACACGGCGTTGAGCTGACCGTCATTGATAACGACACTCGCTTGCCTGCGTTTAAAGATTCACTGCGCTGGAACGAGGTTTATTACGGTTTTAAACGCTAGTTATATTTCCCCTCACCCCGGCCCTCTCCCAAAGGAGAGGGGGAAAGCAAAATCTCGCTCGGTCAATTCCCTCTCCCTCAGGGTAAGGAAAAAACCGGGCAATTCCCTCACCCTCAGGGTAGGAGAAAACCGGGCAATTCCCTCTCCCTCAGGGTAGGAGAAAACCGGGCAATTCCCTCTCCCTCAGGGTAGGAGAAAACCGGGCAATTCCCTCTCCCTCAGGGTAGGAGAAAACCGGGCAATTCCCTCTCCCTCAGGGAGAGGGTTAGGGTGAGGGTGGACTTACAAGTTAAGGATCAAAAATGCTAGAAGATCTGAAACGTCAGGTGCTGGAAGCGAACCTCGCACTGCCCAAACATAATCTGGTAACCCTGACCTGGGGCAACGTCAGCGCCGTTGATCGTGAACACGGCGTATTGATCATCAAACCCTCTGGGGTCGATTACAGCATTATGACTGCCGAAGATATGGTGGTTGTGAGCCTTGAAACAGGCGAAGTGGTTGAAGGGGATAAAAAACCGTCATCAGATACCCCCACACACCGCTTGCTGTATCTTCAATTTCCGCATATCGGCGGCATTGTGCACACCCACTCACGCCATGCGACGATCTGGGCGCAGGCGGGGAAATCCATCCCGGCAACCGGAACCACTCACGCGGATTACTTCTACGGCTCCATTCCTTGCACCCGCAAAATGACCGATGAAGAGATCAATGGTGATTACGAATGGCAAACCGGTGAAGTTATCGTGAAAACATTTGCTGAGCGTGGGATCGACGCCGCACAAATGCCTGGCGTGCTGGTGCATTCACACGGCCCATTCGCCTGGGGAAAAGATCCGGTAGATGCCGTACACAATGCCATTGTGTTGGAAGAAGTCGCTTATATGGGCATATTCTGCCGCCAACTCGCACCTGAATTACCCGATATACAACAAACGCTGTTGGATAAACATTATTTGCGCAAACATGGCGCAAAGGCTTATTACGGGCAGTGAATACTGTATATAAAAGCAGTAACTCGCTACGAAGTGGTCTATAATCAGACCACTTTTACTTTTATGAGAATGCAGCGTGTCGCAAGCTCGACAGGGTTTTTTGCTAACGCGTCACTGGCGAGATACCCCACTCGGTACTGAAGTTGAGTTTTGGCTGGCAACGGACGATGGCCCAGTGAAGGTGCGTCTGCCACGCCAGGAATCCGTCGCATTCATTCCGCAGTCGCAACAGTCCGAAGCGGCACGCTTGCTCGCGAACGAAAGCCATTATCGGCTTACCCCATTGCCTCTCAAAGATTTCCATCGTCAACCAGTCTGCGGGCTTTACTGCCGCCAGCATCGCCAACTTATGCGTATTGAAAAGCTGTTGCGTGATGGCGGAGTCAGAGTTTACGAAGCCGATATTCGCCCGCCTGAACGTTTTTTGATGGAGCGCTTTATTACTGCTCCCGTCTGGTTTAGCGGTGAATCGCAAAACAACCTGATAGTTGAAACAAAGCTGAAACCCGCGCCGGATTACCGCCCACCGTTAAAATGGGTGTCGCTGGATATCGAAACCAATCGCCATGGCGAGCTATATTGCATCGGCCTTGAAGGCTGCGGGCAGCGCGTTGTCTACATGCTTGGCCCCGAAAATGGTGACGCCAGCGGGCTGGATTTTACGCTGGAATATGTCGCCAGCCGCCCACTACTTATCGAAAAACTCAACGAGTGGTTCACTCAACACGACCCTGATGTATTAATCGGTTGGAACGTGGTGCAGTTTGACTTACGCGTGCTGCAAAAAATGGCCGATCGTTATCAAGTCCCACTGCGTCTGGGGCGCGAGAATAATCTGCTGGAGTGGCGTGAACACGGCTTCAAACAAGGGGTGTTTTTCGCGCAGGCTGCGGGCCGCGTCATTATCGATGGCATCGAAGCTCTGCGATCTGCTTTCTGGAATTTCTCGTCATTCTCCCTGGAAACCGTTTCGCGGGAACTGCTCGGCGAAGGTAAAGCGATCGATAACCCGTGGCAACGGATGGACGAAATTGACCGGCGTTTCGCTGAAGATAAGCCCGCGCTGGCGACATACAATCTGAAAGACTGCGAACTGGTGACGCGGATTTTTCATAAAACTGAGCTAATGCCATTCCTGCTCGAGCGGGCAACAGTCAACGGTTTACCACTCGACCGGCACGGCGGATCTGTTGCCGCATTTGGCCACCTTTATATTCCGCGTATGCACCGTGCCGGTTATGTGGCACCCAATCTCGGGGAAGTGCCACCACAGGCCAGCCCCGGCGGTTACGTGATGGATTCACGTCCCGGCCTTTATGACTCGGTATTAGTGCTGGATTATAAAAGCCTTTATCCGTCGATTATCCGCACTTTTCTTATCGACCCCGTCGGCCTGGTAGAGGGAATGGCGCACCCGGAACCTGAACATTCAGTTGACGGTTTTCTTGGTGCGCATTTTTCCAGAACCCTAAATTGCCTGCCGGAAATCGTCGGGCAAATCTGGTCTGGTCGTGACGAGGCCAAACGCCACGGTAATAAGCCGTTATCTCAGGCGCTGAAAATCATCATGAACGCCTTTTATGGTGTATTAGGCACCAGCGCATGCCGTTTCTTTGATCCTCGCCTGGCCTCGTCAATAACCATGCGTGGGCATCAAATCATGTTGCAAACCAAAGCGCTAATTGAAGCTCAGGGTTATGACGTGATTTACGGTGATACCGATTCCACGTTTGTCTGGCTCAAAAAAGCGCATTCGGAAGAGGATGCTGCACGGATCGGGAAACAGTTAGTCGAGCACGTGAATGCGTGGTGGAAAGCGCATCTGCAAGAGACCCAAAAGCTGGACAGCAAGCTTGAGCTCGAGTTTGAATCTCATTTCTGCCGCTTCCTGATGCCGACGATTCGCGGCACCGTTGAAGGCTCGAAAAAGCGCTACGCCGGAATGATTCAGGAAAATGGGTCACAGCGCATGGTGTTTAAAGGGCTGGAAACCGTGCGTACGGACTGGACGCCGCTGGCGCAAGCCTTCCAACAAACACTTTATTTGCGCGTGTTTCGCAATGAGCCATACCAGGATTACATCCGTGAAACCATCGCCAGTTTGATGGCGGGTGAGCTAGATGAGCAATTGGTTTACCGTAAACGGCTGCGTCGTCCGTTAAGCGAGTATCAAAAAAATGTCCCACCGCATGTCCGCGCTGCACGTCTTGCTGATGAGCATAATCAACGACTTGGCCGTGCACCACAGTATCAAAACCGCGGCACTATCAAATATGTGATAACCACCAATGGCCCTGAACCGGTGGATTATCAGGAGTCGCCGCTGGACTACGATCACTATCTGACGCGTCAACTCCAGCCGGTGGCCGAAGGAATTTTACCTTTCCTTGAAGATGACTTTGCTACACTGATGACAGGGCAATTGGGGCTATTTTGACGGTGACGAATGCGTCGGCTTCCAGTACCATAGCGCCCTCCTGAAGTACCCTTAAATCTACTTTTTGACAACCGCCCCCCTTTTATGTGCGGTCGTTATGCTATTGCCTGCAAATCTTAGTAACTGATAATAGAGCCGAAATCTTATGCCTTTTACACTTGGTCAACGTTGGATCAGCGATACTGAAAGCGAACTGGGACTGGGAACTGTGGTCGCTTTAGACCCACGGATGGTTACCCTGCTCTACCCTGCCACCGGTGAAAATCGCCTGTATGCCAGAAATGACTCGCCTATCACCCGTGTGATGTTCAACCCAGGCGACACCATTACCAGCCATGAAGGCTGGCAGCTGAAAGTTGATGAAGTTAAAGAAGAAAACGGCTTACTTGCCTACATTGGAACGCGTCTGGACACAGAAGAAGCGGGTACGATGCTGCGCGAAGTTTTCCTCGACAGCAAACTGGTGTTCAGTAAGCCACAAGATCGTCTTTTCGCTGGGCAAATTGACAGGATGGACCGTTTCGCCCTGCGTTATCGTTCCCGCGTTTACCAAAGCGAACAGTATCGTCAGCCATGGAGCGGTCTGCGCGGCATGCGCACCAGCCTGATCCCACACCAGTTGAACATTGCCCACGATGTGGGTCGTCGCCATGCGCCACGCGTGTTATTGGCGGACGAAGTAGGTTTAGGTAAAACCATCGAAGCCGGGATGATCCTGCACCAGCAACTGCTGGCTGGTAGCGCTGAACGCGTGCTGATCGTGGTGCCGGAAACCCTGCAACACCAGTGGCTGGTTGAGATGCTTCGCCGCTTCAACCTGCGTTTTGCTCTGTTTGATGACGAGCGTTACGCCGAAGCCCAACACGACAGCGATAATCCATTCGAAACAGAACAATTGGTTATCTGTTCTCTGGATTTTGTGCGCCGCAGCAAGCAACGTCTTGAGCACCTGTGCGAAGCCGAATGGGATTTGCTGGTTGTCGATGAAGCCCACCATTTAGCGTGGAGCGAAAAGGCTCCAAGCCGCGAATATCAGGCAATCGAGCAGCTCGCTGAACATATTCCAGGTATCTTGCTGTTAACCGCAACGCCGGAACAGCTGGGTATGGAAAGCCACTTCGCGCGTCTGCGTTTGCTGGACCCAAGTCGCTTCCATGATTTCGAGCAATTTGTTGAAGAGCAGCAGCATTACCGCCCCGTAGCTGATGCCGTTGCATTACTGCTGGCTGGTAATCATCTGACTAACGATCAGCTCAACATGCTGAGTGAACTGATTGGCGAGCAGGATATCGAGCCGCTGCTGCAAACCGCGAACAGCAACCGTGAAGGGAGCGATGCAGCGCGTCAGGAACTGATTTCTATGCTGATGGACCGCCACGGTACCAGCCGTGTGTTGTTCCGTAATACGCGTAATGGCGTGAAAGGCTTCCCGAAACGCGAGCTGCATACCATTCGTTTGCCACTGCCGATGCAGTACCAAACTGCGATTAAAGTGTCGGGCATTATGGCGGCACGTAAATCCGTGGAAGAACGCGCACGCGATATGCTCTATCCAGAGCAGATTTATCAGGAATTTGAAGGTGATAGCGGCACGTGGTGGAACTTCGACCCGCGTGTGGAATGGCTGATGGGCTATCTGACCAGCCACCGCTCTCACAAGGTTCTGGTGATTTGTGCCAAAGCCGCCACCGCACTTCAGCTTGAGCAAGTGCTGCGTGAGCGTGAAGGCATTCGTGCCGCAGTGTTCCATGAAGGCATGTCCATTATTGAACGTGACCGTGCGGCAGCCTGGTTTGCCGAAGAAGACACCGGTGCGCAAGTGCTGCTGTGCTCCGAGATTGGTTCTGAAGGCCGTAACTTCCAGTTCGCCAGTAACCTGGTGATGTTCGATCTGCCGTTTAACCCGGATTTGCTGGAACAGCGTATTGGCCGTCTTGACCGTATCGGTCAGGCGCACGATATTCAGATCCATGTGCCTTTCCTTGAGAAAACCGCACAGTCCGTGCTGGTGAAATGGTTCCACGAAGGTCTGGACGCATTCGAGCACACCTGCCCGACCGGTCGCGCGATTTACGACAACGTTTATCCGCAACTGATTGAATATCTGGCTGCACCTGAAAATACGGATGGCTTCGATGCGCTTATCAAGCAGTGCCGTGAACAGCACGATGCGCTGAAGCTGCAACTGGAACAGGGTCGTGACCGCTTGCTGGAAATCCACTCCAATGGCGGTGAGAAATCTCAAGCGCTGGCTCAGGCTATTTCTGAGCAGGATAACGACACTAACCTGGTGAGCTTTGCCCTGAACTTGTTCGACATCGTCGGCATAAACCAGGACGATCGCGGTGACAATATGGTTGTGCTGACACCAGGCGATCATATGCTGGTGCCGGACTTCCCTGGCCTGCCGGAAGACGGTTGCACCATAACGTTTGAACGCGATGTGGCGCTGTCTCGCGAAGATGCACAGTTTGTGACCTGGGAACACCCGATCATCCGCAATGGTCTGGACCTGATTCTTTCAGGTGATACCGGTAGCTGTGCGTTGTCACTGTTGAAAAACAAAGCGCTGCCGGTGGGAACACTGTTGCTGGAATTGGTGTATGTCGTTGAGGCGAAAGCGCCGAAACAACTGCAACTTAACCGCTTCCTGCCACCGACGCCGGTTCGTATGTTGGTCGACAAAAACGGCACCAACCTCGCCGCACAGGTCGAGTTTGAAAGCTTCAACCGCCAGTTAAGCACGGTGAATCGTCATACCGGCAGCAAACTGGTAAATGCGGTGCAGCAGGACGTTCACGCTATTTTGCAATTGGCAGAAGAGAAAGTGGAAGCGGCTGCGCAAGTACTGATTAAAGCGGCTCGCGAAGAAGCAGATGAGAAATTGAGTGCAGAACTTTCCCGTCTGGAAGCGCTAAAAGCGGTCAACCCAAACATTCGTGATGATGAACTCGAAGCTATCGAAAGCAATCGTCAACAAGTGCTGGAAAGCCTCGCTCAGGCTAACTGGCGACTCGATGCGTTGCGTCTGATCGTGGTGACACACCAATAATGTTAATGGAACCCTATAATCCGCCGATGGATCCCTGGTTGAATATTCTCTACCAGGATCAGCATATTATGGTCGTCAACAAGCCTTCGGGCTTGTTGTCGGTGCCCGGGCGTCTTGATGAGCACAAAGACAGCGTGATGACGCGTATTCAGCGCGATTTTCCGCAGGCTGAATCCGTACATCGTCTGGATATGGCGACCAGTGGCGTGATTGCTGTTGCGCTGACCAAAGCGGCAGAACGCGAATTAAAGCGTCAATTCCGTGAACGTGAGCCGAAGAAGCAGTATGTGGCGCGAGTGTGGGGTCATCCAAAACCGGACACGGGCCTGGTGGATTTACCGCTGATTTGCGACTGGCCGAACAGGCCAAAGCAGATGGTTTGTCATGAAACCGGCAAAGCGGCGCAGACGGAATATGAAGTGCTGGAGTATGCCGCGGACAATACCGCGCGTGTGCTGCTAAAACCGATTACCGGGCGTTCGCATCAACTGCGCGTGCATATGCTGGCGTTGGGCCACCCGATTCTGGGGGACCGCTTCTATGCCACGCCTGAAGCGCTGGCAATGGCTCCGCGTTTGCAGCTCCATGCGGAGATGCTGACCATCACTCATCCTGAGTATGGAACGCCGATGACGTTTCGCGCACCGGCTGACTTCTGATTTTCCCCTCACCCCGGCCCTCTCCCGGAGGGCGAGGGGGAAAGTCGAGTGATTCCCTCTCCTGGGGGACGAGGGGGAAAGTCGAGTGATTCCCTCTCCTGGGGGACGAGGGGGAAAACCGAGTAATTCCCTCTCCTGGGGGACGAGGGGGAAAACCGAGTGATTCCCTCTCCCGGAGGGCGAGGGGGAAAACCGAGTGATTCCCTCTCCAGGGGGAGAGGGGGAAAACCGAGTAATTCCCTCTCCTGGGGGAGAGGGGGAAAACAGAGTAATTCCCTCTCCTGGGGGAGAGGGGGAAAACAGAGTAATTCCCTCTCCTGGGGGAGAGGGTTAGGGTGAGGGGCATTCGTGTTACTTAAATCCTTTGGCCGTCTTAATCAGATCGTACGCTTTCTGAATTTCCTGCGCCTTCTGTTTGGCCATCTCCATCATTTCTGGCGGTAAACCTTTGGCAACCAGTTTGTCAGGATGGTGTTCACTCATTAATTTGCGGTATGCGCGCTTAATGATCGTTGCATCATCGCTGCTCTTAACACCCAGGACATTACACGCATCTTCAAGCGTTGGCCCACGCTGTTGCTGGAATCCACCTTGCGATTGGCTGTAACCACCGCCGAATTGCTGGCCGCCTTCCATCATGCGTAAAAACTGATCGAACTGCATACGTGAAATGCCGAGCTCTTCAGCGATAACGTACAGGACTTCTCGTTCGTTAGGATGCAGAGAACCGTCAGCAAATGCCGCCTGAATTTGAATTTCAAGAAACATCCGAATAAGGTCAAATCGCCCAAAACATACGCTGCGTAACTGACGCATTTTCTCACGCAGCGGGTAGCCATTTTCTTTACCCACCCGGAACGCATGCTGTGCGGCACTACGTGCATCACCATGTAATTGCATACGATCCATTAATAATGATGCAATTTGGATATCCGCTTCTGTGACGCGCCCCTTTGACTTCGTCAGGTGACCCATCACTTCAAATGTGGTGCTAAAAAACAATGATTGACGCTGCTGTTGGTTAGAAAACCAGGACTGACGGCGGCTGCGCATCTTGTCAATGGCATGGCCAATCAGCAACCCTATCACTACACCCCAGAAGCCACCGCCCATAATAAGTGCTATTGCGACACCGAGTACTTTTCCCCAATACTGCATATACTCCCCAAATCGTCATGTCGTCGGCTAGAATTTGCTTTATCATACCCGTCATTGATAGCAGTGCCTAACGGCAGACTATTGAACGGGCAGGATTAACACTAGCGCTGTAGTGATGAGTAAGTTAGTCTCTGACCGTTTGCCGACGCTATACCCTATAGCATTCAATATGAAGCAAAGCGGCAAGTGACAAAATATCCCGTCATTTAGTTAACCCAATGACAGGAACCACAAATCTGTTCGGAACAGATTTGAACGCTGCTTAGAGCGGCCCCGAAAGGGTGAGGCTCACGATGAGTCAAATAACTCAGTGCCGCCAACGCCTCTACATCTCGAATGATGATGGGTATAAGCCATTGATGACGGAACAACGAATAACACGTATGAAAAAACGTATTCCCACCTTGCTGGCCACCTTGATTGGCGCAGCGCTGTATAGTCAACAAGGCATGGCGGCTGATCTCGCGTCGCAATGTATGCTTGGCGTCCCAAGTTACAACCGTCCGTTGGTTGAAGGGGACACCAACAACCTGCCTGTCACTATAAATGCCGATCACGCAAAAGGAAATTATCCTGACGATGCGGTGTTTAGTGGCAATGTAGACGTACAGCAAGGCAATAGCCGCCTGCAATCTGACGAAGTTCTACTGCACCAGAAACAAGTTGAAGGTCAACCTGATCCTATTCGCACCGTCGATGCTGTTGGCAACGTACATTACGACGATAATCAGGTCATTCTTAAAGGGCCAAAAGCCTGGTCAAACCTGAACACCAAAGATACTAACGTCTGGGAAGGCGACTACCAGATGGTCGATCGCCAGGGCCGCGGTACTGCCGACCTGATGAAACAGCGTGGAAATAACCGCTATACCATTCTGGAAAATGGCACCTTTACGTCCTGCTTACCGGGTTCGAACACCTGGAGCGTAGTAGGCAGTGAAGTGATTCAGGACCGCGAAGAAGAGGTCGCGGAAATCTGGAACGCCCGCTTTAAGGTGGGTCCGGTTCCGGTGTTTTACAGCCCCTATTTACAGCTGCCGATCGGTGACAAACGCCGTTCCGGTTTCCTGATCCCAAATGCGAAATACAGTAGCAATAGCGGTCTTGAGTTCACGCTGCCGTATTACTGGAACATCGCACCAAACTTTGATGCCACGATTACTCCGCACTATATGGAAGAGCGTGGCATGCAGTGGCAAAACGAATTCCGTTATCTGACCAAAGCGGGTTCAGGCATCATCGAATTCGATTACCTGCTTTCAGATAAAGAATATAAAGACGATACGGCCAAAAACCCGGAAGGGGATGAGCGCCGCTGGTTATTCTACTGGAACCACAGTGGGGTGATGGATCAGGTGTGGCGTTTCAACATTGACTACACCAAAGTCAGCGATCCTAATTACTTTAACGACTTTAGTTCGCAATACGGCTCCAGTACCGATGGCTACGCAACACAGAAATTTAGTGCCGGTTATGCTGACACAAACTTCGACGCCACGCTTTCGGCCAAACAGTTCCAGGTCTTTGATTCACAGAGAGGGAATAATTCCTACAGCGCATTGCCGCAGTTGGATATGAATTTCTATCAAAATGATGTAGGACCCTTTGATACGCGTATTTATGGCCAGGCCGTTCATTTTACTAACGTCAATGACAGCCAGCCCGAAGCGACCCGTCTTCATATTGAGCCAGTCATTAGCCTGCCATTATCAAACGGTTGGGCGAGTCTGAATACTGAAGCTAAACTGATGGCGACGCATTACCAACAGAGCAATCTGGATGCATACAACAATGCGAATCCTAATAATCAGTTGGATGAATCGGTAAACCGTGTTCTGCCGCAGTTCAAAATGGACGGTAAGCTGATTTTTGACCGCGCGATGGACTCAGCCGCAGGTTGGGAACAAACGTTGGAGCCGCGCGTACAATATCTGTATGTGCCGTATCGCGATCAGAGCAATATCAATAACTACGACTCCGCTTTACTGCAATCAGATTACAGTGGCTTATTCCGCGACCGTTCTTATGGTGGTCTTGACCGTATCGCATCAGCCAATCAGTTGACGACAGGTGTGACAACTCGTATTTATGACGAGGCTGCCGTTGAACGTTTTAACGTTTCTGTGGGTCAAATCTACTACTTCACTGAATCGCGGACTGGCGATGACAATATTCAGTGGGAAAAAGATAAGAAAACCGGGTCAATGGTATGGGCTGGTGATACCTATTGGCGTATGACTGACCGTTGGGGTTTACGTGGTGGTGTACAGTACGATGCGCGTCTGAATAACGTCGCAACCGGCAGCGGTGCTGTTGAATATCGTCGTGACATCGACCGTTTGATGCAATTCAACTACCGTTACGCAAGCCCTGAATACATTCGCGCAACGGTACCAGGGATTGATACCAACGCTTCACAGTATAAAGACGGCATCTCGCAAGTTGGGATGACGGCAAGTTGGCCGATCGTTGACCGCTGGTCTGTCGTCGGGGCTTATTACTACGACACTAATGCGCAACAAACTGCTGATTCTATGCTGGCGGTGCAGTACAACTCTTGCTGTTATGCGATTCGTGTGGGTTACGAGCGTAAAATTAATGGCTGGGAAAACAACGAAAGCAAATACGACAACGCAATTAGCTTTAACATCGAGTTACGTGGCCTGAGCTCCAACTACGGCCTGGGCACACAGCAGATGCTGCGTTCGAACATTCTGCCGTATCAAAGCTCGATGTAATTCGCTTTGACTAGAAAACGTAATCCGCTTCGCGGCTAAGTAAAAATGGAAAAAGTATGAAGAATTGGAGAACGCTGCTTCTCGGTATCGTCCTGGTGACGAATACCTCTTTCGCGGCCCCACAAGTGGTCGACAAAGTTGCAGCCGTAGTGAATAACGGTGTAGTACTGGAAAGTGACGTTGATGGCATGATGCAATCAGTGAAGACGGGTGCCCAACAAGCCGGGCAGCAGCTTCCTGACGACAACACGCTGCGCCATCAAATTATTGAACGTCTGATCATGGATCAAATCATCCTGCAGATGGGTCAAAAAATGGGCGTCAAAGTGACCGATGAGCAGGTTGATAAAGCCATTGCTGATATCGCGGCACAAAACAAAATGAGCATGGACCAGATGCGTAGCCGTCTGGCCTATGATGGCGTCAATTACAATACTTACCGTGCTCAGATCCGCAAAGAGATGACGATTTCGGAAGTTCGTAATAACGAAGTACGTCGTCGCGTAACGATTCTGCCGCAAGAAGTCGACGCTCTCGCGCAGCAAGTGGGTAGCCAAAACGACAGCAGCACCGAGCTCAACTTAAGCCACATCCTGATTCCATTGCCAGAAAACCCAACATCGGCTCAGGTAGATGATGCGGAAAAGCAAGCGCGTGATATTGCTTCACAAGCACAAAGCGGTGCTGATTTCGGCAAACTGGCTATCACCTACTCTGCTGACCAACAAGCCCTGAAAGGCGGTCAAATGGGTTGGGGACGCATTCAGGAATTACCGTCCATTTTCGCTCAGGCATTAAGCACGGCGAAAAAAGGTGATGTGATCGGGCCGATTCGTTCAGGTGTGGGTTTCCACATTCTGAAAGTGAACGACCTGCGTGGTCAAAGCCAGAGCATTTCTGTGAACGAAGTTCACGCTCGCCATATTTTGCTGAAATCCTCGCCAATTATGAGCGACGATCAAGCGCGTGCTAAGTTGAACGCAATTGCGGCTGATATTAAGAGCGGCAAAACAACCTTCGCTGAGGCGGCAAAATCGTTCTCTGAAGACCCAGGTTCTGCTAACCAGGGTGGCGATTTAGGTTGGGCATCTACCGACATTTATGATCCCGCTTTCCGTGATGCGCTGTCAAAAATGCAAAAAGGTCAGATTAGTGCACCTGTTCACTCTTCATTTGGTTGGCACCTGATTGAACTGATGGACACTCGCAAGGTTGATAAGACCGATGTCGCTCAGAAAGATCGTGCTTATCGCATGCTGTTCAACCGTAAGTTCTCTGAAGAAGCACAAACCTGGATGCAGGAACAGCGTGCATCTGCTTACGTGAAAATTTTAGGTAGCAATGGTTAATTTCCATCGTGTGGTCATCACTCCCGGCGAACCCGCCGGGATTGGCCCCGACCTGGTCATCGCACTGGCAAGCCGCGAATGGCCTGTTGAACTGGTCGTCGTGGCTTCGCCTGAACTTCTCAAGGAACGTGCTGCCCTCCTCGGCCTTCCTCTCAAGCTTCGAACTTACCAGCCCGATATCCCTGCAAGCCCGCAACCTGCTGGCACACTGACGGTTGTCCCCATCGAATTACGCGCTCCAGTCGTTCCGGGGCAGTTGGATGTGAGAAACGGTGAGTATGTGGTTGAAACACTGGCTCGAGCTTGTGATGGGTGTATTAGCGGTGAATTTGCCGCACTCATCACGGGGCCCGTTCACAAGGGCATAATCAACGATGCGGGTATTCCGTTTATCGGTCATACCGAGTTTTTCGAAGAACGCTCGCACAGTGAAAAAGTCGTGATGATGCTGGCAACCGAAGAGTTACGGGTTGCTTTAGCCACCACACATCTGCCGCTAAAAGCCATTTCTGATGCGATAACGCCAGATTTATTACGCCAGATAATCACCATCCTGTATCATGACCTGCAAACCAAGTTTGGTATTGCGCAGCCGCATGTGCTGGTTTGTGGCCTCAACCCCCATGCCGGGGAAGGCGGCCACATGGGCACCGAAGAAATTGATACCATCATTCCAGTACTGAATGAAATGCGTGGTCTGGGAATGAAACTTTCTGGCCCGCTACCGGCAGATACGCTGTTTCAACCAAAGTATCTTGATAACGCCGATGCAGTACTGGCGATGTACCACGATCAAGGCTTACCGGTACTGAAATACCAGGGCTTTGGCCGGGCGGTAAATATCACGCTAGGCTTACCTTTTATCCGCACTTCAGTTGACCACGGAACCGCGCTAGAACTCGCCGGTCAGGGGAAAGCTGAGGTCGGCAGTTTTATTACGGCGCTTAATCTCGCCATCAAAATGATTACTAATACTCAATGAATACTCGTGTCCACCAGGGCCATTTAGCCCGTAAACGTTTTGGACAAAACTTCCTTAATGACCAGTTCGTTATCGACAGTATTGTCTCTGCAATTAATCCACAAAAAGGCCAGGCAATGGTTGAAATCGGCCCCGGCCTCGGCGCATTAACCGAGCCTGTGGGTGAACGCCTGGATGAAATGACCGTTATCGAGCTGGACCGCGATCTTGCAGCCCGTTTGCAAACGCATCCTTTCCTGGCACCCAAACTGACAATTTATCAGCAAGATGCCATGACCATGGATTTTGGAGAGCTGTCGCAAAAAATCGGTCAGCCGTTGCGCGTATTTGGCAATCTGCCGTATAACATCTCCACGCCATTGATGTTCCATCTCTTTAGCTATACTGATGCCATTGCTGATATGCACTTTATGCTGCAAAAAGAGGTGGTAAACCGTTTAGTTGCTGGCCCAAACAGTAAAGCGTATGGTCGTTTATCTGTCATGGCGCAGTATTATTGCAATGTCATCCCAGTGCTTGAAGTGCCACCAACGGCTTTCACACCGGCACCAAAAGTGGACTCTGCCGTTGTTCGTCTGGTTCCACATGCAACAATACCGCACCCCGTGAACGAACTGCGTGTTTTAAGCCGCATCACCACGGAAGCCTTTAATAAACGTCGCAAAACGATTCGTAATAGCCTTGGCCATCTCTTTAGCGTTGAAGTGATGACGGAGCTGGGAATCGACCCAACCCTGCGTGCTGAGAACATCTCAGTCGCACAGTATTGCCAACTGGCAAACTATTTGGCTGAGCATCCGCAGCAGCCGAAGGAGAGTTAACGATGTTAAATTCGCCCCGCGTATGCATTCAGGTACAAAGCGTCTATATCGAATCCCAGTCCTCTCCTGAGCACGAGCGTTTCGTCTTTGCTTATACCGTTACCATTCGTAACCTGGGGCGAACACCGGTGCAATTGCTTGGCCGCTATTGGCTTATCACCAATGGCAACGGCCATGAAACTGAAGTTCAGGGCGAAGGCGTGATTGGCGTCCAGCCGCATATTGAACCGGGCAACGAATACAGCTATACAAGCGGTGCTGTTCTTGAAACACCGCTTGGCACCATGCAAGGCCATTACGAAATGGTTGACTCTCAGGGCGACGCTTTCCGCGTTGCTATTCCCGTGTTCCGTCTGGCTATTCCAGCCTTCATTCACTAATACAATGTCTACATACCTGATTGGCGATGTTCACGGCTGTTACGATGAACTGGTCGCCCTACTACAACAGGTTGATTTTAAGCCTGGCGAAGATATTTTATGGCTTACGGGTGATCTCGTCGCTCGTGGGCCAGCTTCACTCGAAGTCCTGCGTTTTGTGCGCGGGCTTGGCGATAGCGTGCGTCTCGTGCTCGGCAACCACGACCTGCATCTGCTAGCGGTTTATGCAGGCATCAGCCGCAATAAACCCAAAGATCGCGTATCCCAATTACTTGAAGCGCCCGATGCAGACGAACTGCTTAACTGGTTACGTCGCCAGCCTCTGCTTCAGGTAGATGAAGATAAAAAGATTGTGATGGCTCACGCCGGGGTAACCCCACAGTGGGATCTCAATACCGCGATGGCCTGTGCGCGTGATGTTGAAGCGGTGTTATCCAGCGACAGCTACCCGTTATTCCTCGATGCAATGTATGGCGATATGCCGAATAACTGGTCGCCCGAACTTTCAGGGTTAGCACGCCTGCGGTTTATTACCAATTCATTGACCCGTATGCGTTATTGCTTCCCGAACGGGCAACTGGATATGTACTGCAAAGATTCGCCAGAAAGCGCTCCCGCTCCGTTGAAACCGTGGTTTGCGATCCCAGGGCCGGTAACCGATGAGTATTCGGTTATCTTCGGGCATTGGGCTTCACTGGAAGGCAAAGGTACGCCTGAAGGGATTTACGGGTTAGATACTGGCTGCTGCTGGGGCGGAGACTTAACCTGTCTGCGCTGGGAAGATAAAATGGTTTTCGTTCAGCCATCGAATCGACAGCAAGATGTCGGCGGCGGTGAAACAGCCATTGCTTCATAAAAAAAGCCCGGTGATAAATCAAACCGGGCTTTTTGCTTTTACTTAACGACGCTCCAGCACTTCGAAACAGTAACTGTGTGAGTTACTTTCATCTGCGTCGTGGAATTCACTGAAAGTAGACTGCCACTCATCCGGTTCGTAATCCGGGAAGTGCGTGTCGCCTTCCACTTCTGCGTCGATGTGCGTCAGATACAGACGCTGTGCTTTTGGCAGGAACTGTTCGTAAACACGTCCGCCACCAATCACCATAATCTCTTCTGCGTCGCCACAAGCCTTAATGGCATCCTCTACAGACGATACCCACTGAACGCGGTCATCGGCGCCAGGATTGCTGCTAATGACAATATTCTTGCGTCCAGGCAGCGGTCGACCGATAGATTCCCAGGTCAAACGCCCCATAACCACAGGTTTATTCAGTGTATTACGTTTAAACCAGGCCAGATCGGCAGGCAAGTCCCAGGGCATGGCGTTTTCCATGCCAATTACACGATCTACCGCTAATGCAGCAATCAGACTGATCATTCTATTAACCCAAGGATGGTGAAAAATTTGCCGCCACTATACGGAAAGCATATTCTTTCGTCGACTGTCCGCACGCCTGTCTGTAAGAATTTTTTTGTTCTGCGACTGTAAACCCGTAACGTATTGCTTCCTGATAGAGCAGGAACAATGAGTTAGCGTAAAAGTGCCAGAAGTAACGTAAAAAATTCTTAACTACGCTTCGCCACTGACTATGAGTCAATGTAATAGCTGCGGTATAGTTCACCTTTATCCCTCTTTGCCGGACAATCCCATGCTGGAAACCACACTTTTTGTCGCCACCATTGCCACTCTGGGGATGCTTTCTCCTGGCCCCGATTTCTTTCTGGTAATTAAAAATGCAGCCCGTTACCCGCGCGCGGCGGCGATGATGACTTCCATTGGGGTCATTAGCGGAGTTGCGACCCATATGGCGTATTGTGTGGCAGGCCTGGCCGTTCTTATCACCACGACGCCCTGGTTATTCGGTTTGCTGAAATACGCTGGTGCAGCGTATTTGATCTGGATTGGCATCCACGCTTTGCTTGCTCGCGGCAGCAGTAAAATGGATGTCAGTAATGTTGAACGCCAGCAAACCACGCTCAAAAAAGCCTTCTTGCAGGGTTATTTATGCAATCTGCTGAATCCAAAGGCGACACTGTTCTTCCTTTCGGTATTCACCCAGGTGTTAAGCGTAAATTCCGGCACCATGGAAAAACTCTGGTACGCAGGAGTGATTCTGGCGTTGTCCGTCGTCTGGTGGCCGCTTTTGGTAGTGCTGATTCAGAGCGAACCGGTTCGCCGCGGCCTGACTAAAGCACAGAAGATTGTCGATAAGTTGCTGGGTGGGATGCTGATAGCGCTAGGAATTAAAGTGGCTTTAAGCTGATTGTCACTCAATCAGGCAGAAATAAAAAAGCTCCCGACTTGGGAGCTTTTTTGTTACTCAGGTTTCACAGGTGGCTCATCCGCCAATTTCCCTGAATGAACACCCTCTTCCGTTCCTTGCCAGCCATGGCGCTGAATCACATTGAGATGTGCACGATCTTCGTTAATCACATCAGTAAGCATGGCGCTGGTGCGTTTGAGAACATCAGCACGTGCTGACCAGTCTGGAGCGGGCACCATCTCTTCCACCATTTGCATATTGAACCGGCGGAAATGGTCAGCTCGTTCTCGTGCCTCGTAGCTCCCCACGCCCAGCCCTTCGAGCGCTCTGCGCCCCACTTTCAACGCCCCTTCAAATGTCTCACGCTCAGGTTGATCGACCCCAAGCTGGCGCAACCGAATAAAGTGGTCGAGATCGCGTGCGCGGGCAATCACTTTCAGATGCGGGAAATGCTCCTGCACCAATTCGGCTAACTGCATATTGGCATCAGGATCGTCGATGGCGTTGATCAGCACTTCGGCTTTTGCCGCACCCGCAGATTCCAGTAAATCCACGCGGGTCGCATCGCCATAAAACACCTTGGTACCAAATTTTCGCAGCGTTTCGATATGGTCTGGATCGTGATCGAGAACCACCATTTTCACTCCGCTGGTCAGCAGCAAGCGCCCGGCTATTTGCCCAAAACGCCCGAAACCAGCAACAATCACGCGCGGTTGTTCTTCATCGATTTCATCGGCTTCACGCGCCTGTTCTTTGCCAGATTTTTCCAGACGATTGAGCAACACCAGCAGCAGTGGCGTTGCCGCCATAGAGAGTGCGACGGCTAGCGTAAGCGATTTTGCCCAACTGTCGTCCAACACATCTGCCATTCTCGCTGTACCAAAAATGACGAAGGCAAACTCACTTCCCTGCCCCAGCAAAACGGCAAACCAGCGACGCTGTTTACGCGGTACGTTAAGGGTTTTTGCCACGGTCCAAAGCGTAATAGTTTTAATCGCCAGGAAACCGAACAGCAGCACGATAATCCTCAGCGGATTATCCAACAGCGTACCAAAATCTATCGACATCCCCACGCCGATGAAAAACAGCCCCAGCAGCAATCCTTTGAAGGGTTCGATATCGCTTTCCAGCGCATGGCGATACTCAGAACTTGCCAGTAAAACCCCCGCGAGAAACGCGCCCATCGCCATTGAAAGCCCAGCTTCCTCAAGCAATAAACCAAAGCCGAATACCATAAACAACGCCATGGCACTGAAAACTTCCCGCAGGCCAGAACGTGCCACAAACCGCAGTAATGGGCGCGTAACATAGCGGCCTAACAACACGACTATCGCCAGAGCCCCCACCACTTTAAGAGCAGAAATTGAAAATGCGGCAAAGGTCGTGGTTGTGCCACTGCTGGCTAATAAGGGGATCATGGCGACCAGCGGAATGGCGGCGATATCCTGAAAGAGCAGTACTGCAAATGCACTGCGCCCCATTTGCGAAACAGTCAGGTTGCGCTCGTTCATCGCCTGCATCGCGATGGCGGTGGAGGAAAGTGCCAGCGTCAGGCCGATTAAGACCGCCACTTGCCAGCGTAATCCTAAGAACATGCAGAACAAACCGAGCAGTAATCCACACGCCACCATTTGCAGCATACCGCCGCCAAATACCGACACACGCAGGGTCCATAAGCGCTGCGGGTCCAGCTCCAGACCGATGACGAATAGCATCAACACCACGCCTATCTCCGCAAAGTGCAGAATAGTTTCGGCGTCAGTCACCAGCCGCAAACCCCACGGCCCGATAATACAGCCCGCGATAAGGTAGCCGAGTACCGACCCCAACCCAAGACGCACCGCAATCGGCACAATGATTGCTGCGGAGCCGAGATAAATCAGCGCCTGAATCATGCTGTGGCTATCCATGATTCGCCTCCTTCCAGTCGAGCAAGCGTTGCTTGTACATTTCGGCTTGAACCTCGAGGGTGTTTTCGTCGCAAACAAAGGTGTAATGGATGGTGAAATGCGGCAGCCAGTTCATACCGCAATACAACGCGGTGGCTTGTAATGGTTGGCCGAGTACATCAAAGCCAGGATGGTCGCCGAGTTCGAAGTGGTTATCACCGCCACCGGTCGTGACAGCCCACATCACGTTTTTTCCGTGTAATGCCGTACCACCGTGACCATACGCCCAGCCGTGAGAAAGCACTTTATCGATCCACAGTTTCATCAATGGCGGCGTGCTGTACCACTGCATCGGATGTTGCCAGATAACCAGATCGGCGCGGCTTAATGCTTCCTGTTCAGCAGCAATATCAATATTGAAATCGGGATATAAAGCATAAAGAGAACGCACTTCCACATCTGGCAAAAGTGAGGCCTGCTCTATCATTTTTCGGTTTGCATGGGAGTGATGCGGGTAAGGGTGTGCATAAATAATCAAAATCATAGGGTTGGTTGTCCGTATGCGTAATCATCACAGTGTAGTCGCTTAACGATATCCAGCCTACATGTGTGATCTACATAGCAAAAAAAGGCCCACCGAAGTGAGCCTTATTAAACTGAACAACCCGAAGGTTACTTAGTGATCTGCGCGTGCATTTCCTGAACTGAAATGACTTTTTCAGTCGCATCAGAGTTCAGCGCCATCGCGGTGGCAAAGCCGCCGTTCAGCGTGGTGTCATAATGCACTTTATATTGCAGCGCACTGCGGCGGATGAGTTTGGAATCCTCAATCGCCTGACGGCCAGCCGTGGTGTTGATGATGTAGGTATATTCGCCATTCTTGATACGGTCCTGAATGTGCGGACGGCCTTCATGCACCTTGTTCACCAGACGTGGGTTGATACCCGCTTCACCCAGCACAACCGCAGTACCGTGAGTCGCGTCCAGCTCAAAGCCCTGTTTCAGCAGTTTAGCCGCCAAATCCACAACGCGTTTTTTGTCGCCTTCACGAACAGAAAGCAGTGCGCGGCCTGGTTTACGCATGGTCGACTGACTGCCTAACATGGCTTTCGAGAAAGCTTCAGCAAAGGTGCGGCCTACGCCCATCACTTCACCGGTAGAGCGCATTTCTGGCCCTAACAGTGGGTCAACGCCCGGGAACTTGTTGAATGGCAGAACCACTTCTTTCACGGAGTAGTAAGGCGGGATGATTTCTTTAGTCATGCCCTGCTGAACCAGCGTTTGCCCAACCATCACGCGCGCGGCCACTTTCGCCAGCGCCATGCCGGTTGCTTTGGAAACAAACGGGACGGTACGCGCAGCACGCGGGTTCACTTCAATCAGGTAGACTTCGTTATCTTTCACCGCAAACTGCACGTTCATCAAACCGCGAACTTGCAACTCGAAAGCCAGTTTCTGCACCTGTTGGCGCATTACGTCCTGGATTTCCTGGCTCAGTGTATACGCTGGCAGAGAACATGCGGAGTCACCGGAGTGAACGCCAGCCTGTTCAATGTGCTCCATGATGCCGCCAATCAGCACGGTTTCACCGTCGCAGATGGCATCAACATCCACTTCTACCGCGTCGTCGAGGAAGCGGTCCAGCAACACTGGCGCGTCGTTAGACACGCTAACCGCAGTCTGGAAGTAACGACGTAAATCGACTTCGTCGTAGACGATTTCCATCGCGCGTCCACCCAGTACGTAGGATGGGCGAACCACCAGCGGATAACCAATCTGCGCGGCTTTTTCGACGGCCATTTCGATGGTGGTTACCGTGGCGTTGGCAGGCTGTTTCAGTTTCAGACGGTCAACAGCGTGCTGGAAACGCTCACGGTCTTCAGCACGGTCGATAGCGTCAGGGCTGGTGCCGATAATCGGTACGCCTGCGGCTTCCAGTTCACGCGCCAGTTTCAGCGGAGTCTGGCCGCCGTACTGCACGATAACGCCTTTAGGTTTCTCAACACGCACGATTTCCAGCACATCTTCGAAGGTCACTGGCTCGAAGTACAGACGGTCGGACGTGTCATAGTCGGTAGAAACGGTTTCTGGGTTGCAGTTAACCATGATGGTTTCATAACCATCTTCGCGCAGCGCCAGAGAGGCGTGTACGCAGCAGTAGTCAAACTCGATACCCTGGCCGATACGGTTCGGGCCACCGCCCAGTACCATGATTTTGTCACGGTCGTTGTTCGGGTTCGCTTCGCACTCATCTTCATAAGTGGAGTACATGTATGCGGTGTCGGTTGAGAATTCCGCCGCACAAGTATCAACGCGCTTATAAACCGGGTGCAGCTTATATTGCTCACGCAGTTTACGGATTTCTGATTCACGAACGCCCGCCAGTTTAGCCAGACGCGCATCCGCAAAGCCTTTACGCTTGAGCATACGCAGGAAGTCATGGTCCAGACCGGTGATACCGACTTCTTGCACTTTCTCTTCCAGACGCACCAGCTCTTCAATCTGTACCAGGAACCAGCGGTCAATATTGGTCAGGTTGAATACGCCATCAACTGACAGGCCTGCACGGAATGCGTCGGCCACGTACCAGATACGCTCGGCACCCGCGTCTTTCAGCTCACGGCGGATTTTGGTCAGGGCTTCAGGGTCATCCAGATTCACTTTCGGGTCAAAACCGGTCGCGCCCACTTCAAGACCGCGCAGTGCTTTTTGCAGTGATTCCTGCTGCGTGCGGCCAATCGCCATCACTTCACCGACAGATTTCATCTGCGTCGTCAGGCGGTCATTGGCACCAACGAATTTCTCGAAGTTAAAGCGTGGGATTTTAGTGACAACGTAGTCAATGGACGGTTCGAACGAAGCAGGCGTTTTGCCGCCGGTGATATCGTTCATCAGTTCATCGAGGGTGTAACCGACAGCCAGTTTCGCCGCCACTTTCGCAATCGGGAAGCCGGTTGCTTTAGAAGCCAGTGCAGACGAGCGCGATACACGCGGGTTCATCTCGATAACAATCAGACGGCCTGTTTTCGGGTTAACCGAGAACTGTACGTTAGAACCACCGGTTTCCACGCCGATTTCACGCAGCACCGCCATCGAGGCGTTACGCATGATTTGGTATTCTTTGTCGGTCAGCGTTTGCGCTGGCGCTACGGTGATGGAGTCACCGGTGTGAATACCCATCGGGTCAAGGTTTTCGATAGAGCAGACGATGATGCAGTTGTCGTTTTTATCACGCACCACTTCCATCTCGTACTCTTTCCAACCGATCAGCGATTCATCAATCAGCAGCTCTTTGGTTGGGGAAAGATCCAGACCACGCTCGCAGATTTCTTCGAACTCTTCACGGTTGTAAGCGATACCGCCGCCGGTGCCACCCATGGTGAATGAAGGACGGATGATGCACGGATAACCGACATCCGCAGCAACAGCCAGCGCTTCTTCCATGTTGTGAGCGATGCCGGAGCGCGCAGTATCAAGGCCAATTTTTTTCATTGCCACGTCGAAACGACGACGGTCTTCGGCTTTATCAATGGCGTCAGCGGTTGCACCAATCATGGTGACGCCAAACTCAGCCAGCACGCCCTGACGTTCCAGTTCCAGCGCACAGTTCAGTGCAGTCTGGCCGCCCATGGTTGGCAGCACTGCATCCGGGCGTTCTTTCTCAATGATTTTGCGTACAACTTCCCAGTGAATCGGCTCGATGTAGGTCGCATCCGCCATTTCTGGGTCGGTCATGATTGTCGCCGGGTTGGAGTTCACCAGAACAACACGGTAACCCTCTTCACGCAGCGCTTTACACGCCTGAGCACCGGAATAGTCGAACTCACACGCCTGGCCGATAACAATGGGGCCTGCGCCGAGGATCAGGATGCTTTTTATATCTGTACGTTTTGGCATTTTCTTAGCTCCTGATTATTTGGCTGACTGGCGGTAGTGCTTAATCAATTCGATAAAGTGGTCAAACAGCGGTGCCGCATCGTGCGGACCAGGGCTTGCTTCTGGGTGCCCCTGGAAGCTGAATGCTGCTTTATCTGTGCGATGAATGCCTTGCAGCGTGCCATCGAACAATGACTTGTGGGTCACGCGCAGATTCGCCGGAAGGGTTGACTCTTCTACCGCAAAACCGTGGTTCTGAGCGGTAATCATCACGCAATCACGGTCGAGGTCTTTAACCGGGTGGTTGCCGCCGTGGTGGCCAAACTTCATCTTCACGGTTTTCGCACCGCTCGCCAGAGCCAGTAACTGGTGGCCCAGACAAATACCGAATACCGGTACGTCGGTTTCCAGGAAAGATTTAATTGCGCTGATGGCGTAATCGCATGGCGCCGGGTCACCAGGACCATTAGACAGGAAGATGCCGTCTGGATTTAACTTCAGCACATCTTCAGCGGACGTTTGTGCCGGAACCACCGTCAGGCGGCAGCCGCGGTCAACCAACATACGCAGAATGTTGCGTTTCACGCCGTAATCGTAAGCGACAACATGGAACGGCAAATCTTCTTCTTTAGCCGCTTCAGGCAATTCGCCTTCCAGCGTCCAGCTCCCCTGCTGCCAGGCGTAAGATTCCTTCGTGGTCACTTCTTTCGCCAGATCCATACCGTTGAGGCCTGGGAATGCTTTCGCTTTTTCCAGCGCCAGTGCCGCGTCTAAGTTATCTCCGGCGATGATGCAGCCGTTCTGTGCACCTTTCTCGCGCAGAATACGGGTCAACTTACGGGTATCGATATCGGCGATGGCCACAATGTTATGGCGCTTGAGGTAGGAAGAAAGGTCTTCGGTATTGCGGTAGTTGCTGGCAATCAGTGGTAGGTCACGGATAACGAGGCCTTGCGCATGTACCTGGGAGGATTCTTCGTCAGCAGAATTGGTGCCGACATTGCCGATATGAGGATAAGTAAGAGTGACGATTTGGCGGGAATAGGAAGGATCAGTGAGGATTTCTTGATAACCGGTCATAGAAGTGTTGAAAACGACTTCCCCCACTGCCGACCCCGATGCCCCAATGGCCCGACCGTGGAATTGGGTTCCGTCTTCCAGAACCAATATTGCTGACTTAATCAAAACGCCCTCCAGGGAATAAACAGTCAATTTATTTGCATATTAATTCAAAACCATTTCCTGAATCAATGCAAAACAGCCTGTCATTTGGATTTTTGACAAACGGCGGCATTCTAGTGAGAGGCCGGGGAAAAGTCTACCATAAGCGCAACTTTTTATGTGTTTTTTGCCACTCTGAGTGGAAAAAGTGGAATTGACCGATGAAATCAACAACTAACTTATAGCGCGTAAACGGTTGCGGACCTGGATGAATAGGAAACTAACGATTTCGGGAGTGAAAAGTGGACCAAATGGTCAAAATTAATCATGAGATAGCAAAAACAGACAGGATAAACGAACTTAATGAGGGTTAGGCGATGAAAAAGATGAAATGCACCAATAAAAACACAAAATAAAAAGGGCAATAAAATATTACCCTATCAATCAATACTTTATGATTGAAATAACCACATCACGATGGGTAATAAGATTTACAAGCTATTCAAATTTAGCACATCACGCATATCATAAAGACCACTTTTAACCGACTTCAGCCACGAAGCAGATCTAACTGCACCATTTGCAAAAGTCATGCGACTTGAAGCTTTATGCGTGATTTCAATACGCTCGCCGATGTCCGCAAACATCGCCGTATGTTCACCAATAATGTCGCCCGCACGCACCGTAGCAAAACCAATAGTGCCTGGAACACGCTCGCCGGTGTACCCTTCACGGGAGTAAACCGCACACTCTTTCAAATCTTTGTCCATCGCATGTGCAATGGCTTCACCCATCGCCAACGCGGTGCCTGACGGCGCATCCACTTTGTGGCGATGATGGGCTTCGATGATCTCGATGTCGGTATAATCCCCCATCACTTTGGCCGCTTTTTCTAACAGCTTGAGCATCACGTTCACACCCACGCTAAAGTTTGCAGCAAAGACAATTGGAACGTCAGCTGAGGCATCCGTAATCGCCTGCTTGCCCGCATCATCAAAACCAGTGGTGCCAATAACCATCCCTTTACCGTGCTGGCGGCAAAAAGCCAGATGATTCAGTGTGCCTTCAGGACGAGTGAAATCGATAAACACATCGAAATCCTCCACGACCGCAGCAAGACTATCGCTGACAATGACGCCTGTTTTGGCAACGCCTGCTAATTCACCAGCGTCACTTCCTACTAAGGATGAACCCGGACGCTCAAACGCAGCCCCCAGTTTGACGCCATCCATCAGTATTGCGGCCTGAATCAATTGTCGCCCCATGCGACCACCCGCACCCGCGATTGCTACACGGACTTGTGACTCATCCATATTCACTCTCTTTATTAATTTGTAACGTTAACGTCTTCAGGTTAACTAGCGCTTCAACATGCCGCCACCGAAAACACCGATAATAAGAAATTTATGATAAAGCGGCGCAATTATCAGTAAAAACCATTATTCCCGTAAAATAATCAGGGAATTTGATGCGATTGATAGAGCTCCCGGCGTCGCCAGTTCACATCAGCAACAGAATTTCCCACATGAATAGAACCCTGAAGGAGTAAATTAAACCTCGGACTCACATTTCGCGTTAAGCGACTTTGCAGGATATAAACCGCTTCCACACCCAACTCGCAACATGGCTGAAAAGCCGCTGTTAAACCGAGTTGTTTGATCTCTTCCATTTCATGTGCATAGGCACAGGTCATAATGGAGATATCGTCAGGCATCTGAATATTATGGTGTTTCAGCTCGCTAATTACTGCACGGGCGATTGCGCCCCCGCCACATAAAATAGCCGAGGGCAATTGGGCTTTTGAACGTTGCTGAAGATATTTTTTGAAATTTTGGCGCGCTTCGGGCTCTCCGTAGCCTTTTGTCACCAGCAAATGTTCAGATTCATCAAAAATAAGGTGGCGATCCTGACAGGCTCTTTTAAACCCTTCGAGGCGCTGCACCATCGTTTCCCGACGCAAGTCGGTAAACAGCAGTGCCGAACGGTGGCCTTTATCGGCCAGATAATTTGCCGCACTATAGCCAATCGAATAGTGATCGGGGGAGACGCAATCAAGACGCATCTTTTTATCCCTGGCATTAATAGTCACAACAGGCTTGTGACTTTCTGAAGCCAGTCGATACAAAGAATCATCATCGATACCAATTATTATTATTCCTTCAACGTCGGAATGGCTCAGTGATTTCATAAATAATGAAATGTCGGCATCATTAATATCCAGAGAACATTTTTTCACATGCACATCAAAGCGCGACACTTCCGAAATAATACCCTGAATAACTTCATAGTAATAATGGTCGCCATGGGGTGTAAATGCGGCGGCAGGTGCACAAATTAATAACGAACTCATTAATAAACGGCTGCTGGGTATATCACGTAAAATACCCATGGCGCGCGCATGGAAAAATACCTTTTCTTTTGCCTGCGCGCTGACATTTGTTTTCCCCGCCAGCACTCTGGAAACCGTACTCGGTGAAAGCCCGGTTAACTCAGCTATCTGCTTGATTTTCAACTTGCCCGTCATTTTGTGATCGATGCCTCATCCGCAAAGTTAACTTATTTTCATGACTAACTCTTTATAATATCGCCGTTTTTGTTTCTCTTGCGTGGCATTGAATGTCGTCATGCAATTCCTGTCATAAATAGCGGTTGTGAGCAAAAAAAACCATAACTATGCTCTCAAAAAATGATCGCTGATGAAAATAAACCATCATTTTACTGGCTGCATCGGACCTGATATTGATAAGTGAGAACATAATGCAAAGAATCGCTATAATTGGCACTGGTAATATTTCCCACAACCATATTCAGGGATATCTACAATTTCCTGATCGTTGCCAGATTGTCGCCCTTGTAGATATCTACCCAGAAAAAGCCGAGGAAAAGAAAAAGCATTACAAGCTAACAGAAGCCAGGGTCTATAACAGCCATGAAGATATTCTTAATGATCCGGGCATTGATGTTTTTGATATCTGCACACCGCCATATGTTCATGCGACTATATCAATCGATGCTTTGAACGCCGGAAAGCATGTTCTATGCGAAAAACCGATGGCCGCTTCGCTTCAGGAATGTGATGCGATGATATCCGCAGCCCTTGAGAGCGGGAAAACGCTGTCGATAATCGCTCAAAACCGCTTCACCGATGCTTTCTGGCGTTTGAAAAAAGTGCTCGAAAACGACCAAATCGGCAAAGTTTGCCATGCTCAGGTGGATTCGTTCTGGTGGCGCGGTCACTCATATTACGACCTGTGGTGGCGTGGCACCTGGGAAAAAGAAGGCGGTGGCTGCACGCTAAACCACGCCGTGCACCACATCGATGCCATTCAGTGGATGTTGGGCTTTCCGACGGAAGTGGTCGCCATGACAACTAATGTTTCCCATGACAATGCCGAAGTCGAAGACCTCAGCGCGGCAATATTTAAATATGACAGCGGCGCATTAACGCAACTTACGGCATCGGTTGTTCACCACGGTGAAGACCAGAAAATTGTGATCCAGGGAGAAAAAGCGCGTATTTCCGCCCCCTGGGATAAGTTTGCCAGCATTGCCGCCCCTAACGGTTTCCCCATCGAAACGCGTGATACATCGCTTGAAAACCAACTGGAAGATAGTTTCCAGACCGTGCCGCGCCTGGCCTGGACGCTGCATACCGGGCAAATCGAAAACTTCCTGCACGCGCTGCAAACTGACACCGCGCCGTTAGTGGACGGCCAACAAGGCAAACGTTCGCTGGAACTCATCACCGCCATCTATAAATCGGCCATCACCCGTAGCATCGTTTCGCTGCCCATTAGCGCCAGCGACCCTTATTACCAGACCGGTGGCCTACTTAAACTCGCCCCCCACTTCTTTGAGAAATCGGCTTCTGTGGAAAACTTCGCTAACGAAGACGCGATTCCATTGGGCAAAAATATGGATCAAGGAGCCTCAGCATGAGTATCCATGACGGCATGAATTACGCGCCGAAAGGTAAACCGCAACCAGTCGTGCAGCCAGATGATTTTGTTTTTGCCGCTGCCGCACTCGATCACGGCCATATCTACGGCATGTGCAATGGCCTGATTGAAGCGGGCGCGACACTCAAATGGGTTTACTGTCCTGATCCACAGAAAATCGAGCAGTTTGTTAAGCAATATCCGCAGGCGAAAGTCGCGCCATCGCTTGAAACTATACTGGCCGACCCGGGCGTTAAAATGGTTGCCGGAGCGGGCATTCCTGATGAGCGATGCGCACTTGGCCTGAAAGTTATGGACGCCGGAAAAGACTATTTTACCGATAAAGCGCCGCTAACCACTCTCGAACAACTGGCCGCCGCTAAAGCGAAAGTCGCCGCAACCGGACGCAAATATGCGGTGTATTACAGTGAACGGCTTCACGTCGAAAGTGCAGTATTTGCCGGGCAACTGGTGCGCGACGGCGCAATTGGCCGGGTGATTCAGACTCTGGGTATGGGGCCGCACCGGGAAGGCCAGGGTCGCCCAGACTGGTTCTACTTTAAAAAGCGCTTCGGCGGCATTCTTTGTGATATCGGCAGCCATCAGATTGAACAATTCCTGTTTTACACGGGCAACCGCGAAGCACAGGTTATTGCCGCGCAAACCAGCAACTTCACCCATCCTCAACACCCTGAATTTGAAGATTTCGGCGATGCGATGCTGAAAGGTGAAAACGGAGCCAGCGGCTATTTCCGCTGCGACTGGTTCACACCAGCAGGACTCAGCACCTGGGGCGACGGACGTCTGACACTCCTCGGCACCGACGGTTATATCGAAATACGCAAATACGTCGATATCACCCGTCAGGAACAAGATGTAGTGTATCTGGTTAATAAAGAAGGTGAATTCCGTTACCCGGTAGCAGGAAAAGTGGGATTCCCTTTCTTCGGCGAGCTGATTCTGGACTGCCTGAATCGCACCGAAAATGCGATGACCCAGGCGCACGCTTTCAAAGCCGCCGAACTGTGCGTGCGGGCGCAAATGTTGGCAAACGGAGTGCAATAGCGATGAAAACGACTCAGGCCGCCATCATCGGGTGTGGAACAATCCACACCTTGCACGTCGAGGCAATTCAATCGAATCCTGCCTGCCAGCTACGGGCGATTGTCGAAACCGACGCGGCAAAAGGTCTGGCGCTGGCTGAAAGCTACGGCTGCCGCTATTACGCCGATTACCGCGAAATGCTCGGCGATAACGAGATTGACGTGGTGCACATTTGCACCCCGCATTTTGCGCACAAAGAGATCATTATTGCGGCACTTGCCGCAGGGAAACACGTCTTCACAGAAAAGCCGGTGGCGCTTAATCCTGGTGAACTGAAAGAGATTAAACATGCGTTGGAAGGCGCAACGACGCGGCTTGGGGTTTGCTACCAGAACCGTCTGAACCCCAGTAGCCAGAAGATGAAAGCCCTTTTGCAAACTAACACTTTCGGGAAAATGCTCAGTGTCAAAGCCGTACTGACCTGGAGCCGTTCCCACGTCTACTACGCGCAAAGTCCGTGGCGCGGGCGTTTTGCCACGGAAGGCGGGAGCCTGCTGATCAACCAGGCAATCCATACGCTGGACTTAATGCAGTGGCTGGCCGGTGGCGTGAAATCGGTTAAAGGTGTTGTGGAAAGCAGTTTTTTGAGTGGATCGACTCAAGCTGAAGACACCGCCATCGCCAATATGGAACTGGCAAACGGGGCGCGCGGGATTTTTTACGCCACAAATTGCAACACCATAGATTCACCGCTGTTATTAGAGATCCACTGTGAAAACGGCTTGCTGCAACTGCATCATAATAATTTATGGTTAATTTCGGGTGACAAAAAAGATTTTCTTGCCAGTGATGAAGCCCCACAAGAAGGGCAAAAATGCTACTGGGGAAGCAGTCACCAACAGGCCATTAATAACTTCTATAGCGATTTACAAAACAAAAATAATCACCACTACGTCGATATTCACCAGGCTGAAATATCACTACGCATGGTTGAAGCTATATATCAGTCATCAATAACCCGAAACTGGATAGAAATTTAATAACAATAGAACCTTCCTTTTCACCCTACAGCTATACCCAATATAATTCGAGTTGCTTGAAGTATGACGGGTATAAAGGAATAATATGAAACCGACAGAACGCAGAGTAGGCTATGGAACGGCCATAGGATATGGAGTCACCGATTTATTTGGCGGTGGAGCTTTTGCTATTATCGGCACCTGGCTTTTATTCTTCTACACCACTTATTGTGGATTATCGGTACTGGAAGCCGGATCTATATTTGCTATTGCTCGTGTGATCGACGCTGTATTAAGCCCAATCATGGGCTACATCACCGACAACTTCGCCAACACCTGGCTGGGTAAACGCTTCGGTCGCCGCCGATTCTTTTTATTACTCAGCGCCCCACTGATGTTTTTGTATGCCCTGCTATGGGTGACAGATATGGGCTACTGGTATTATCTCGGCACCTATCTTTCCATCGAACTGCTCTCCGCCATGGTATTGGTGCCATGGGAAACACTGGCGGCAGAGATGACCAATCGCTACACCGAACGCGCCCGTTTATCCGGGGTGCGGATGATCTGCTCACAGCTCGGCGGTTTTCTGGCGGTGTCTGTACCGGGCGTTATCATGCAGTTCACCGGCAAAGATAACTCAATGACGTACACATACACTGGCCTGCTTTTCTCGGCTATTTTTTGCCTCGCGGTATTTACCACCTGGATGTGTACCTGGGAAGCAAAAGACGTGCGCGAAGAGTTTGAACCCGAACCAGAAGGGGCAAATAGCGGCAATCTTTGGCACCATTTAAAAAGCCTGGCGTTAGATTTACTCTCGTCATTTAAAATCCGTATGTTCCGCCAGCATATTATTATTTATATTGCTTCATTTACCGCAATGGACGTTTTCGGCTCGGTATTTACTTATTATGTGGTTTACGGGTTGCATCAGGATGCTGCCGCCGTTTCAGGTTATTTAAGCGTGGCAGCATTTGTTTCTGTTCCGGGAACACTTGTCTTCATGTTGTTACTCAGCAAATTAAATTTCTCGCCTTCCGGTGCACTCCGTTTATCTTATAGCTGTATTTTCGCAGTATTAGCTTTCCTGTTTTACGCCTATATCAACAACATCAATGTCTCAGTGATATTGTTCTCTGCTGTATTTGTCATTTTGGGTATTTCACGTGCAGGTCTGTATTTCATCCCGTGGAATATTTACAGTTTTATTCCTGATGTTGATGAAATTGTCACTAAAAAACGTCGCGAAGGCATCTTTGCTGGTGTGATGGTCTTAACCCGGAAAAGTACCGTGGCGCTGGCAATCATGCTGATTGGCGTGGTGCTTGAAGAAAGCGGTTTCGTTAAAGGCCAGGGCGAACAGCCTATCGAAGCGCTACACGCTATTGTCGGGCTAATGGTTTTTGCCACCGCCGCGTTGCTGGCCATCAGTTTCTGGATGACCTTTAAATTCAAGCTCACCCGCGAATCCCATAAGACACTGATTAAAGAAGTCGCCCGACTCAAACTGGGTGGAAACCTCGCAGACTGCGATATGGAAACCCGCAAAGTCATCAAAGACCTCACCGGCTATGAATACGACAAAGTGTGGGGTAATACGCCAGGGCGCAAATCTGTATCCAGCTTAACGCCAGAATCACCTTAGGAGCCATGTCATGCGCACACAATGGAGCAAACAACAGGCCACAGAGTGGCACAAAAATCAGGGTTGGATTTGCGGGTTTAATTACCTCCCCCGCAGCGCCATAAACTGGACAGAGCTATGGCAACGCGAAACCTTTGATCCCGAAACGATAGATCAGGAACTCGGCTGGGCGCAGGAAATCGGCTACAACCAACTGCGGATCAATTTGCCGTTTATTGTCTGGTTGCACGACCGCGATGGATTGCTGATGCGCATCGAGAGCTTCCTGCGTATCGCCCAGAGCCATCAAATGAAAGTCATGCTAACGCTGATGGATGACTGTGGTTTTTCCGGCGACGAGCCATTTTTGGGGCCGCAGAAAGCGCCAGAACCCGGCAAACACAACAGTCAGGCGGCGGCGAGTCCCGGGCGAGAGACTGTTTGTAACCGCAATTTGTGGCCGCAGCTTGAGTGCTATGTGCGCGACATTGTGCGCCATTTCAAAAACGATTCGCGTATCGCCATCTGGGATCTGTATAACGAACCAGGCAACCGCGGCACTTTTGCCAGCGGGCTTGAGGAAATTCAGTTCGATGAAAAGCTGGAGCATTTTGCACTGGAACTGCTGCAAAAGGTTTTCATCTGGGCGCGTGACGAAGATCCCCACCAGCCGCTGACTGTGGGTGCATGGCATATTTCACAAGATCCCGACGAACCGGAAACGGAGTATTTTGCCCATCCGATCGATAAGGCAGCAGCCGATCTTTCGGATGTGATCAGTTTCCACGCCTACCTTGCCACGCCGAAAATGCTGCAAGTCTTACGCTACTGGCAAACTTTCGAGCGTCCACTGTTATGCACAGAATGGCTGGCGCGCCATGTCGGGAGCGTTGTGGAGGAACAACTGCCGCTGTTTGCCGCCCTGAATGTCGGTTGTTATCAGTGGGGATTAGTGCGCGGCAAAACGCAAACGACCCTCCCCTGGCCGTCAGTGCGCAAAAGTGGCGTGGACTACGCGCACCTGTGGTTCCACGATGTGCTGGACGAATACGGCATTCCCTATCGCCACAGTGAAATGGCGCTGGTACAGCGTTTAACGCGTTTGTGAACCAAACCCGCACGACTCCCTTACCACCAGCGTAGGCGGGAGGATTATCCGTTTTGGCGGTTCGTCGTTGCCCTGAATTCGGCTATACAACAACTCCCCCGCTTTGCGTCCAATCTCTTTGGCCGCGACTGAAACCGTCGTCAGTGCAGGCTGTACCAGGGACGCTTCGGTGATGTCGTCAAAACCTATCAGCGCAAAATCCACACCCGGCTGGCGGCCCATTTTCCGTAGCGTCTGCATCACGCCCAGCGCCACAATATCCTGATAACAGACTGCCGCTGTGATTTCCGGATAACGGCTAAACAGCTCTTCAGCCACTCGCGCGCCGTCACTTTGGCTGGCGAGCGATGAAACAACCCATTCGCTTTTCGGTTGGATACGATGCTCCAGCAATTTACTGCTGTAGCCCCCAATACGCTGGGCGCGGCTGATGGAGTTTTCACTGCCGCCGATAAATGCGATGTGACGGTGGCCCAGACGCAGCAAATGCTGTGTCGCCAGTTGCGTACCCAAAAAGTTGTCAGTGCCGACGAAATCGAAATCAACGTCGTCCATTGGGCGCACCACCATAATCGCCGGGATGTTCCGCCGCTTCAGAGTTTCGAAAAACAGCGGCGGCGTCTCCCTTGCCGCGCACAACACCATTCCGCAGGCGTTGTTACGCATCAGAGAATCGACAAACTTTTGCTGGCGTTCACCCGACTCCTCGCTATTGGCGAGAAACAGCAGCAAGTCGTGGCGCTCCATTTCCTGACTCAGCCCGGCAGTCATTTCGCCATAAAACGGGTTGGTGATGTCGTGCAGTAATAATCCGACCTGGTTGCTGGTGCGATTACGTAGATTCGCAGCCGTCTGGTTGTAAACATAACCCAGATCGTCCAGGGCTTTGAGTACGCGACTTCGGGTGGCGTCAGATATTCGGCCTCGATTACGCAACACCATCGAAACGGTAGCGGTTGAAACTGCCGCCTGTTTTGCAACCTGGGCAAGGGTAACGGTGCTCATCGACACTCCTCATAATTAAGCATTTCCCAATAGATTAATCGAATAACCAAAAAATTACTCTCTGCCATGTGAAAGCCATCACAGATAACTCAGTTTTTCGCAATCCATTGCTAAAAGTGGTGGGTTAATCGCGTTTACCACACTGTTCAAAATGGGTTAATCGATTAATCTTAATCTATCAGAAACAGGGAGAATATTATGCATTCGGCATCATACGATAAGTATCCCGAAGTCAGGGTTTCAGGGTTTGACCACCAGGCATCGCAGGGCTGGTCAGCTATCAAACACATGCTCGATGAGCAACTCACACGCACCGAAAAAACCGTACTGGTGATTGACTGCTACCCCGGTGTTCAACTTGACGAGCTGCATTCACAGCTCATTACGCAGTTGCATCCTGATCTGGTTATCAACGCAGAATCAGCGCGGTTGAGTGAGCAACATCTGCATGACTTGCTGGCGTATAACCTGACCGATGACCGTGTCTTCGGCGTGCTTTCCTGCCACGAATTAACAGAGTTTTTTTGCCATGAGAAACTGGCTCATGCGCAGCAGCAAGTTGCTGAAGTCAACAACGGTCTGGTCGTGATTTACGGCCCAGGGGCTGCATTGATTCACCAGGGTGACATGCTGGTCTATGCAGACCTTGCGCGCTGGGAAATCCAGCAGCGTTTTCGTCGGGGTGAATTGGGCAACTGGGGCGTAGATAATTGTGATGAAGATATTCTGCGCCGCTATAAACGTGCGTTTTTCATTGAGTGGCGCGTGTTTGACCGCCATAAAACCCCCTTGCTTAAGCGGGCAGATTTCCTGCTCGATACCAACAACCCTGAACAACCCGCCATGGTCAGTGGTGAAGCGCTACGCCACGGCCTGCAACAAACCACGCAACAACCTTTCCGCGTGGTGCCATTCTTCGACCCGGGTGTCTGGGGCGGCCAATGGATGAAAGACAAATTCAATCTCGATCCCTCAAAGCCAAATTACGCATGGTGTTTTGACTGTGTGCCCGAGGAGAACAGCCTGTTACTGCGTTTTGGTGATGTGCGGATCGAGATCCCTTCTCAGGATCTGGTGTTGCTCTACCCTCGCCCGCTGCTTGGTGAGCGCGTTCATGCCCGATTCGGTGCGGAATTCCCGATCCGTTTCGATTTCCTCGATACCATCGGCGGGCAGAATTTAAGTTTCCAGGTTCATCCGATAACGGAGTACATCCAGCAGCATTTCGGGATGCACTACACGCAGGATGAAAGCTACTACCTGCTGGAAGCGGAACCGGGTGCGGAAGTTTACCTCGGAACCAAAACGGGAATCGATCCGCAAGAAATGCTCGACTCACTCGCAGCCGCACAACGCGGAGAAAAGGCGTTTGATGATGAGAAGTTTGTAAACCGCTTCCCGGCCCGTAAACACGATCATTTCCTGATCCCTGCGGGCACCGTTCACTGCTCTGGATCTGGCGCGATGGTGCTGGAAATCAGCGCCACGCCGTACATTTTCACCTTTAAATTATGGGACTGGGGCCGGTTAGGTCTTGATGGCCTGCCGCGCCCGGTACATCTGGAACACGGCGCGCAAGTCATTGACTGGCAACGCGATACCCAATGGGTGACTGAGCATCTGGTGAACCATTTCGAGCCTATCGCCGCAGGTGACGGCTGGCGCGAAGAGCGCACCGGTTTGCACGAGCGGGAATTTATTGAAACTCGTCGCCACTGGTTTACACAGCCCGTTACACATCATACAAACGGCGGGGTCAACGTGCTGAACCTGGTAGAAGGTGATGAAGCGCTGGTTGAAAGCCCGAGCGGCGCATTCGAACCGTTTGTCGTGCACTACGCCGAAACCTTCATCATTCCCGCAGCCGTTGGGGAATACCGAATTTCACCGTACGGTCGCGGTGCTCATCAACAACTCGCCACCATGAAAGCCTGGGTAAGGGGATAAAAATGATTAATGTGATTCTGGCAACACACGGCTCACTGGCAGATGCGCTTCTCACCAGTTCGCACATGGTATACGGCGAATTGCCGCATGTTTTCCCCATCATGCTCACTGAAAACAAGGGCATCAATAGTTTTGCTGATGAGTTTGCCGCCGTTTTGAAACAGGCAAGCAAAGGAGCCGATGGCGTACTGGTGCTGTGCGATTTGCAAAGTGGTACGCCGTGGAACATCGCCTGTCATCACGCGTTTGACCCACAAACACAGCCGCCAATTGCGGTTCTCGGTGGGGTGAATTTCCCCATGTTGCTGCTAAGCGATGAAATAAAAGATCTGCAAGATGTTGAGCACGCTGCCGCGCAATTGCTGGAGCAAACGCAAGAATCGCTGGTACAGGCTCGTCTGGCTGAAGCTGCGCAATCGGATGATTTCTAAGGGGGCACGATGAGTATTTCATTTGTACGTATCGACGATCGGGTGATCCACGGCCAGTTAGTGACTCGCTGGGCAAAAGAGCTGCCGTGCCAGGGGATTATCGCGATTGATGATGCGGTCGCCGCGGATCCTCTGCTTTCTTCAGTCATGAAAGGTGCGGTGCAGGACATCAAAGTTTGGCTGTTTGATACCGCAACGGCGATTGAAAAGCTGCCGAAGATCATCGCCAGCGAAAAGCAGTATTTCGTGATTGGCAAATCCCCCGTCACGCTCAAACGCATCGAAGAAGCGGGGATCAGCCTGCAAAACAGCAATAAAAAAATCAACGTTGGCCCGATGAGCGCACGTGCCACCACCACAACCATTGGCCCTAATCAGTCTGTAAACCCGGAAGAGATAGCCGCGTTCGACTACCTCTCAAGCCGCGGGCACCAGATTGAATTTCGTCTGGTTCCTGATGCCAGCAGCTATAGCTGGCAGGACGCTCGCCAAAAACTCAAATAAAGGAGTGCATTATGGCTTTTGAAGCGGCTTTGATCGGCATTCTCTGTTACCTCGGTGCGTTGAGCAGCCCATGGCTGCTGGGGCTTACTGGTGGCTGGTATTTGATTACTCGCCCGTTGGTTTCAGGAATGTTGGTAGGATTTATTCTCGGCGATGTTCAAACCGGGATTATCATTGGTGTGGCGGTTCAGGCTGTGTACATCGCGATGGTAACCCCCGGTGGATCTATGCCTGCCGATCTGAACTTTGTGGCTTTCCCGGCAATCGCGCTGGGTATCCTTTCCAATAAAGGCCCGGAAGTCGCCGTGGCGTTAGCCGCCACCATCGGTATTGCAGGGACTGTGTTGTTCAATGCCATGATGGTACTGAACTCATGGTGGAACCACCGAGCAGACGTTGCACTTGAGAAAGGCGACGAACGCGGTGTGTACCTCAACAGCGCCATCTGGCCACAAGCCACCAACTTCCTGATGCGTTTTATTCCGACGTTTATCGCAGTCTATTTCGGCGCGCAGTACATCAACGCCTTTATGGACAGCCTGCCGCATATCGTCCTTTCCACGATGAACGTGCTGGGTGGCATTCTGCCAGCGGTCGGGATCGCGATTCTTCTCAAACAAATCATCAAAAATTACAGCATGTTGATTTACTTCCTGGTGGGGTTTATCTGCATCGTTTTCCTGAAATTAAACATGGTGGCGCTGGTGATTGTCGGGGCGCTGCTGGCGTTAATTCACTACAACTACAAACCCGAGCCGCAAGCTGAACGTGTAGCCTCAACCGCCACTGATGATGAGGATGAATTCTGATGGAAGAACGTAAACTCACTCGCCAGGATTTACGCCGCTGCTGGCGTAGCTGGATGATGTACAACCTCTCCTCCATGAGCTTTGAGCGTCTTGAGTCATTCGGTTTTTGTTTGAGCATGCTGCCGGTGGCGAAAAAACTCTATCCCGATGAGGAACAACGTAAGGAGATGCTCAAGCGCCACGCGTCGTTTTATAACACCGAGCCACAGTTGGGTGCGATCGTGAACGGCATGGTGCTGGGACTGGAAGAAAAGCGCGCCAATGGTGAACCGATTGACGGCGAAACCATCAACACCCTGAAAGTGGGATTGATGGGACCGGTGGCAGGCATTGGTGATTCGATGATCCCCGGCATGTTGATCCCGATTCTACTCAGCATCGGTATGGCGCTTGCGGCAGGCGGGAATATCCTCGGACCGCTGTTTTATTGCGTTGCCTGGCTTGCGATTATTATTCCCGGATCGTGGTTCCTGTTCCTGAAAGGTTACCGCATGGGTTCAACGTCTGTTGAAATGCTGGTGAGCAGCAAATCAACGCGCCTGCGGGAAGCGCTATCGTTACTCGGCGTGTTCGTGATGGGCGGCGTGGCGGCAAGTTATGTGAAGCTGGGGACCGGGCTTGAGTTTGTCACCAAAGATGGCGTGAATATTCATGTGCAGCAGATGCTGGATGGAATTTTCCCGAATTTGTTACCGTTGCTGGTCGTGATTGGCACCTGGTATTTGATGGCTAAACGCGGTGTTTCGCCGGTGAAAGCGATGTTGTTATTGCTGGTGCTGGCCGCGGCGGGTGTGGCAGTTGGGTTGTTTAGTTGATTGTAGTGTTAATTTCCCCCTCACCCCGACCCTCTCCCAAAGGAGAGGGGGAAACTAAAATCCCCTCTCCCAAAGGAGAGGGGGAAACCAAAATCCCCTCTCCCTTGGGAGAGGGTTAGGGTGAGGGTGGTTTTTAAGGATGAAAATTCACCCACTTCTGACTCACCATCCCCGGCTTAGAAATAAACTGAAACCGCGCAGGATCGTCTATAAATTGTTGATATAACGGCTCATCTGTAATACCAAACTCGGTATAACAACGCGGCGACGTCACCTGTAAGCGCCCCGGCATGTAATGGCGATTATTCTGCCAGGCAATATGTTCATCCTGCAACAGCGGATACCACGCCAACCCTTTGTAAGCACGAACCGCCTCGTATTCAAAACCGTATTCTCTGTCGCACCAGGCACCAAACGTCAGCGGTTCATCCGGCGAAGCTGAAATCGTGGCGTGCGCCCAACCCGGCGGCACCAACACTTTCTCACCAGGGCCTGCGAGAACGGCAAAACAGCGCCCCGGATCGTCAGCAACATATTCCTGCATATAGATAATCGCTTTGCCCTGCCAGATTTCATACAGCTCAGGCGGCGACCAACCGCTATGGCTGCTGATGCGGTGAATATGCCCCTGGCTGCGTATGGGCTCATCACCCAAACGCCCGGAGGCGTACGTCACCACGCCAAACAGCAACATTCTTTTTTGAGTTCTTCCCGATCCTGTAAACGTGCCACATCCATAACAATGGCATAAACATCTTCCGGCCCATCACAGTGCGGATCGCGTAACGAAGCGCGGATGCTTTCAAGTTTGCGGATCTCCGGCAACGGACCAATCACTTCTTCCCCGTAGCTAAAGCCCATTGGCTGGTGATGCACTTGCATATCCAGCCCGAAATGAAGCCGCGACTCAGCCATTTTGCACCTCTTTCGCCTGGATTTTTCCATCCTGCAAAACCACGCGCGCTGCAAAACCCTGCGCCAGCGAGCCGTAATCGTGGCCCGCAATACTCGGCCAAACAGCCAGTGCTGAGAGCACTTCGCTGCCGGTATTGATAAGCCGATGCGCGGTATCCCCTGGAATAATATGCACAGACCCCGGTGAAACGTGCTCCAGCCAAGCTTTGCGATGCTCGTTTTGCAGCAGCAGTAAGCCACTTCCCCGGATCCCGAAGTACACCTCTCCCTGCTCGCGGCGCTGATGGAAATGCCCGCGAGTCATATGGAATTCGTTGCCCACACGGCCCGGATGCAGATGCGTCATGCCAACATACAACTCACCTTCCCCTTGCAGGGAATTGAGCATTTCGACTTCATAAATCGGAGTATCGGATGGAATAGCCTGCCAGGCGGCGATATCGTGAAACACGCCGCTCAAATCACCGCTGCGGGTGACTTTTTTAATCACATTTTCAGCCGTGAATTGGCCCGTAAGGAACGCCACGCTCGGTGGTTTATTGAAGGTAATACTCATCGTTTTTCTCCGGCCCAAGGAGAACTGCTGAATCAGCATAGCAAGGTTAATCGATTAACCGAATAGTTGAACCGAAGAAATTCGATCTGCGTCGCGTTAAATATTACGGGGCCAGCGCCAGCGCCTCTGCCACCCATGCCTGGAAACCTGCTACGTCTAAATCCATTGCTACCAGTGCGTTGGATTGTCGCTTTAACCGGCCTTCAAGATCGACAACCGTGGTTCCCGCCGTAAATTCGCCGTGGGTTTCCACCGCCACAAAACATGATTCCACGCGGAAAAGTTCAGGTTTTACCAACCAGGCGATAGCGCAAAGATCATGCATTCTCAGACCCGTAGACATACTTCCGCTGCGATAGTGGCTGAACAACGCGTGTAGCATTTTCCCGGTTTGATTCAGTTCGGGAAGTGTTGCCAGATATTCTGGGCTAAGCATCGCCTGATTGGTCACGTCGAGGCCGCACATCACAATCTCCAGCCCGCTTTCAAAGACGCGCGCACCCGCTTCAGGGTCGATAGCCATATTGAATTCAGCGTTCGGTGTGAAATTACCGCGACCCGCCGATCCGCCCATAATCACCAGACGTTTGATTTTCGGTTTGCACTCTGGGTACTGAGTGAGCAACAAAGCGATGTTGGTTAACGGGCCAATCGCCACCAGCGTGACGGGCTCAGCGCTTGCACATAAGCACTCGAAAATGGCCTGAAAAGCAGGTTTATCCAGCGCCTTCCGCTGATGTTCAACGAACGCATAACCTTCCATACCGGACTCGCCATGAACATTAGCGGCGTCACGCAGTTTACGCACCAGCGGGGTTGCGGCACCTTGTGCAACCGGAATGTTCTTCTGCCAGAAGTGCATCAATTGCAGGGCATTGCGCGTTGTTTTCTCAACGCTGACGTTGCCTGCGACTGTCGTCAGAAGTTTTAAATCCAGCTGTGGGGAAAAAATCGCGGCGGCTATCGCGACGGCATCATCAATGCCAGGGTCGGTATCGAGAATGATTGAAGTTTTACTCATGCCTTCCTCTATAAAAAATGCCAGACGATGGACATCGGCTGGCATTTTCTCATTTTTCGCTAATAGATTGCGTTACTGGACTTCTTTGATATCCAGTCGCAATTCGCGCGGCACTTCGAAAATAATATTTTCTTCGCGTCCAACAAGCTCACGGGCCTCGCTGCCGCCGAGTTCACGCAGGCGAGCCAGAACGTTTTGCACCAGAATATCTGGCGCGGACGCGCCCGCAGTGACACCCACACAGGTAGCACCTTTAACCCATTCTTCCTGGATATCGGTCGCATCATCAATCAGATACGCCGCTTTCCCCATACGCTGCGCAAGTTCGGCAAGACGGTTGGAGTTGGAAGAGTTTTTCGAGCCAACAACCAGCACGACATCGGCTTCATCAGCCAAAGCTCGCACTGCTTCCTGACGGTTAGTGGTGGCGTAGCAAATGTCGTCTTTACGCGGGCCGATGATTTTCGGGAAGCGTTTACGCAACGCGTCAATCACGTCAGAAGTGTCATCCACAGAGAGCGTGGTCTGGGTCATAAACGAAAGTTTGGCTTCGTTTTTCACATCCAGCTTGCTGACATCTTCCGGTGATTCGACCAGGTACATTCCCCCTTTCGGGTTGCTGTACTGACCCATGGTGCCTTCCACTTCCGGATGGCCAGCATGGCCAATCAGAATGGACTCTTCACCACGACGGCTGGCACGAGCCACTTCCATATGCACTTTGGTGACTAATGGGCAGGTCGCATCAAACACGGTTAAATCACGGCCTTTGGCTTCGCTACGCACAGCCTGGGAAACTCCGTGAGCCGAGAAAATCAGGATTGCGCCATCTGGCACTTCACTGATTTGTTCGATGAAAATAGCCCCGCGCTCACGCAGGCTGTCTACCACGTAACGGTTATGCACCACTTCGTGGCGGACATAAATCGGCGCGCCGTAAATGGCCAGCGCGTTTTCAACAATGCTGATAGCGCGGTCTACCCCGGCACAAAAACCCCGAGGGTTAGCCAACAGGATCTGCATTCAACGCCTCCAGTACCGGGTTAACTTCCAGTACTTCGATATCAAAATGAATGGTTTGCCCGGCCAGTGGGTGGTTAAAGTCAACGGTGATGGAATCCCCGTTGACTTCACGCACGACACCAGGCATCTCGCTGCCATCCATTGCGGTGAACAACATAATTGCACCCGGCACCGGCTCGCCCGCGTCAATAAATTCACGACGCGAGAAATACTGGATCATGTCAGGGCTTGGAATACCAAACGCCGACTCGGGTGCCAGAGAGAATGCTTTCTTATCCCCTGCTTTCAAACCGACAAGCTGGTCTTCCATGCCTGGCGACAGCGTTTCGTCGCCCAGCGTGAAGAGTGCCGGTTTGCCATTATTGCGCGTTGACTCGGCAGTGGAACCATCTTCGAGTTTCAGCGTGAAATGCACCAAAACTCTGCTATTGGCCTGGATAGACTCAGCCATGGATTACCCTTTTTGCTTTGCGGGCTTGTCGGAGGAGACAAAGAACCCCTCCAGAACAATCAGCGCCGCACCGATACAGATTGCCGTATCGGCCAAATTAAACGTTGCGAAGTGCCAGTCGCCGACATAGAAATCAATCATGTCGACCACAAAACCGTGCCACAAGCGATCAAACAGGTTGCCAAGTGCACCGCCAATAATTAAAGCATAGGCGATGTTATGCAGCTTCTGCGTTGCTTTGGAACGATACATCAGCACCGCCAGAATCACACAAATACCAATGGCGATTCCTGCAAAGAACCAGCGCTGCCAGCCGCCTTTATCCGCAAGGAAACTAAACGCAGCACCATAGTTACGGGCGTAATGCAGGTTCAGCGACGGGAACAGCGATACGGTGTCCCCCAGCATGAAATGCTGGAGGATCAGGTATTTGCTGCCCAGGTCGACGATAAGAACCACGACCACCAGCCACAGCCAACGCAAACCAGTCGAACAAATCGATTTACTCATCAGGCAAACTTACGCTTTTCGCCGTCACCGGCTACGTTGGTGACACAGCGGCCACAGATTTCTGCGTGTTCCGCTACCTGACCGACGTCAGTGGTGTAATGCCAGCAGCGCGGGCACTTATCACCGTCGGCTTTACGCAGAGCCACTTTCAAACCTTTGAGGATTTCGCTTGGCTGAGCGTCTTCAGTTGCCTGCGCATAATCGGCAACTTCAGCACCAGAGGTCAACAGGACAAATCGTAATTCATCGCCGAGACTGTTGAGCTTCGCGGCCAGGTCGCTGTCGGCATACAGAGTGACTGCTGCTTCCAGAGAACCGCCCACTTTTTTGTCAGCACGCGCTTGTTCGATAACTTTGTTCACTTCGCCACGCACGGTTAACAGCGTGTCCCAGTAATCATTGTTCATCGTTTCGCTATCAGCCAAACCGAACAGACCTTCGTACCATTCGCCGGTGAAGACGTATTTCTCACGGTTACCAGGCAGGTAAGCCCAGATTTCGTCAGCGGTGAAGGACATGATCGGCGCCATCCAGCGAACCAGCGCTTCTGCAATGTGGAACAGCGCAGTCTGGCAGCTACGACGTGCAACACTGTCGGACTTCGCGGTGTACTGGCGGTCTTTGATGATGTCGAGATAGAACGAGCCCATTTCGATGGAGCAGAAACGCATCAGGCGTTGCACCACTTCGTGGAAATCGTAGTTTTCGTAAGCCGCAAGGATATCGGCCTGTGCTTCTTGCGCACAACCCACTGCCCAGCGATCCAGTTTCACCATCTCTTCTGGTTTCACCATATCGGTTTCTGGATTGAAGCCGTTCAGGTTCGCCAGCAAGAAGCGTGCGGTGTTACGGATACGACGATAAGCGTCGGCAGCGCGTTTCAGGATTTCATCAGAAACGGCCATTTCACCGGTGTAATCCGTAGATGCCACCCACAGACGCAGAATATCCGCGCCCAGTTTGTTCATCACATCTTGCGGAGAAACGGTGTTACCAATGGATTTGGACATTTTGCGGCCCTGACCATCAACGGTGAAACCGTGAGTCAGTACCTGGCGATAAGGCGCTTTGCCTTTCATCGCAGTCGAAATCATCAGTGAAGACATGAACCAGCCGCGGTGCTGATCCGAACCTTCCAGATACATGTCTGCCGCGTGGCCATTGAATTCAGGGCGCACATCAACAACAGAGGAGTGCGTAGAACCGGAGTCGAACCACACGTCCAGGGTGTCTGGCACTTTGGTGTAGTTGTCAGCGTCGTCGCCCATGATGTCGCGTGGGTCGAGATCCCACCACGCCTGGATGCCGTCTTGCTCCACGCGTTTAGCGACTTCTTCCATCAGTTCCAACGTGCGCGGGTGCAGCTCTTCAGTGTCTTTGTGTACGAACAGAGACATTGGCACGCCCCAGGTACGCTGACGAGAGATACACCAGTCCGGACGGTTAGCGACCATCGATTCGATACGCGCCTGGCCCCAGTCAGGGATCCACTGCACGCCTTTGATCTCTTTCAGAGACTGCTCGCGCAGGCCTTTTTGATCCATGCTCACAAACCACTGAGGCGTTGCACGGAAGATAATCGGCGTTTTGTGGCGCCAGCAATGCGGGTAGCTGTGCAGCAGTTTTTCAACGTGCAGCAGAACGCCTTTATCACGCAGGATGTTGACCACCAGGTCGTTCGCTTTGAAGACCTGAACACCGTCCAGTCCTTCATAAGTACCTGGCAGATAGCAGCCATCCGGGCCAACCGGGTTAGCCACTTCCAGGCCGTATTTCTGACCAATGACGTAGTCGTCCGGGCCGTGGCCAGGTGCGGTATGAACTGCCCCCGTACCCGCTTCCAGCGTAACGTGCTCACCCAGAATCGCTGGAACGTCGAAATCTAAGAACGGGTGTTTGAAACGCATCAGGTCCAGTTCTGCACCTTTCACGGTGCCCAGAACTTGCCATTCGGCGATACCTGCGCTTTTCATTACGCTTTCGAGCAAATCTTTTGCCACGATCAGCGCCTGGCCATCAACCTGCACCAGCACGTATTCGAATTCTGCATTCAAAGAAACAGCGCGGTTAGCAGGCAGTGTCCACGGAGTGGTGGTCCAGATAACCAGAGATACCGGGCCATTAACTTGCGTTGCGCCAAACTTAGCTTTTACCGCGTCGGCATCAACAGCATGGAAGTTAACAAAGATGGACGGCGAAGTTTTGTCGTAGTACTCAACTTCCGCTTCAGCCAGCGCTGAACGGCAGTCGACGCACCAGTGAACAGGTTTAGCCCCTTTATGCAGGTGGCCATTACCCACGATTTTGCCGAGCGCACGGATGATGTTCGCTTCGGTTTTGAAATCCATCGTCAGGTACGGACGTGACCAGTCGCCCAACACACCCAGACGGATGAAGTCAGCACGTTGACCATCAACTTGTTCTGCCGCGTATTTACGACAGGCTGCACGGAATTCCGCCGCAGACACTTTCTCGCCTGGCTTACCAATAAGTTGCTCAACTTTCAGCTCGATAGGCAGACCGTGGCAGTCCCAACCTGGCACATACGGGGAATCAAAACCGCTCAGTCCTTTGGACTTCACGATAATGTCTTTCAGAATCTTGTTTACTGAGTGACCAATATGAATGTTGCCGTTCGCGTATGGAGGGCCATCATGCAGAATGAAGGATTTTTTGCCTTTCTTTGCATTACGGATGATGCCGTACAGGTCATCATCATTCCAGCGAGCCAGCATGCCCGGTTCACGTTTAGCGAGATCGCCACGCATCGGGAACCCTGTTTCCGGTAAATTCAGGGTAGATTTAAAGTCACTCATTAGATTCTCAGTTCCGTAGTTAGCTTGCTCAGGTATTAGACCCGAAAAATTCGCGGGCGGTTACCACATCTTTGGCGATTTGCGCTTTCAGTTCATCAAGCGAAGCAAACCGTTGTTCATTACGTATTTTTTTACGCAGCACCACATCAATATGGCGCCCATATAAGTCCATTGCAACGTCCAGCAAATGGACTTCTAACTGCTGACGCAAGCCCGCCACCGTTGGGCGTGTACCAATGTTGGCAACACCTGGCAGCAGTGTATCGCCAAGGCCTGCGACTTCTACCGCAAACACCCCTTTTACCGGGGATACCTGACGACGAAGCGGTAAATTCGCCGTTGGGAAACCAATGGTTCTTCCTAGCTCATCGCCGTGGACAACACGCCCGGAGATGCTAAACGGATGACCAAGCAAACTCTCGGCCAATGCTAAGTCGTCTTCGGCCAGAGCCTGGCGCACCGCTGTACTGCTAATGCGCACACCACCCTCGCAGAAAGTTTGCGTACTGGTGACGTCAAAGCCAATATCCTGCCCAGCCTTCTGTAATAACAAGAAATCCCCCTGGCGACCAGCGCCAAAGCGGAAATCATCCCCCACCGCGAGAAATTTTACCCCGAGGCGGCCAACCAACAGATCGCTGACGAAGTTTTGTGCAGTGAACGCCGCAAAGCGACGATCGAACCGTACGCATAGCACGTAGTCCACACCACATTCGGCCAGATAACGAAGTTTTTCGCGCAGTCGTGTCAGGCGCGCCGGAGCTTTATCGCCCGCGAACAATTCAAGCGGTTGCGGTTCAAAGATCATGACCATCACCGGCAGATTGCGCGCACGCCCTTCCGCACACAGCCCTTTTAGCAGGGACTTGTGGCCTCGATGAACGCCATCGAAATTACCAATGGTGAGGACACACCCGTGGTGGTTCTGGCGTAAATTATGTATGCCGCGTATCAGCTTCATGGCTGGCTCAAAACAGTGGAAATCGGCGGATTATATCAATTACCGCGGTGAAGGTTAACCGGCGATTGCCCCCTTTGATATAAAGCCGTAAGGATTTCATTATGCTGAGGGGGTGTTTCAGTGCGAAGACGCGCTTTTGAACGAATTTTGTTAGCTAAAGGCTGTATTCGCAAGCCCGATGCTGGTAGAATCCGCGCCATCACAACGTAAGAGGTGTCGTAAGTTTAGCGGCGCTTATTTGCACAAATCCATTGACAAAAGAAGGCTAAGAGGGCATATTCCTCGGCCTTTGAATTGTCTACATAGATCATATTTGGGAGTTGGACCTTGGCTAATATCAAATCAGCTAAGAAACGTGCTGTACAGTCTGAAAAGGCTCGTAAGCACAACGCAAGCCGTCGCTCTATGATGCGTACTTTCATCAAGAAAGTATACGCAGCGATTGAAACTGGCGACAAAGCTGCTGCACAGAAAGCATTTAACGAAATGCAACCAATCGTGGATCGTCAGGCTAGCAAAGGTCTGATCCACAAAAACAAAGCTGCGCGTCATAAGGCTAACCTTGTAGCGCAAATCAACAAACTGGCTTAATCGCCTTTCTGTTGTTAGCTTGAAAAAAACCGGCTTATGCCGGTTTTTTTATATCTAAAATTTGTCACTCACTTAAAGAGCGCAGAATAATCCCGGTTACACACGCGCTGTACTGCCGGATGCTGAATCATTCGCTCCGCAAAGATCGCGTGATACTCTTCCATTACATTCTCAATGCGCCCAATCTCAACAATGTTCTCATCATTGTAGATATCCTGTCCGTACAGCGTCGGTGCGACGAAAATTGCATTGTGTGCGGCACCAAAGGCTTTCATCAGCGCGGCATCATCAAACTCCCCGAGAATTTCAACGTTTAATCCCTGAGTGTTGATCCAGTTGAGGATCTTGCGCCCTAGCATCGAACGGCGGCCTGGGATCAATAAACGTCGGGTTTCAAGGCATGCCGGGAAAGGCAAATCAGGCACTGGGTTCTGACTCCAGAAGCTAATACCACACTCGCCGATTTTCACCGAGAACAGCCCTTCTTGCTGAGTTGAATCAATCGGGCAATCAGAGATGATCATATCCAGTTTGTGCTGGCTTAATTGCTCCAGCAGCATTTCATGGGTCGACTCAAAACAGCGCAGGTGAATTTGTTCATCTTCAACGACCGCCGCATCAAGCACGCCACTGACCAGGCGTTTTGACAACGCATCCGCAATCCCGACGTCAAACAAGAGACTGGACTCTTTGCGATAGTTCACGATATCCAGCATTTCCTGGCTTAACGTAAACATGCGATCCGCATAACGGAAAACGAGTTGGCCCAGTTCAGAAGGCTCGAGGCCGCGCCCTTTACGCTTAAATAATTTACCTTGCAGACGCTCTTCTAATGCTTTGATCTGGCCGGTGATAGTTTGTGGCGTTAAATATAGCGCTTCAGCGGCACCGACCACGGAACCTTCTTTGCAGACATGCCAGAAGTAGTAGAGGTGATTGTAATTTATGTGTGACATACGTGATTCACTCCCTGATAAATAATCCATTCACTAACGGCCCCAAAAGGAGCCGTTAGCGCGACAATTAATGATGCTGTAACTGCGAGCTGAAACGGCTTCTCAACATGCAGTAACCCACCACCGCAGAAAGCAGTGACCCCAATAAGATACCCAGTTTTGCCCAGGTAATCAGTGCTGGGTCTGCCCCGTCAAAGGCCAGTGATGCGATGAAAATCGACATAGTAAAGCCAATCCCACACAGCACGCCCACCGCCATAATTTCTTTGCAGGTGGTGCCTTCCGGCAATGTCGCCAATTTCAGTTTCAGCGCTGCCCAACAGAACAAGCTAATGCCCAGCGGCTTGCCGATGAACAGACCCGCCATAATCCCCATCGGTAACAATGAGGTTAAGCCCGCAAACGTGACACCATCCAAAGAGACGCCCGCATTGGCGAAAGCAAACAAAGGCAGAATCAAGAACGCGACCCAAGGATGAAGTACGTGCTCCAACTCTTTCGCCGGTGAATGCCCCTTCTCTTCTTTAAGCGGGATCAGGAAACCGATGATGACCCCGGCAAGCGTTGCATGGACACCGGATTTCAGCACTGCGGTCCACAACACCACACCGACCAGGATATACAAACCGGTACGGCGAACGTTGCAGATATTCAGCAATGCCAGGACAGCAATGGCACCTGCGGCAACGGCCAACGAAAGCACGGAAAGATCGTTGGTGTAGAACAGAGCAATGATAACAATCGCGCCCAAGTCATCAATGATTGCCAGCGCCATCAGGAACACTTTGAGTGCAACCGGTACACGATTTCCCAGGAGTGCCAGAATACCCAGCGCAAAGGCAATATCCGTTGCCGCCGGAATCGCCCATCCCTCACGAGTAACCGGGTCCTGGAAGTTGAACAGCAGATAAATTGCCGCCGGGATCACCATGCCACCCAACGCGGCAATCACCGGGAACGACGCCTGACGCATGCTGGCAAGCGAGCCGCTAACCATTTCGCGTTTTACTTCCAGACCAACCATCAGGAAGAAGATGGCCATCAGCGCATCGTTAACCCATAACAACAGGTTTTTACTGATGTCCAGCGCGCCAATGCGTACCTCAACCGGCGTTTCTAAAAACGCGTGATAAAAAGCACTGGTCGCGTCAAGGTTGGCAAATATCATGGCCATCGAGGCAGCAATGATCAGCAAGATGCCGCTTGCGGCCTCGCTATGAAAAAATCGCTGTAATGTTTTGATCATCCCTTCATCTCCCAAACAAGCAGCAAAAACAGTTAAGCCGCTAATAGGTTGTTAGAGTAATGGTTATGACACATCGATAAAAGCAGATTATATTGCATGAATAGATCGGAATAAACGAAATAAACTATTCGTCACGCTAATCAAAATCTGACGCATAAAAAAGCCTGAACCAAAGATATTCGATTCAGGCTTTTGACTGCACAAAGGAGAACGGTGTTTAGCGGGTTAAATCATCAAAGAATTTCTTCACGCCGTCAAAGAAGCTCTTTGAACGCGGACTATTCTTTTCACCACTAGGCCCACCAAAGCTTTCAGCCAGATCGCGCAGTAACTGCTTCTGCTTTTCGTTCAGGCTGACAGGTGTTTCCACCACAACGCGGCATAGCAGGTCACCCTGAGCCCCGCCACGTACGGATTTCACCCCTTTGCCACGCATTCTGAACAATTTGCCCGTTTGCGTTTCGCCTGGAACTTTAAGGTTTACACGGCCATCCAGTGTTGGCACTTCAATCTCGCCACCCAGGGCAGCCATTGCAAAGTTAATTGGCACTTCGCAATACAGGTTATTGCCTTCACGCTCAAAGATTGGGTGTTGTTTAACCTGAACCTGAACGTACAAATCACCTGATGGTGCACCGTGCTCACCCGCTTCCCCTTCACCTGCAAGACGAATGCGGTCACCGGTATCAACGCCAGCCGGGATTTTCACCGACAGTGTTTTTGTTTTTTCTACGCGACCATGTCCATGACAGGTATTGCACGGATCTTTAATAATCGAACCGCGCCCCTGACAGTGTGGACAGCTTTGCTGCACCGTGAAGAAGCCCTGGCGCATTTGCACCTGACCTTGCCCATGACACGTCGGGCAAGTCTGCGGCTTGGAGCCCGCTTTCGCGCCGCTACCATGGCAAACGCCACACTCTTCAAGCGTTGGGATGCGGATCTCTTTGGTGACGCCACGAACCGCTTCTTCCAGCGTTAAGTCCATGTTGTAGCGTAAATCGGCACCACGGGAAGCGCGTTGACGACGGCCACCACCGAAGATGTCGCCGAATACGTCGCCAAAAATATCGCCAAAGTCCTGGCCGCCACCACCAAATCCACCGTGACCGCCACCACCCATGCCGCCTTGCTCAAACGCAGCATGACCATACTGGTCGTAAGCGGCACGTTTTTGCTCGTCGGTAAGGATTTCGTAGGCTTCTTTAATTTCTTTAAACTTCGCCTCAGACTCTTTGTCACCCTGATTACGATCCGGGTGGAACTTCATTGCCAGGCGTTTATAGGCTTTCTTGATTTCACGCTCTTCCGCGTTTTTCGGAACGCCTAAAACCTCGTAATAGTCTCTCTTCGCCATCTTTTTTGTCTGCCCCTAACATGCGTGCACGGGCGTAGAGGAAAACCTCGACGCCCGTGCCAGTTACAAACCGCTCAAAGGGCGATTATTTTTTGTCTTTAACTTCTTCGAACTCAGCATCAACAACATCGTCGTCTTTGCTAGCAGAGTTGCCAGCATCTGTCGCGTTGCCTGCTTGCTGTTCAGCGTGCTGTGCCTGAGCCAGTTCCATCAGTTTCTGAGAAACTTGTGCCAGTGCCTGCATTTTCGCTTCGATATCAGCTTTGTCTTCGCCTTTCAGAGAAGTTTCCAGCGCGCTCAATGCAGACTCGATTGCAGTTTTGTCATCAGCTGGCAGTTTGTCACCGGCTTCTTCAACTTGCTTACGAGTGCTATGCAGCAAGTGGTCACCCTGGTTACGGGTCTGCACCAGTTCTTCAAACTTACGGTCAGCTTCTGCGTTAGCTTCTGCATCACGCACCATTTTTTGGATTTCTTCTTCGTTCAGACCAGAAGAAGCCTTGATGGTGATTTTCTGCTCTTTACCGCTGTTTTTGTCTTTCGCGGAAACGTGCAGAATGCCGTCAGCATCGATATCGAAGGTCACTTCGATTTGCGGCATGCCGCGTGGTGCTGGGCTGATACCATCCAGGTTGAACTGACCCAAAGATTTGTTATCAGAAGCACGTTTACGTTCACCCTGAATCACATGGATGGTCACCGCAGACTGGTTATCTTCAGCTGTGGAGAACACCTGGCTGTGTTTAGTCGGGATAGTGGTGTTTTTGTTAATCAGTGAAGTCATCACACCGCCCATGGTTTCGATACCCAGAGACAGCGGGGTAACGTCCAGCAGCAGTACGTCAGTGACATCACCAGCAAGCACACCACCCTGAACAGCAGCACCGATTGCAACAGCTTCGTCCGGGTTCACGTCTTTACGTGGTTCTTTACCGAAGAACTCGGTCACTTTTTTCTGCACCATTGGCATACGAGTCTGACCACCAACCAGGATAACGTCCTGGATATCGGAAACAGACAGGCCAGCATCTTGCAGTGCAACTTTCAGCGGCTCGATAGAACGGTTTACCAGGTCTTCGACCAGGGATTCCAGTTTCGCGCGAGTCACTTTGATGTTCATGTGTTTTGGACCGGTCGCGTCTGCTGTGATGTACGGCAGGTTCACGTCGGTCTGTTGAGCAGAAGACAGCTCAATTTTCGCTTTTTCAGCAGCTTCTTTCAGACGCTGCATAGCCAGTGGATCGTTACGCAGATCGATACCTTGATCTTTCTTGAACTCTTCCACTAAGTAGTTGATCAGACGGCTATCGAAGTCTTCACCACCCAGGTGGGTATCACCATTGGTTGCCAGAACTTCGAAGGTTTTCTCGCCATCAACTTCATCAATTTCGATAATAGAGATATCGAAAGTACCACCACCCAAGTCGTAAACCGCGATAGTACGGTTGCCAACTTCTTTATCCAGACCGTAGGCCAGAGCCGCTGCGGTTGGTTCGTTGATGATACGTTTTACTTCCAGACCTGCGATACGGCCAGCATCTTTAGTTGCCTGACGCTGTGCATCGTTGAAGTATGCAGGAACGGTGATAACAGCTTCAGTGACTGGCTCACCCAGATAATCTTCAGCGGTTTTCTTCATTTTCTTCAGCACTTCAGCAGAGATCTGCGGAGGTGCCATTTTCTGGCCTTTTACATCAATCCATGCGTCGCCGTTATCAGCGCCGATGATTTTGTACGGCATGATAGCTTCATCGCGCTGGACTTCTTCGTCCTGGAAGCGGCGGCCAATCAGGCGTTTGATCGCGAACAGAGTGTTCTGCGGGTTAGTCACTGCCTGACGTTTAGCCGGCTGACCAACCAGAATCTCACCATCCTGGGTGTATGCAATGATAGAAGGAGTGGTGCGGTCACCCTCAGCGTTTTCCAGAACGCGAGCAGTAGTACCATCCATAATCGCTACACAAGAGTTGGTAGTACCCAGGTCGATGCCAATAATTTTACCCATCTAAACGTCTCCACTTAAAATTTGTCGTCATATGGTCGTGAACCTGTTATGCGGGCAAACAAGAGTCTTTCAACTGCCCAAACGTGCTTTTTTTCAGGTCCATCAACTGCGGTTGCATACAAGATGGGGTCACTAAACTCTCCATCAAGGGGCAAGGTAAAAAAAATTTTCATCTTCACACCTGTTTAGATCATGGACTCAGGACCTTCACCTGATTATGATGCCGCGCCCCGCAGCCCTTTCGCGGCTACGAGGCGCTTACATATATCCATTTTCAGACGAATTTTAGAGGAACTATGGGCAACACTAAGTTGGCTAATCCAGCTCCCCTGGGCTTGATGGGCTTCGGTATGACGACCATCCTGCTTAACTTGCATAACACCGGCATCTTCCCTTTTGATGTCAACATTCTTGCAATGGGTATTTTTTACGGTGGTATCGCACAAATTTTTGCTGGCCTGTTGGAATTTAAGAAAGGTAATACTTTCGGCCTGACAGCATTCACTTCTTATGGCTCTTTCTGGCTGACTCTGGTCGCCATTTTGATCATGCCTAAGATGGGCCTTGCAGACGCTGCAAACGCACACTTCATGGGTGCATACCTTGGTCTATGGGGCGTTTTCACCCTGTTCATGTTCTTTGGAACACTGGTTGCTTCCCGCATGCTGCAGTTCGTGTTTGCAAGCCTGACCGTTCTGTTCGCTCTGCTTTCTATCGGACACTTTGCTGATAGCGAAAGCATCATTCACATTGCTGGTTGGGTGGGTCTGGTTTGTGGCGCATCTGCCATTTACCTGGCGATGGGCGAAGTGCTCAACGAGCAGTTTGGCCGTACTGTATTGCCAATTGGTGAAAAACACTGATTCCCGCATAGCTGTGGTGTGAAAACAAAAACGCGGAGCCTGGCTCCGCGTTTTTTTATGAGTGCTGTAGCGGCCTTTGAACCACTTTATCTTCATGCGTTAAATCATTTCGCAGCCAAATCCCCAGCGCCAGGCCAACCATCGACAGTGCCAGCACATACCAGGCAGGAGCCATGGGTGATACTGCCGATAACATGGTGACGAAGATAGGTGTCAGACCACCGAAAATCGCATACGACATATTATAAGAGAATGAGATCCCGCTAAATCGCACTTCTGCCGGGAATGCTCTGACCATCACAAACGGCACAGCGCCTACCACTCCGACGCTTAAACCGACCAGGCCATATAAAAAGAACAGATACTCTGGATGGCTGGCAGTCAGGTGATAGAACATCCAGCTGCATATCGCCAGCAACAAACTCCCGATAATAAAGGTTTTGCTGGCACCAATACGGTCGATAATCAGCCCCGCCACGATACAACCGATACACAGCATGACAATCGCAATACTGTTCGCCTGAAGCGTCAATGCTGGCGCGATACCCAATTGTTTTTGTAGCCAGGTTGGCGCCATTAATATGACGACCACAATCCCTGCGGACAGCAACCAGGTCAACAGCATCGAAACCACCACGGCTTTTTTATGGTTCACGATGACCGATTTCAACGGCAACTCTTCCGCCAGGGTTTTGCGTTGCTGCATCTCAATAAAGATTGGAGTCTCTTGCAACCAGCGGCGCAGATACATCGCTACCAACCCAAAAATACCGCCCAGGAAGAAGGGAATACGCCAGCCGCCATCGTGAATAGCCTGCTGCGTCATCGAGGTATTAATTATGGTCGCGACAACAGAACCCAGCAAGATCCCAGCCGTAAGGCCAGCCGTTAACGTACCGCATGCGATCCCGATTCGTTTATAAGGGACATGCTCGGCAACAAATACCCAGGCACCCGGCACTTCCCCCCGATTGCCGCCCCCTGAAGCACACGCATCAGAAGCAGTAATACTGGCGCGGCGATACCGAGTGTTTCGTAGGTTGGCAACAGCCCAATCGCCAAAGTTGGCAACGCCATCAGCAAAATGCTCAGGGTGAACATTTTTTTACGACCAACCAAATCACCAAAGTGGGCCATGATAATGCCGCCCAAAGGGCGCGCCAGATAACCGGCGGCAAAAATACCGAAGGTTTGTAGCTGGCGAAGCCATTCAGGAATATCCGCAGGGAAAAAGAGTGCCCCTACCACGGTGGCAAAGAAAACAAAGATGATGAAGTCGTAGAATTCGAGTGCGCCACCGAGGGCGGCAAGAGTCAGGGTTTTGTAATCCTGACGATTCAGAGGTCTTGTGCGTTGTGTTGAATGTAATTGTTGTGACATAAGAACCTGCGCATGAAAATGAGTGTGGTTTTTAGTTTCCATTTTGCTGTAAAGCAAAACTTACTATAACGATCCCCACTCGACATGCCAGAGCCACTACATCTTATGTCACAAACAACCTATTTTTAGAGCTTTATTTCACGAATTGCACTTTTAGGACGAAAAGCTGCTACTACTTTACTCTCCGTCTCGACGTAAGGGCCATCCAGAAGCTGTATACAATACGGTACACTTGCGAATATTCCCGGCACGATAACGTTGCCATCAGCATCTTTGACGCCCTCGAGCGTTTCTTGAATCGATTTCGGCTGGCCTGGTAAATTCAGGATCAACGCCTGCTTACGGATAACGCCAACTTGCCGCGAAAGAATCGCTGTCGGCACAAACTGCAAGCTGATCTGGCGCATCTGCTCGCCGAAACCTGGCATCACACGGTCAGCGATGGCAAGTGTCGCATCTGGTGTCACATCACGACGAGCGGGGCCAGTGCCACCCGTGGTTAACACCAAATGACACGCCATCTCATCCACCAACTCACACAGCGCTTGTTCAATAAGCGGCTGTTCATCAGGGATTAAGCGGGTTTCGATTTGAAAAGGAGTCGTTAAGGTTTTTTCCAGCCAGTCAACAAGGGCCGGAATACCTTTATCTTGATAGACACCGCTTGAAGCGCGGTCAGAGATGGAAACTAAGCCAATGCGTAAGGTATTCATATCATTCCCGGAGAGTCAAAACTTTAACGGAATGATACACGGCGAAGTGCGTTGCAGACAGGGTGAAACACTAAAAAGCGTGGCCGGAATGCTCCGGCCACACGAATGATTACAGCAGATCGCCGATCATTTTTTCCAGTTTTTCCTGGTCGATAGCAAACTTACGGATGCCGTCAGCCAGTTTATCAACAGCCATCGGATCCTGGTTGTGGCTCCACAGGAACTCGGATTCTGTCATGCGCTCTGGACGTGCTTTAACTTCACCGGTGTAAGCCAGTTTACGCTCAACCGCACCTTCGCTTTCAGCCAGCTCTTTAAGCAGAGCAGGAGCGATGGTCAGGCGGTCACAACCAGCCAGTTCGATAATCTCACCCAGGTTACGGAAGCTTGCGCCCATAACAACGGTTTCGTAACCGTGTTCTTTGTAGTACTGGTAGATTTCAGAAACAGAAACGACACCTGGATCTTCTGCCGGTGCGTACTCTTTCTTATCAGTATTCGCTTTGTACCAGTCCAGAATACGGCCTACGAATGGAGAAATCAGGAACACGCCTGCTTCTGCACATGCACGAGCCTGAGCGAAGGAGAACAGCAGAGTCAGGTTGCAGTTAATACCTTCTTTTTCCAACTGCTCAGCAGCACGGATGCCCTGCCAGGTAGAAGCCAGTTTGATCAGGATACGGTCATTGCTGATACCCGCATCGTTGTACATTTTGATCAGGCGTTTTGCTTTAGCGATGCTGGCATCGGTGTCATAGGACAGACGCGCATCAACTTCAGTAGAAATGCGACCCGGGATCAGTTTCAGGATTTCCAGACCAATATTCACCGCCAGCTTGTCAGTTGCATCCACAACTTGCTGTGCATGAGAGCTGCTCTGCTCACGCGCCCAGCTAACCGCATCATCAATCAGTTTGCGGTATTCAGGAATTTGCGCAGCATTCAGAATCAGAGATGGGTTGGTGGTAGCATCTTGCGGTTGATACAGCTTCATTGCCGCAATATCCCCGGTGTCCGCAACAACTGTGGTTAGCTGACGCAGGGAGGTCAATTTATCCGTCATGATAGTGTTTCTCGTTAGGTGGAACTTGTTAGGGGGATGTAACCGGTCTGGCCTGATGATATCACGACGTAAGTCAGGTGCAACCGCAGTGATACATCGGTAGGAACTGAACGCTAAACGGGTAAATCCAGTGTATTATTCCCCAGCTATGTAAAGGACTATATGCGGCCACAATGCCTGTAACTCAAGCAAACGAGAGATGTTAATGGCAGATTTTTTTCTGTTTATCAATGAAATACTCTGGGGTTCAATCCTCATCTATTTATTAGTCGGGACGGGCCTTTGGTTCACCTGGCGATGCGGTTTTGTACAATTTCGTTATCTGACGAAATTACGTAGCCTCATCATGTCGAAAAATGAGGCCGATCCTTCCGGAATTTCCTCATTTCAGGCGCTTTGCACAAGCCTTGCCGCACGCGTGGGTAGCGGCAACCTTTCGGGTGTCGCACTTGCCCTAACGCTTGGTGGCCCCGGCGCTATTTTCTGGATGTGGGTGGTTGCCATGCTCGGTATGGCGACGTCCTTTGTTGAATGCTCCCTTGCCCAGCTTTATAAAACTCGCGACGACGAAGGCAATTACCGCGGCGGCCCAGCCTGGTATATGGAACGCGGTCTGGGAATGCGCTGGATGGGCGTGATGTTTTCTATCTTCCTGATGATTGCCTTTGGGCTTATTTTTAATGCAGTGCAAGCGAACTCAATCGCCAACGCGGTGAATATTGCTTTTGGCATCCCTAAAACCTGGATTGGCATCGGGCTGGTTGTCTTAACGGCAGGCGTTATTTGGGGAGGGATGCGTGGCACTGCGCGCATCTCTCAATGGCTGGTTCCGTTTATGGCGCTTATCTGGGTGTTAATGAGCCTGGTGGTAATGGCGATAAACATCGAGCGTTTGCCAGATGTCGTTTCTCTGGTGTTCAAAAGCGCGTTCGGCTGGAAAGAAGCGGCATCAGGCGCTCTGGGGTTCACCATCAGCCAGGCTATCACCAACGGTTTCCAGCGCGGAATGTTCTCTAACGAAGCTGGAATGGGCTCCTCTCCTAACGCGGCAGCAGCCGCTTCGGCATGGCCTCCGCACCCCGCTTCGCAAGGGTTGGTACAGATGTTTGGCGTGTTTATCGATACGATAATCATCTGTTCTGCGACCGCGGGAATCATCCTTTTTTCAGGGATTCTGGATACGCCCAACCCGAACATGAATGGCATCGCACTGGTTCAACAAGCACTGAGCAGTGTGGTTGGCTCGTGGGGAGCTGGGTTCATTGCGTTTATTGTTATGCTGTTTGCGTTCACATCAATAATCGCTAACTATGCCTATGCAGAAAACAACTTGATGTTTCTGCAACAAAAAAGCCCATTCGCCACCGTGTTATTCCGCTGCCTTGCGCTGGTGATGGTCATGTTTGGCACCCTTTCGCCATTACCGTTAGTCTGGCAAATGGCTGACGTGGCAATGGCATTTATGGCCGTCACCAATCTCACGGCGATTTTGCTGCTCTCACCAGTCGCACACGAGCTGAGTAATGATTATCTGCGCCAGCTGCGGCTCGGCGTGACGCCAGTTTTTGACCCGAACCGTTTTCCGGAAATTAAAAGCCAGCTTGCACCGGGCATTTGGGACACACCAAAGCCCCCTGAAACCAAGCGCTAATCGCAACCATTGGCGGATACTATCCGTAAATTTGCTACCATGTAGCCAAAATATGTCGAGTTACATCGCGGCGGCAAGGAACAGATATGCTCATTCTCATTTCACCTGCAAAAACATTGGATTATCAAAGCGATCTTCCTACCGATCGTTTTACCCAGCCCGAACTGCTGGATTATTCGCAACAATTGATCGCGGTGGCGCGCAAACTTAGCGCACCGCAAATTTCATCGCTGATGCACATTAGCGATAAACTGGCGTCGCTGAACGAAACACGTTTTCACGAATGGCACCCTGATTTCACACCGCAAAATGCGCGTCAGGCTATTCTGGCATTCAAAGGCGATGTGTATACGGGGTTACAAGCCGAAGAGTTTAGCGATGCAGATTTCGATTTCGCCCAACAGCATTTACGCATGCTCTCCGGTTTATATGGCGTGTTGCGCCCACTGGATTTGATGCAGCCCTATCGTCTGGAAATGGGCATTAAGCTTGAAAACCCGAAGGGCAAAGATCTGTATCACTTCTGGGGCGACACCATCACCGAAAAGCTGAATCAGGCGCTGGCAGCTCAGGGCGATAATATCGTGATTAACCTGGCATCGGATGAGTATTACAAATCGGTAAAACCGAAAAAACTCAAAGCAGAAATTATCAAGCCAGTATTCCTTGATGAGAAGAACGGTAAATTCAAAGTGATTAGCTTCTACGCCAAGAAAGCTCGCGGTTTGATGAGTCGCTATATCATCGAAAATCGACTCACCAAACCTGAACAACTGACCGGTTTTAATACCGACGGATACTTCTTTGATGAAGCCGCGTCGGGTAAAAATGAGTTAGTGTTTAAGCGTCACGAACAGTAAAACAAAACGCCAGCGCTATGCTGGCGTTTTAATTAGTGATGTTTGTAGTGGCCGTTGTGATTGCCGTTATCATGATGATCTTTATCATGATGGCCCTTGTCATGGTGGTCATTGTCATAGTGATGGTCATGCGGATGCCATCTGTTATCACGCCACTCATAGTGATCGTTCCACCAGCCACGGTCTCGCCAGTGGCCACCGTCCCAGTAGTTACCCCCACGGTCCTGATCGCCAATTTGCAGTTTCACTGCCGGAATAAGTGTAATTTCAGATGCCTGCACAGCCAGCGGAGTCACCACCAGAATCGATAAAGCCAACAGAATTGATTTCAACATAAGTCACTCCTTACAACATTCACACCGCTATGGGTTGTTAAGGTAAGCATATGCCGAATAAGTCAGTGTTGTTATTCTCCGCAATCCTAATCTGTAAGCTCGCGCATTTAATGGGAATTCCTCCTTTTTCCCTCCTTTTTTATTGCACAATTTCTCCATGATTCAGCCCACAGTGAAAGGCCTGGCTGCCCTTTTCCCATATTGACTTATTTTGTCAAAAGGGTACTTTTTAGGACATGAAAACATTTTTAATTATTGTCCCGGACGGCGGAATGCTGTTCGAATCCGCTGGGATTGCCGATATCCTGATGCAGGCCAACCGCTTACAGACGGAAGGTCTGTGTGAACCTCGCTATCAGATAAGCCTGGCGACCACTCAGGTTCACCAGGTTATCCACGGTCAGTCAGGACTCAATTTGTTGGCCGACCATCGCCTGCACGAACTGGATCCTTATGAACCCCGAGACACCATTATGATCACGGGACGAGGATTAAATGAGCAGGAAGGTACGGCGGTAGTCGACTGGCTAAAGCTTGCAGCACCTCACGCCCAGCGCATTGTTTCCATCTGCGGCGGAGCGCTGCTTCTGGCGCAGGCAGCACTCCTTAACGGTCGCCGTGCAACAACCCACTGGCGATTGCTCGAAACCATGCAATCCACCTGGCCACTCGTCAAAGTCGAAAGTGGCCCGCTCTATCTTCAGGATGGGCCCATCTGGACTTCCGGCGGCGTAAGCTCAGGCTTTGATCTGACCCTCGCGCTTATCGAAGAAGATTATGGCTTTACGCTTGCTCGCGACGTAGCACAGGATCTGGTGATGTTCCTTCGTCGTCCAGGCGGACAATTGCAATTCAGTCGTTATCATCTCCAGCAAAGCGACGCCTCCACTCCGATAGGCCAATTGCAAAACTGGCTACTTGAGAATCTCTCCGCCGATTTGTCAGTTGAGAAACTGGCTGAGCGGGTAGCGATGAGCCCCCGAAACTTCACTCGTGTTTTCACCAAAGAAACGGGTGTTACCCCAGCCCGCTACGTTGAAGAAGCTCGCCTTGCCGCCGCCCGGCATCGCCTTGAGCAAACTAAAGAAACGCTCGATCAAATTGCGAGCAAAGCCGGATTTGGCAACACCATCACCCTGCGCCGCGCCTTTGAGCGCCAGCTTCATCTCACTCCAGGCGAATACCGCGAACGCTTTCACTGCCGTAAAATGGCGTGAATTGATCCTTTTTTGTCGTTTACGCCATTTAACCGGAAGCCTACAGTGACTTCAGACATTTCACTGAGGGAGTCAATCATGGTTAAGGTCGGTATTAATGGTTTCGGCAGAATTGGTCGTAGTGTATTACGCGCAGCGCTGGGTAACGCTGACGTTCAGATTGTGGCAATCAACGATCTCACAGACAGTAAAACCCTCGCTCACCTGCTGAAATACGATTCATTGATGGGCACCTTGCCGGTTCCGGTTGAGGCGGCCGACGGGCAATTGCAGGTAGACAGCAAACTTATTCGGGTATTCAGCGAAAGAGATCCGGCAAAGATCCCGTGGCGTGAGGCAGGTGTCGATATTGTTATCGAGGCGACTGGTTTCTTTACCAGCCGCGAACAGGCTGCTGTACACATCAATAGCGGTGGAGCCAAACGCGTCATCATTTCAGCACCGGGTAAAGATGACGACCTGACGATAGTGATGGGGGTTAACCATCAGCAGTACGATCCCGAACGCCATTTCGTCGTGAGCAACGGGAGCTGTACCACCAACGGCCTTGCTCCTGCCGCACAGGTTTTGCATCAGCAGTTTGGTATTGAACACGGCCTGATGAATACCACTCACGCTTACACCAACAGCCAAGCACTGCACGATCAGCCAGAAAAAGACCTGCGTGGTGCGCGAGCCGCCGCTCTTTCCATCGTCCCTTATTCCAGCGGTGCGGCGAAAGCGTTAGGCAAAGTGATCCCTGAACTGGACGGACGCCTGACGGGTTACTCATTACGCGTGCCTGTACCGGTGGTTTCTATTGTTGATTTAACCGTGACCTTAAAACGCCCGGTCACCGCCGAAGAAGTGAATGCCGCGTTCAAGAACGCCGCAACAAACGGCCCGCTAAAAGGAATTTTGGGCTACAGCGATGAACCGCTGGTATCGAGTGATTACCAGGGCGATCCGCGATCTTCTATCATCGACGGGCTTTCAACGCTGGTGATTGGAGGCAATCTGGTCAAGATTTTGGCCTGGTACGATAACGAATGGGGCTTCTCTAATCGCCTGGTCGATCTGGCGGAAATGATGGCGAAACGTGGGCTTTAACGTCCTCTTCAGCGCCTAATCCCCATCTTTTAAAATCCACGCACCCGCGTGGATTTTTCTTTTGCACACTAAACAGCAACAACGAGACGAACTCGACGTTACCCCTTTGCTTCTGGAGTATATTTGGCGGACTCAAGATCCCGCTTTAGCACTCCAAAAATAAAGAGGCTGCAAATGACAATCTCTGCTTTTGAACGCCAAAAACTCATGCTTCGTCGTGGAATACTCGTCGCGCTTAGCGCCACATTTTCATTAGGTTCAACGGCGTATGCCAACGAAACTCCCGCTTCAGGGTACCAGGTTGAAAAAGTGGTGATACTCAGCCGCCACGGCGTGCGTGCGCCCACTAAAATGACGCAAACCATCCGTGACGTAACGCCTGATGCCTGGCCCGAATGGCCGGTAAAACTGGGTGACATCACGCCCCGCGGCGAACATCTGATTAGCCTGATGGGTGAATTTTATCGCGAGAAATTTCAACAGCAGGGGATTTTATCGCAGGACAATTGCCCTGCCCCAAACTCGGTTTATGTCTGGGCAGATGTCGATCAGCGCACGCTTAAAACGGGTGAAGCTTTCCTCGCAGGGCTTGCCCCGCAATGTGGTTTGACTATTCACCACCAGCAGGATCTCGACAAGGCCGATCCTTTGTTCCACCCGGTGAAAGCGGGCACTTGTTCAATGGAGAAAGCAAAAATCCAACAGTCCGTTGAAAAACAAGCCAAAACACCTGTTGATAACCTGAACCAGCACTATCTTCCTTCTCTGGCCTTGATGAATACGGCGCTCAACTTTTCGAAATCGCCCTGGTGCCAGAAGCATAGCGCGGATAAAAGCTGCGATTTAGGGCAATCCATGCCGAGCAAACTGTCGATAAACGATAATGGCAACAAAGTTGCCCTCGACGGTGCCGTTGGCCTTTCATCTACGCTGGCTGAAATTTTCCTGCTGGAGTATGCACAAGGGATGCCGCAAGCGGCGTGGGGAAATATTCATTCAGAACAAGAATGGACTTCGTTACTAAAACTGCATAACGCTCAGTTTGATTTGATGGCGCGCACGCCTTATATCGCCAGGCATAATGGAACGCCTTTATTGCAGGCCATCAGCAATGCGCTGGACCCGCATGCCGCAAGCAAACTGCCTGGCAGCTCACCGGATAATAAGATCCTGTTTATTGCCGGGCACGATACCAATATCGCCAATATTTCAGGCATGCTAAACATAAGCTGGATACTGCCAGGGCAGCCAGATAACACCCCACCAGGCGGTGCTCTGGTCTTTGAGCGTTTGGCTGATAAGTCAGGGAAACAATATGTTAGCGTGAGTATGGTGTATCAGACGCTCGAGCAGCTACGCGCTCAAACTCCACTTAGTCTCAAGGAACCTGCGGGAAGTGTGCAGCTAAAAATACCAAGCTGTAGCGACCAGACGGCTGAAGGATATTGCCCATTAACGACCTTCACGCGCGTGGTTAACCAAAGTGTGGAACCAGGGTGTCAGCTGTAATAACAATAAAATGCCGCTCGCGGTTAAGCGAGCGGCATTATTCAGTGGAGCAATTTTATAAAATTACGCTTTGCTCATCATCAATTTGCGCAGCGCGGCAAAATCCGCTGGCAGATTATGGGAAAGCAGCGGTAAATCAGCTCGCTCGGCAAGCTCAGCTGGCAGCGGCAGTGCTTCACCGAGGATCTCTTCCACGCTTTCTTTGAACTTCGCCGGATGCGCAGTCCCGAGGAACAAGCCGTATTCACCCGGTTGGAGCTGATCACGCAGCGCACGATAAGCAATCGCCGCGTGCGGTTCTGAAACGTAGCCCACGGCTTTCAGCTCTTTCATGGTGGCTTTAGTGGTTTCGTCGGTCACGGTCGCATAACCCAGATCGGACAAACGCCAAATCTTACGGCGGAACAGCTCTTCCACACGCGGCCAGTTATTTGGCTGGCTGACATCCATCGCGTTAGAGAGCGTCGCCACCGTGGTTTTCGGTGCCCATTCGCCGCTGGTTAAGAAACGTGGAACGGTATCGTTCGCGTTAGTCGCCGCGATAAAACGTTTGATTGGCAAACCGAGTGATTTCGCCAGCAGGCCAGCCGTTAAATCACCAAAGTTGCCGCTTGGTACGGAAACCACCAGTTGATTGCGCGCTTCTTGAGGTAGTTGTGAAACCGCTTCAAAGTAATAGCAAATTTGTGCCAATAAACGACTGATGTTAATGGAGTTAGCCGAGTTTAAACCCAATGCCACCTTCAGTTCTTCATCATCAAATGCTTGTTTCACCAGCGCCTGACAGGCATCGAAATCACCATCGATAGCCACGGTTTCGATGTTTCCACCCAGCGTACAGAACAGTTTTTCCTGCAATGGGCTGATTTTGCCACGCGGGTACAAAATCACCACGCGCACATTTTTCAGACCATAAAACGCATGAGCCACCGCCGCACCGGTGTCGCCAGAGGTCGCCGTCAGAATGGTGACCGGTTTGTCGCCGCTGATATGCGTCAGCATTTGCGCCATAAAGCGCCCGCCAAAATCTTTGAATGCCAGAGTCGGGCCGTGGAACAGTTCAAGACAGCCAACATCAGGTTCAACGCTTTTCACCGGAGCCGGGAAAGCAAAAGCGGCACGAACACGTTCTTCAAGAATGTCTTGCGGAATTTCATCACCAATAAAAGCAGACAGAATTTTGCTGCTGCGGGTGACAAAATCCATCTTCAACATTTCGTCGATTGCGGTCAGTTCAAATTCCGGTAAATCGTGTGGAAAAAACAGCCCTTGCTGTTTACCCAACCCCTGCACGATTGCCTGGGAAAAATTGACCTGCTCGTTATGATCTTTAAGGTTATACAGTTTCATGCGTTATCCCAGAACTCGTGCGCCCGCCGTGTCCAGACGGCAAATATGTACAAAACCTTCCTGGTTCTGCAAATAATGTTGGCTGAGCCAGTCAGCCACACGTTGTGCGGTATCCGTGTTATCGCACAACGCAAACAGAGTTGGGCCGGAGCCCGAAATACCACTCGCCAGAGCACCAATATCCGCAGCGGCCTGTCGTGCCTCGTTAAAGCGCGGCAGCAGTTTTGCGCGGTACGGCTCGGCAATAACATCACGCATCAGTTTTGCCGCGAGCTGCGGCTGGCGGGTGTGACAGGCGTGAATAAAGCCTGCCAGATGGCGGCCATGGCTAATGCAATCCTGGCGGCGATACTGCGCAGGAAGAATGGCGCGCGCTTCAGCGGTAGAAACTTTAATCCCCGGATACGCCAGCACCCACAGCCATTCATCAAAACCCGGAACAGACTGGCTGATGATGCCATTTTCTTCAATCATCAATTGCATGCCGCCCAGGAAACATGGGGCAACGTTATCATAATGAACGCTGCCCGAAATGCGCCCTTCCAGCTCGCCCATCAGGCTGAGCAATCGGGTATCGCTTAGCGGCTTGCCGCAGTATTCATTCATCGCCATTAAACCCGCGACCACAGAACATGCGCTCGACCCCAGACCTGAGCCAATCGGCATACTTTTTTCCAGCGTCATCTTTACCGGGATGTTTTTGCCAAGCTCCTGACAGAAACGCTCCCAGCACTGATACACAATGTTCTCGCGCGGTTCATCGGGTAATTTGCTGGCAAAGCGCCCAATGTTGTTCAAACTAAATGTGTCTGCCGCTTCAACAGTCACATAATCCCCAAGCAGCGAGCCATCAATCGGCGAAACTGCCGCACCCAGCACATCAAACCCGACACTCATATTGGCACTGGAAGCCGGGGCGTATACTTTAACCATCTTAAACTCCTAACTTCCATGACAAAGTGCGCAATAAGTCGGCGAAAACACCGGCTGCGGTCACATCATTTCCGGCTCCGTAGCCACGAAGAACTAGCGGTAACGGTTGATAGTAGTGGCTGTAGAATGCCAGGGCATTTTCACCGTTTTTAACTTTATACAGTGGGTCATTACCATCTACCGCATCAATTTTAACTTTGCAGCTCCCATCAGCTTCAATCACGCCAACATAGCGCAGCACTTTTCCTTCGTCGCGGGCTTGTGCCACACGAGCGGAGAACTCGTCATCCAGTTGCGGTATGCGTGCCATGAATGATTCAACATCGCCGCTGGAATCAAATGTCTGAGGTAAAACGGGCTCAATGACAATATCAGACAGCTCAAGATTGCTGCCTGTTTCACGAGCCAGAATCAGCAGCTTACGCGCCACATCCATACCGGACAGGTCATCACGCGGATCGGGTTCGGTATAACCCATTTCGCGAGCCACTTTGGTGGCTTCTGACAGGCTCATTCCTTCATCAAGTTTGCCGAAGATGAACGACAGCGAACCAGAAAGAATGCCGGAGAAACGTTGTAATTCATCACCCGCATTCAGCAAGTTCTGTAGGTTTTCGATAACCGGTAATCCTGCGCCAACGTTGGTGTCATAGAGGAATTTACGGCGCGATTTTTCCGCCGCATTACGCATCTGATGGTAATAATTCATGCTGGAAGTATTCGCCTTCTTGTTCGGCGTCACGACGTGGAAACCTTCTCCCAGGAAATCAGCATATTGATCAGCAACCGCCTGGCTTGAGGTGCAGTCGACAATCACAGGGTTCAGCAGGTGATACTCTTTCACTAAACGGATCAGACGCCCAAGATTGAAGGGCTCTTTCGCCGCCGCAAGCTCTTCTTCCCAGTTCTCTAAATTCAGGCCGTGAATGTTTGTCAGCAGCGCTTTGGAGTTCGCCACACCGCACACACGCAAATCGATGTGCTTTTTCTTCAGCCATGCCTGCTGGCGTTTGACCTGCTCCAGCAATGCCGCACCCACGCCGCCTACCCCAATAAGGAATACTTCGATGACCTGGTCGGTATTAAACAGCATCTGGTGCGTCACACGAACACCGGTCACAGCATCGTCGTTACTGACCACGACAGAGATAGAGCGCTCTGAAGAACCCTGAGCGATCGCCACGATATTAATGTTTGCGCGAGCCAGTGCGGCAAAGAACTTGGCGGAGATGCCACGCAAGGTACGCATGCCGTCACCCACCACGGAGATGATCGCCAGGTGCTCCATGATGGACATCGGCTCCAGAAGGCCTTCTTTGAGTTCGAGATAGAACTCATCTTCCATCGCGCGACGAGCACGTGCGCAATCGGCTTGCGGCACGCAGAAGCTGATACTGTATTCAGAAGATGACTGAGTAATCAGTACGACGGAAATTCCGGCACGGGACATCGCGGCGAATACACGTGCCGCCATACCGACCATGCCTTTCATGCCTGGGCCTGAGACGTTAAACATCGCCATATTATTCAGGTTGGTGATGCCTTTAACCGGCAGGCCATCCTCGTCACTTTCTCCACCAATTAAGGTGCCTGGCGCTTGAGGGTTTCCGGTGTTTTTAATCAGACATGGGATTTGGAACTGAGCGATGGGGGTAATAGTGCGTGGGTGAAGGACTTTAGCGCCGAAGTAAGAAAGCTCCATGGCTTCCTGATACGACATCGATTTCAGCAGCCTGGCGTCTGGAACCTGGCGTGGGTCACAAGTATATACGCCGTCAACATCAGTCCAGATCTCACAACAGTCTGCCCGTAAACAGGCGGCCAGCACGGCAGCAGAATAATCAGAACCGTTACGTCCTAACACCACCAACTCGCCTTTATCGTTTCCGGCAGTGAAACCTGCCATCAGAATCATATGGTCCGCAGGGATACGGCTGGCAGCGATGCGGCGAGTGGACTCAGTAATATCGACAGTAGACTCAAGGTAATGCCCAACGGCAAGAAGTTTCTCGACCGGATCAATCACCGTCACGTTGTGCCCGCGAGCTTTGAGCAATTCAGCCATGATGGCGATAGAGAGCTTTTCACCACGGCAAATGATCGCGGCGTTGATGCTGTCCGGACATTGGCCCAGTAAGCTGATGCCATGCAGAACATGCTTCAGCTGAGCAAACTCCTGGTCAACAGCAGCTTTGAGTTGTTCGAGTGGGAAACCAGACTGTGCATCAGCAAGCCCCTTCAGGAGTTCACCAAAAATACGTTCTGCGTCGCTGATATTCGGTACTGCATCCTGGCCGCCGATGGTTTTTTCAATCATGGCAACGAGGTGGTTGGTAATTTTCGCCGGGGCAGACAGCACGGTTGCGACCTGCCCCTGTTTGGCATTGCTTTCCAGGATATCGGCAACACGAAGAAAACGCTCCGCATTTGCCACTGAAGTACCACCGAATTTCAACACTCGCATTTATTATTACCTTTGAGTTTTTGGTCCAAAAAAAAGCCCGCACTGTTTAGGTGCGGGCTTTTTTCGTTTTTCCTGTATGCGTCAGCCCGCACCGTTACCTGTGGTAATAGTGGTTGTAATAATTGTTGTCATTGGGCTGATGCGAATCATGGATGTTGTGTGCTCGTAATCTGATTTACCTATATTGACTAAAGTATCCGGCAGGTTAAGTCAATTTATTTTTAATTTTAGCGATATGAACTAGGCTACCGCTGAACGCTGATAAAACATCAAAAAACGGGGTCATTGCGCTGAAAAAAGCGGGGCAACACACCGCAATTTCACTAGTATCAACTCAGTTTCCAGCATTTTTCTCTGGTAGTTTTTTTTCAATATCATGAAGCAAACGATGCAACATTGCCGTATCGCGCTGTGCCAAAAGCCCAAGACGTTGCTGCAACCAGTCGACCATTTTTTGGTCGTCACTGGCTTCCACACGTTCGAGTAGTGACGTGATCCTGGCACGGAGTGCACCCAGTTGTTGAGCATCCACCACATCATGCTCCGGCGCAGCTTGCTGCATCAAAGCTGACAGTTGATAGCAGTAAACCATCACGGCCTGGCCGAGATTGAGCGACGGATAATCGGCCACCATCGGCACACCGGTTAGCACATCGGCCAATTCAAGCTCTTCATTGGTTAATCCCGAATCTTCGCGACCAAAGACCAATGCAGCCGTTCCCACCCAATTACGTTTTTCTTCGAGTAGCGGAACCAGTTGCTGCGGCGTGGCGTAGTAATGGAATTTGGCGCGGCTACGTGCCGTTGTCGCAATGGTAAAATCGACGTCATGCAATGCTTGCGCCAGCGTATTGAAATGCTGCGCATTATCCAGCACATCGCCGGAGCCATGCGCGACCCAACGGGCTTCCGGTTGACGGTCAGCTTCACTGTCAACAACGCGCAATTCAGCAAACCCCATGGTCTTCATGGCGCGGGCTGCTGCCCCCACATTTTCAGCTCGGGCTGGAGCGACCAAAATAATTAAAAAACGCATTACAGCTCTCTTTAAAAAAGTATCCAAAAACGGACAATCACAAAATTCAAATGATAATACGCGGCAAAAATTTACATTAAAGTAACATTCATTTATAAAACATGTTCAATGCAAATCATAAATACATTGAATGCATTTTCGTGGTTAGACCAGCATCGCAAGGTGATTTAAATCGCATTATCGCATTGTTTTATTTGATTAAAAATAGACAAAATAGCGCTGAACTTTCAGATTTGCGTTGTTTAATAATCGATTCACGTAACTATATTGATTATTAGAAAAATGTGACGCAAGCTCGCAAAACGCTACGATGATTTCATCAAACTGTTAACGTGCTACAATTGAATTTGATATATGTCAACGAAGCGTAGTTTTATCAGATGTCTAAAGCGGTCCTGCCTGTTATGTTGCTGTTAAAATGGTTAGGATAACAACCGTTTTTGACACCGTCGGGTCCAGAGGGAAAAGTACCCACGACCAAGCTAATGATGTTGTTGACGTTGATGGAAAGTGCATCAAGAACGCAATTACGTACTTTAGTCATGTTACGCCAGACATGTTAATTTATGGCATGTATTAGGCAGGTCAGGGACTTTTGTACTTCCTGTTTTGATTTAGTTGGCAATTTTAGGTAGCAAACATGCAGACCCCGCACATTCTTATCGTCGAAGACGAATTAGTAACACGCAATACGTTAAAGAGCATTTTTGAAGCTGAAGGTTATGATGTATTTGAAGCGACAGATGGCGCTGAAATGCATCAGATTCTTTCCGATAATGACATCAATCTGGTCATTATGGATATCAACTTGCCAGGTAAAAATGGCCTGCTGCTGGCACGCGAATTGCGTGAGCAAGCTAATGTGGCGTTGATGTTCTTGACTGGTCGTGACAACGAAGTGGATAAAATCCTTGGTCTTGAAATCGGCGCAGATGACTACATCACTAAGCCATTCAATCCACGTGAATTAACCATCCGTGCGCGTAACCTGTTGTCTCGTACTATGAACCTGGGTGCAATCAGCGAAGAACGTCGTTCCGTTGAAAGCTATAAGTTCAATGGTTGGGAGCTGGATATCAACAGCCGTTCTTTGGTTAGCCCAAATGGTGAGCAGTACAAGTTGCCGCGTAGCGAATTCCGCGCCATGCTGCACTTCTGTGAAAACCCTGGGAAGATTCAGTCGCGTGCTGAGTTGCTGAAAAAGATGACAGGCCGTGAGTTGAAACCGCACGACCGTACCGTTGACGTCACAATTCGTCGTATTCGTAAGCACTTCGAGTCGACCCCAGATACACCTGAAATCATCGCTACCATCCACGGCGAAGGTTATCGCTTCTGTGGCGATTTACAGGAATAAACCTGTAATCAAACATGATTTGAAAGGGCGGATAACATCCGCCCTTTTCTTTTTATATCTATAAAGCTGTCACTTCCACAGCCTGAAACGCTCGGGATCCTCCTGCCTGTCATCGACGGTCTGAGTCTGCACTTTGCTCCCCATGCGATACCAATCAATATTTCTCGTTAGCAGCATAATGGCTGACAACGAAGCGAAAAGGACTCCCGTGCCAAGCAGCAAAGCGCTGTCTTCAGACTGGAGGAGTTGCCAGAGCACCGCATCAAGTATCAGCAACCCCAGAGTGAACATCATGCTTGCTTTCCAGCTATTCAGAACCGCTTTAAGATAAAAACCGTTAATCCCCGCGCAGACCAAACTCGCCAGTAACCATGCACCGTTAAATCCTGTATGTTCCGAAACCGCGAGCAGTACCAGATAAAACATCACCAGCGACAGCCCGACCAGTAAATACTGCATTGGGTGAACGCGCAAACCGGTCAGAGTTTCCATCAGGAAGAAGCTCATAAACGTCAAACCAATCAACAGAATAGCGTATTTCACCGCACGGTCCGTCAATTGGTACTGGTCAACGGGATTTGCCACCGTGACGCTGAAAGTCGGCAGTCGGCTAACATCAATTAAACGGGCATCATCAAAACTGGTATTGAGGTTATTGGCAAACCATGTGCTCTGCCAGTTTGCAGTAAAACCGCTTTCAGAAACGGTACGCTGCCGTGGTAGGAAATCGCCAATGAAATTAGGATGCGGCCAGTTGCTGGTCAGGCTGAACTGGCTGTTGCGCCCAAGCGGCACCAGGGCAAGCTGTTTTGTCCCCATTAAATCCAGCGTGAAACGTAACGTGAGTTTGTCGCTCTGAAGCAGTTCCAGAGGGATTTTCGCATGCAGCCCCTGTTCAACACCGGGTAAGTTACTTCCAGGTTCGATAGGGTAAGACTGGCCGTTAATGTTCAGTTCACCCACCTTGCCAATACCACGTGAGTCTCCAATGGCCAGCACCACATAAGGAGTCCCTAAACGAGTCTCTACACCATCATCACCTTTCAGTTGTTGACGATTGAAACTGGCATTCAGCGTTAAATCTGTACGCCAAATCTGCCCTTCATAAATACCAATATGGCGCGGTTCAACGGCCTGCTTTCCCACAACGCTGAGGTTCTCCGGCAGATAGTAACGAATGAATCTGCTCTCTTTTTTGATCTCTTTATTATCTTCTATGACCGTCGTCAGCTCCGTCACAGGAATTGCAATCAGTGGGCCAGTCACGGTTTGCGACCCGCTGGTACTCTGGGCCAGCGACTGCTCAACATCATCCCGATAATTGCTGCGTTCATTAATAAGCGAACTCAGCATGCTTAACGGAATCAACAACACAACCATACATCCCAACAGGGTCATCACTTTCCAGAACAACGCAGATTTCAACATAATCCCCTCCATTTTTGATGTGGCGAGGATAGCGAGCGAATGTGGGGGCTCAATGAAGTTGTGTGAAGGGACGGTGAAGAGGTAAAATTATTTTCCTGGTAAGACCAACCTGGCTTGCGCGCCTCCCTCGGGGCGATTTTCCAGAATAATGGTCCCGCGATGCAAACGAGCAACCTCCTGAACAAACGCTAACCCTAAACCACTACTTTTCTGCCCATTACTGCGCGGTAATGAGTAAAAGCGCTCGAATAAACGGCCTTGCGCGTAGTCCGGGATCCCACTTCCAGTATCTGAAACAAGAATAGTGGTCTGCCCAATGCGTTGCTCAACACTCAACACAATCTCACCGCCTGGAGGGGTAAAATCGAGTGCGTTATCCAGCAAGTTCCCAATCGATTGCTCAAGTAAGGCCGCATCGCCTTCAACGGATACGCCGGTTGGGATATTTTCATCAATGCTTAACGCAATCTGTTTACCGCGAGCAACCACTTCACGGCTATCGCATAACGTGGAAAACAGTGCAGGCAGATTGATTGTTTGAGTCGTGATTTCGATTCGGCTTTCTAACTTAGCCTGGCGCAATAAATTATCGACCAATTGCTGCATACGTAGATTTTGCTGAAGAATGTTTGCCGAAAACTTCTCCACCACAGCAGGCGGGGGACCTTCACGTAAAATCTCTGCCGCCCCCCGAATAGCGGCCATAGGGCTTTTCAGTTCGTGGGTCAAAGCATGAACGTACTGCTCGATGCCGTTCTTCCCTTCAAGCTTCACTCGCATACTTTCCAGGGCCAATGCCAGTCTACGTAATTCGCTACTGGCAGGTTTAGGCAGAGGTAAAGGGTGCTCCGTTGTGACCGAGTCGGCATAGCGAACCAGTTTGCCGATAGATCGGTTAATCCACAGCACAAACCCAAAACCAATCAGCAAAGCGATACCCAGCAGCGCGACGCCTGCCCACAAAATACGCCGTTCGCTACGGCGTATTACCGGTTCCATTGCACTGTTGGGTTTACCCACGCTCAGCACACCGATAATGTTTTGCCCGTCGCGGACAGGTGCTGCCACATACATCACTGTGCTTTCAGGATTGTTGGCGTTAATTGGCGTACTGCGTGCGCCGTATTTCCCTTGAAGCGTGAGCCACACATCGTTCCAGCGTGAATAATCCTGGCCTGTCGCGTTGCCACTGGAATCAAACAAAACGATGCCTTTAGCATCCGTCAGATAGACATGGTATTCATTTTTAGACTTGGTAATGCCACTGATGTTGGCCCGGAAATTATGCTGATTGAGTCGTGAAAACGCCTGTGCGAGTTGGCCATTATGAGCATTTCCCGCCAACATGTCGGCTTTAGCAAATTCGGCGAGTAACGTAGCGGTATCAATTAACGTGCCTTCCGTTGCGCGCCGGACGCCGGGTTTCACCTCTTGCAAAAAGATGGATAGAACAAACCAGGCTGCAATGGCCACTATCAAAAAATAACCCAGCAACAGACGCATTCCAATGCGCATTAATTCGCTCCAAGGCTGTAACCTAAGCCACGGTGCGTATTGATCGGCGACAGATCGGGGTTGATCGCACGCAGTTTGGCGCGCAACGTTTTGATGTGCGTATCCACCGTTCGATCAAAACTTTCCTCGGCTGAACTCCACACCAAATCCATCAGCTGTTGGCGGGAAAAGACGCGTCCAGGCCACTGCAAAAAAGTCTTCATTAACAAATACTCATAACGCGTGAGCAGCAGTGGCTGTTGGCACCAGGATATTTGCGCCGCCATTTCATTGAATTCAAACAACCCAATCCGCTGAACACTTCCCGCCAGGCCTTGCCGTTGTTTTTGCAAACGACGCAGCACGGTTCGTACCCTGGCACACACTTCACGAGGTGAAAACGGCTTCGCAATGTAATCATCTGCGCCGATCTCCAGGCCAATCAACCTATCGACCTCTTCACTGCGCGCAGTAAGAAACAGCAACGGTAATTCTGGATAATCAGCGAGTAAACGACGACAAAGCTCGAAGCCATTAATATCAGGCAAGCCAACATCCAGAATAGCCAGATCTGGACGTTCTTCACGTACGGCATCCAACACAGGCAAGCCGCGATCGAAGGCACGTACAGAGAATCCTTCCTGCTGCAACATATAGATCAACGTATCAGCAATACTGGTTTCATCTTCAACTAACCAGATAGTGGCCTGGCTCATCGCGCGCTCCCTGCTATTTCCACGGCATAATCGGCACGGCGCTTACCGCATTTTTTGGCGAACCTTCGACTACTTTGTCCGAATAAGCCAGATAGGCCAGCGTGTTACGCTTCGCATCATAAAAACGCACCACTTGTAGCTTCTTGAAAACCAGAGAAGTCCGTTTCTGGAACACGACATCTCCCTGTGCTTTCCCTGATTTGATCTTCTCACTTAATTCCACCGGCCCAACTTGCTGGCAGGAAATAGCAGCATCAGAAGTGTCTTCCGCAAGACCCAACCCGCCTTTAATGCCACCGGTTTTAGCGCGACTGACATAGCACGTTACGTTCTGTACATCGGGATCATCAAACGCTTCGACAATAATTTTATGGTCTGGGCCAATCATCTTAAAAACGGTATCCACTGAACCGATTTGTTCAGCTCTCGCACCCAGCGAGATAAGCAGCAGTGAACCCAGAACAGCTAAAACTTTATATTTCATATTGTTACCATTGGTTAAGATTACCTTTAGAGACTATTAACTCTTCGTATTAAAAAATCGTTTAATATCACGTTATTAATAAAATTACCGGAATGAGTTACTGATTTTGGCACGTCTTGTTAAAAAAAACTCTGAATGTCAAAACAACAAAAAGTGCTATCATCGCCGGCATTAACGGCACTCACCGTGTCAGGATGAGGATATTATATGGATCAGGCAGGGATCATTCGCGATCTATTAACCTGGCTAGAAGGTCATTTGGATCAACCTCTGTCACTGGATAATGTGGCGGCGAAAGCAGGTTATTCCAAGTGGCATCTACAACGGATGTTTAAAGAGGTAACCGGTCACGCCATTGGCGCATACATCCGTGCTCGCCGGCTTTCAAAATCTGCTGTGGCGCTGCGCCTGACTGCACGACCTATTCTTGATATAGCTTTGCAGTATCGTTTTGACTCACAGCAAACCTTTACTCGTGCCTTCAAAAAGCAGTTTGCTCAAACGCCTGCATTGTATCGCCGCTCCCCGGACTGGAGCTCGTTTGGCATGCGTCCGCCGCTACGTTTAGACGCATATACGTTGCCACGAGCGCAATTTGTCACGCTGCCAGAAACTCATTTGGTGGGTGTCACACAAAGTTACAGCTGTACGCTTGAGCAAATCTCTGATTTCCGTAATGAAATGCGTATCCAGTTCTGGACACAATTCCTCGGCAATGCGCCGACGTTGCCACGGGTGCTGTACGGTTTGCATGAACCACGCCCAAGCATTGAGAAAGATGACGAACAAGAAGTCTTCTATACCACTGCACTGACACCAGAAATGGCGAATGGATTCTTACCAGACTCTCATCCGGTCAGGTTGGAAGGCGGGGATTACGTTCAGTTCGACTACGAAGGGCCAGGCACGGGCTTGCAGGAGTTCATCCTGACAATTTACGGCACCTGCATGCCATCGCTTAATCTGACCCGTCGTAAAGGCCAGGACATTGAACGCTTCTTCCCGCAAGAAGAAGCGCGTGTTCAAGACCGACCAATGCAGATCCGTTGCGAGTATCTGATTCCAGTACGCCGTTAACGCTGTAATTCATCCATTGCAGGGGCGTCGAGATGCGAGATGTCCCCTGCCGTTTCAACCACCCAGCCAGAAGCTAACCACAGGCTTTGCTGGTGATCCACGCGGGAAATCGAACAGTTTCTTAAACGTAAACGACGTTCAGCCCAGGCCGGTAATCCCAGAATCGTACTCATCAGGCAGCCTAGCGCCATACCATGGCTAACCAGTAATGGGCGGCTTCCAAATGGTAAATCCAGGCAAGCATTCAGAGCCGCGTGCATACGCTCACTCATTTCAAGCATGCTTTCGCCTTCAGGGATACGCCCATCGGCAGTACCGTTCACCAGTTGACGACGCCAGCCCTCTTCTTCTTCGCTTAGTGTGTCGATATTGCGACGTTCTAACACGCCCATATCCAGCTCACGTAAACGCGCATCCAGCGTAACGTCTACGCCACATGCCTGAGCGATGATCTCAGCGGTGTGGCGGGTGCGCCCCAAGTCACTGGAAATCACGTGCGTAATACCTAACGTTTTGGCTCGCTCGGCCACCTGCTCGGCCTGACGTTCCCCTTTTTCAGTCAGCGCACTGTCTGACTGGCCCTGAATGCGACGTTGCGCATTCCACTGCGTTTCGCCGTGGCGAACAAGGTATACCTGTAACATGCGTTTTTTCCGTTATACTGCGGCAACAATTTCTTGAGAGTTTCACTGATTATGTACTATGTCGTCTGCTCGACAACCAATCCAGCTAAAATTCAGGCAATTCGCCAGGCATTCGACGACATCTATGGTGAGGGATGCTGCCATATTGAACCTGTCGACGTCGATAGTGGTGTGCCAGAACAGCCCTTTGGAAACCATGAAACGCGAACTGGCGCACGATGCCGGGTGATGAATGCCCGTCAGGTTCGTCCTGAAGCTGATTTTTGGGTCGCAGTGGAAGCCGGAATTGATGATGACAGTACATTTAGCTGGGTAGTCATTGAAAACCAGAGCCAGCGTGGTGAAGCGCGATCGGCCACTCTCCCGCTCCCCGCTGTCATTCTTGAAAAAGTACGTGCCGGAGAAGCTTTAGGGCCAGTGATGTCGGCCTATACCGGTATTGATGAAATTGGTCGTAAAGAAGGTGCGATTGGGGTATTTACCGCCGGGAAGTTGACTCGCAGCAGCGTTTACCACCAGGCGATTATTTTGGCGCTAAGCCCATTCCATAACGAGGTTTATACTGCTTAGCTTTTAGCGCTCAACAGCTCTTGCTCCAGCCATGCACGTAACGCTGGCGGAGCAGATTTCAGGCTATTTGACCCGCGAGTGATGGTCGCAATCCCCGCGCCCAATTCATTTTTAAGTTCCCGTTGGCTCATTTCACCACGCAGTAACTCTTCAACTATTCGGACACGAGTCCCCAGGGCGGTGCGTTCGTCTGGCGTCAGCAATAACATTAACAACGGCATATGCAGCTGCTTATCGAACGATTGCTGTAGCAACTCCACAAAGCGGAGCCACTCCTGGTTGCTTTGCTCGGCGTGCTCTGCCGAGTATTGAGAGTGCTGAGTCATGTTATGCCACCCTACTTTATACTAATTGACTAGTACGATAGCATAACATGGACACCCCAAAATCAATACTTACGTTGCCACTCAGCATCCGTCAGCAATGGTGCTGGTTTACCCATGAAGTATTTATAATACGCATCATAAGCCAGTACGTTTTTCACATATCCGCGCGTTTCTGAGAACGGAATACTTTCCACAAACGCAACCGCATCTATGCGCCCGGCACTGTTACCAAGCCAGGTTCTGACGCGCCCAGGCCCTGCGTTATAGGCAGCAGATGAGAAAATTCGATTATTTTCAAATTGCTGAGAAACGTACTGCAAGTAGCTGGTGCCAATGTTGATATTGGTTTCCGGATCTAACAGTTGGTTAGTGCTGGTATAACCCGGAATATTAAACATCTTCACGGTATGCGTGGCGGTTCCCGGCATGATTTGCATTAACCCGCTGGCACCTACTGGCGATTTCACTTTCGGGTTCCAGGCGCTTTCCTGACGAGCAATCGCCATGGCATAGCTTTGGGAGATATCTTTGCCGCTCAAGTATCGGGAGAAAATATCTTTGTAAGCCAGCGGGAAGCGTTCTTCCAGATGATCCCAAAGTTTTCCGGCGATCGTCGCCTGCACGCTGAGATCCCACCAGTTTTGATCGAATGCGTAACGCGCTAGCCCTTCCTGCTCTGGTTTGCTGCGGCTCGTGATCAAATTCGCCCATTCGCTACGTGCCGTGTTATCCAGATTCCAGTACATCAGCTCGCGTACCCGTGCCATTTCTGGCCCCTGCACCAGTGCCGGATTTACAGCAACCGCTTTGTCGACACGCAACGGATACTCTTCCCCTAAACGCTGAGCGGCCACCATCGGATAGAATCCGCGTTGCTGCATCAGTGCATGGAGGATCTCTTTTGCTTCGGTATCACGGCCGCGCTCAAGCAACAAATCCGCCTGCCAGTAACGCCATTCGTCCTTTTCTTTGGCCTCCATGGGTAAACGTGCAAGCCAGGTATTCAGGCCGGTACGATCGCCATTTCCCAATGCCATACGCACACGCCGTTCCACTAAACTTGTCGACTCCGAACGCATGATAGCGTCGTCGCGCCAGATAGCCTGATCTGTCGTGACATCATTACCCATTAAACGCCAGGCAACGGTGTCTCTAAGCTCCTGCGCCTGAGCATCATTGAGTTGCTGCGCCTGAACGAGTGACGGGATCATCATGCGCGCATTTTCTACATCATCTCGTGCGACACGCGTAAACGCCACCGCCGCAGCCTGGCGCGTAAAGTCTGTTGCTTCAACGGTACGGGCAAACGACAGCACGGTATTCGGATCATTTTGCAGACTGATTAGCGCAGTAGACATAGTCTGATAGTTCGCCGGCATTTGGCTTGCGAGATTCGTCACCAGTGAAGTATTGCCTTCTTTCATCGCCAGACGAATACGTTCGAGATAAGCCAACGGATCTTGTGTTCCTGACGAGCGCCATGCTGAGAACAGACGATCGCAGCTCGAAGGTTGGTTTTTCCCGGTTAACCACAGATCTTTCGCTCCAGCCCATGCGGCATCCGCCTGGCCAGTATTCCATTTCGCGTAGTAATAGTTGCACTTAGCTTCAGTGGTACCCGGTTGTTCCGGGCTAAATGCCAGCAGCCCACGCCAGTCTTCACGGCGCGCCAGTTCATTCACAAAACGTGATTTCAGCGTGCGGGCTGGCGGCAGCGTTGGATTCGCTTCAATAAAGCGACTGACGACGAGCGTTGGCTCATTCATTAAGTCATCAGTGATTTGGCGATATTCGAGATAGGGATACAGCGGATAATCTTGCAAGGTGGGCATTATTCGCGCCACCACATCCATTTGCTTGTTATCCCACGCTTGTTTGATTTGTGCATATCGGCTGCGTTGCTCATCGAGCGAATCCGCACGAACTGCATGAGTTAATGCCGCAAGGCCTACAACTGCCACCAGCAATTGTCCCACGACTTGTTTGGCTTTCCCCACAAGTTCTCCTCACATGTTCACCGGCAGCATCATGCCGCCATTAATTACTTCATGCTAACCCTGGTATTGCACTTTCGCCACGCCAGAGGGCGTTATTTTGTCTATAAAAGCGTTAAGGCCGTTTCGGGTAACACATCCCACTTCCCCTGCTGGGATTACCTGCTGAAAACGGCTACACTTCGCCACTGATACGCTACCCCTTTAAATCACGAAAAAGAGGCGAAGTCGCACTGTGGCTCAATTCGTTTATACCATGCATCGTGTCGGCAAAGTTGTTCCGCCGAAACGTCATATTCTGAAAAATATCTCGCTCAGTTTCTTCCCTGGCGCCAAGATTGGCGTACTGGGTCTGAACGGTGCCGGTAAATCCACGCTGCTGCGCATTATGGCCGGCATTGATACCGACATCGAAGGCGAAGCCCGTCCACAACCAGGCCTGAAAATCGGCTATCTGGAGCAGGAACCCAAGCTTAATCTTGAGCACACGGTTCGCGAATCGGTTGAAGAAGCGGTATCCGAAGTGGTCAACGCGCTTAAAGGTCTGGATGAAGTGTACGCGAAGTACGCTGAACCAGACGCTGACTTCGATAAGCTAGCCGCACAACAAGGCAAGTTTGAAGAAATCATTCAGGCGCATGACGGCCATAACCTTAACGTTCAGCTCGAACGTGCCGCTGACGCACTGCGTCTGCCAGATTGGGATGCGAAAATCGCTAACCTGTCCGGTGGTGAACGCCGCCGCGTAGCACTGTGCCGCCTGCTGCTCGAAAAACCAGACATGCTGCTGCTCGACGAACCAACGAACCACCTGGATGCAGAATCCGTGGCGTGGCTTGAGCGCTTCCTGCACGACTTCGAAGGGACCGTTGTGGCGATTACCCACGACCGTTACTTCCTTGATAACGTTGCAGGCTGGATTCTGGAACTTGACCGCGGCGAAGGTATTCCGTGGGAAGGTAACTACTCCTCCTGGCTTGAGCAAAAAGACGCACGTCTGGCTCAGGAAGCTTCAACGGAAGCGGCTCGCCGTAAATCCATTGAGAAAGAACTGGAGTGGGTACGTCAAGGTGCTAAAGGCCGTCAGTCTAAAGGCAAGGCGCGTCTGGCTCGCTTTGAAGAACTGAACAACACCGAGTACCAAAAACGTAACGAAACCAACGAACTGTTTATTCCACCAGGTGCACGTCTGGGCGATAAAGTCGTTGAAGTGACCAACCTGCGTAAATCCTACGGCGATCGCCTGCTGATTGACGATTTGTCCTTCTCTGTACCGAAAGGTGCGATTGTTGGCATCATCGGCCCGAACGGCGCGGGTAAATCAACGCTGTTCCGTATGATGTCTGGTCAGGAACAGCCTGACAGCGGCAGCATTGAGCTGGGTGAAACCGTTAAACTGGCTTCCGTCGATCAGTTCCGTGATGCGATGGATAGCAGCAAAACCGTGTGGGAAGAAGTTTCCGGCGGCCAGGACATCATGCGTATCGGTAACACCGAAATGCCAAGCCGCGCTTACGTTGGTCGCTTTAACTTTAAAGGTGTTGACCAGGGTAAACGTGTGGGTGAGCTGTCTGGTGGTGAGCGTGGCCGTCTGCATCTGGCGAAGCTGCTGCAAGTTGGCGGCAACGTGCTGTTGCTCGATGAACCAACCAACGACCTGGATATCGAAACCCTGCGCGCGTTAGAAAACGCCCTGTTGGAATTCCCAGGCTGTGCAATGGTTATCTCGCACGACCGTTGGTTCCTTGACCGTATAGCGACGCACATTCTGGATTACCAGGATGAAGGTAAAATTGAATTCTTTGAAGGCAACTTTACCGAGTACGAAGAGTACAAGAAACGCACCCTGGGTGCGGATGCGCTGGAGCCTAAGCGTATTAAGTACAAACGCGTGACCAAGTAATTGTTGTAACGCCCTCACCCTAACCCTCTCCCCCAGGAGAGGGGACTAGCCGGTTTTTTCCCACCCCCCCGGAGAGGGAATTGCTAGTTCTTCTCCCTCTCCCAAAGGGAGAGGGCCGGGGTGAGGGTGATTTTACGCTCCCCGCTCGCCGATCATATTCTTCACCAGCTCAACACAGCGTAAGAAACGAGAATCGTAATCAGACTCTTCCACGTGCACATAGCTGATATTGTTTTCATTTAGCATTGACACCAACAGATTCTGGAAGGATTTTCGGTCCGTATCGCTACCAAGACTGCGTAAACCATCAGCCACCCACGGCGTATTATTTTCCAGCAGAATCACCAAATCAAAACGGTATTCGTCAATCAGCGCCTGCACAAACGGGTGTTCACGCCCCTCATACTTTTTGCAAAACGCCTGTGTGGTAACAAAGTCGGTATCGATAAACGCGACTTTATTGGCGTATTTAACTGCAAAATCAACGTACTGAGCATGGCCAATGGCAATCTTGTCATAGTCGGAATATTGCAGCGCCATCTCGTCACCGCCAAGGTGCGAGAAAACGTAATCACGACCATATTCCCAGGCACTGGTGGTATTAAAAATATTGGCGAGCTTATTCACCATCCACGACTTACCGCTCGATTCCCCTCCCAAAATAGCGACAGTTCTGACAAAGAACGGTTTTACTTCCGTTGGAATGTATTCCCAGTAGCGGAAAGGGTTTTCACGAATCTGCCCACCGCTGATATTCATGAACGTCCGTTTCGGATCAATCAGCACCGTTTCAATGCCGAGCTGTTCGATAAATCGCGGCGCATCACTTTCTTCGGAGGTGTAGATACAGTCGGGATTGATACCTTTGCTTTCCATAAAAGCTTTGATCCCGCGGCTCCAGACATCCCAGCCATGCGGATAAGGCTCCATCCCTTCTTCGTTAAACGAATGAATGCGGATATTTTTTTGATACTTAAAGGTCTGTAGCAGCCACCGCAGGCGGTCACCGGTTGTCGGTTGCTGGGACATCGCGCTGTCTTCAAACAACAAACGATCACGGGTTTCGTCGTAGCCCATGATGATATGGAGTTCGTCCACCTGGCTTGCTGCCCGCTGAATCAAATAGATATGGCCGGTATGCAGCGGATAAAACTTGCCGAACACGACGCCGACTTTTTTCTCACGCCGTGGAAATTCCAGCCCGAGGAAACGATGTAATGCTTCCAGTTTCTGCGCGCTTGGACTTTTAATTTTGGCGTTCAGTAACTGGCTAAGATAGCCCTTGGTCATGCCGCAGGATTCTGCCACCTGTTGCAGCGTAACGCTTTGCTGACGAATCGCGGTCTTCAGGTACTCGAAAGACGACATGCTGCCTCCTGCAAAAAATACGGCGTTATGCCGGAAATCATTCAATTATAAGTCGTCAAACACCGACAGCGCATCCGCGAGTTTTTTCACACCGAATACCTGCATCCCTTCCGGTAATTTTTTCGGCACATTTGCCTGTGGCACGATGGCGCGTTTAAAGCCGTGTTTTGCCGCTTCAGAGATGCGTTCCTGGCCGCTTGGTACTGGGCGAATTTCCCCAGCCAACCCGACTTCACCAAACACCACTAAATCTTGTGGCAATGCACGGTTGCGTAGACTGGAAACCATCGCCAGTAACAGGGCCAAGTCAGCACTGGTTTCAGTGACTTTCACACCGCCTACCACATTCACAAACACATCCTGGTCGGCCATTTGCAGACCACCGTGGCGGTGCAACACGGCCAGCAGAATAGCCAGGCGGTTTTGTTCAAGACCCACGGCGACACGACGCGGATTGGACATCATGGATTGATCCACCAGCGCCTGAATCTCTACCAACAATGGGCGCGTACCTTCCCACACCACCATCACTGAGCTACCGGGAGTCACTTCATCACCGCGGCTCAGGAAGATGGCGGAAGGATTGCTGACTTCGCGTAACCCTTGCTCCGTCATGGCAAACACACCCAACTCATTCACAGCACCGAAGCGGTTTTTATGGCTGCGAAGGGTACGAAAACGGGAGTCGGCGTCACCATCGAGCATCACCGAACAGTCAATACAGTGTTCGAGCACTTTCGGTCCGGCAAGCGAACCATCTTTGGTCACGTGACCGACCATGATAATCGCCACACCACGTGTTTTGGCAAAGCGCGTCAGGTAGGCGGCAGACTCACGCACCTGTGCCACGCTGCCCGGCGACGACTGGACATCGGCCATATGCATGACCTGGATGGAGTCGATAACCATCAGTTTTGGCGCTTCTTCTTCGGCAATCATGCAGATTTGCTCGATCCCGGTTTCCGAAAGCATATTCAGGTTATTGGTTGGCAGCCCCAGACGATGAGCACGCATCGCTACTTGTTGCAGCGACTCTTCGCCTGTGACATACAACGTTTTCATCTGTTCGCTGAGTTTGCACAGGGTTTGCAGCAGTAGCGTAGATTTACCGGCACCAGGGTTACCACCAATCAAAATGGCGCTCCCCGGCACCACACCGCCACCTAACACACGGTCAAACTCTTTAAAACCGGTAGAAAAACGCGGCAGTTCTTCGAGGCTTATCTCAGAAAGTTTTTGTACTTTACTGACGCCCGCACTGCCGGCATATCCTGACAAACGCTCGTTACGCGCAACCGTCGGAGAGGCAGCAATTCGCACCTCTGTGATGGTGTTCCATGCATGACAGGCACTGCATTGTCCCTGCCAGCGAGGATAATCTGCACCGCACTCATTGCAGACAAATGCACGTTTTGGGGCTTTCGCCATTAGCGTTCTTCCTGGATAAGGCTACCTGAGAGAATGCAGAATACGCCCATCAAATCAGCATGACGAATGGTGACTTCGGTTTTCTCATTCACTTTAGGTTTAGCGTGGAAAGCAATTCCCAGGCCAGCCGATTTGATCATCGGTAAGTCATTCGCCCCATCGCCAATAGCGACGGTTTGCGCGACAGGGATTTCATATTTATCCGCCAGACGCATGAGCGTTTCGGCTTTGAATTGCGCATCAACAATTTGCCCCGTGACTTCGCCCGTCAACTTGCCATCGCAAATTTCCAGTTCATTGGCGACGACTGCATCCAGATGCAGCTTGTCACGCAAATATTCGGCGAAGAAGGTGAAACCACCGGAAGCAATCGCGACTTTCCAGCCTAATGATTCGAGTTTCAACACCAGCGACGTCAGCCCCGGCATCAACGGCAACGCATCACGAACTTCGCGCAGAATAGTCGCATCCGCGCCTTTTAGCGTTCCTACGCGTTGTTTCAAACTCGCAGCAAAGTCCAACTCGCCACGCATCGCACGTTCGGTGACTTCAGCCACCATTTCGCCGGTGCCCGCAAGTTTTGCGATTTCATCAATGCATTCGATTTGGATGGCGGTGGAGTCCATATCCATGACCAGCAGGCCAGGCGTGCGCAAATGTGGAATTTTGCCCAACGGGGCAACATCCAATCCGGCGTCATGCGCAAGTTTAGTTGCGCGCGGCGTTAATGAACCCGCCAGACGAATAACCTGATAGTCTTCAACGCACCACGCAGTAACGATAACCATCGCTGCGCCCAGCTTACGTTGGTAGCGATTCAGGCACTCTTTATCCAGATTCCGACCATACAGCAGCCAGCCACTGCGGCCAGCACGGTAATCGAGCGGCATAACTTCATCGCCACTTAACGATAGCGGCAAACCAGGCCAGAGAGATACGTCGGTCGGTAAGTCGCACCAGGTCAGACTATTTGGCATCACAGCTCCTGAAAAATTTTAAATACCATTCAGGATTCGCATTTCCGGCAGTCGGCAAGAGAGCATAGCCGCGGCCCAGGTAATTCGAATGCTGAAGGGTATTGAGAACAAAACAACGCATGAGGCTACCTTGTCTGTGCGGCTTCTGGCAACATTAAACTGCGCAGTAAAACCGGCAATTTTTCTAAGGTGCATTATGGCTCGGGCAAAAATGAAATTTAGACTGCATCGTGCAGTGATTGTGCTTATCTGCCTCGCACTTTTAGTCGCGCTGATGCAGGGCGCATCGTGGTTTAGCCAGGGGCATCAGCAAGCCCGAAACGTACAGCTTGAAGAGCTGGCAAGAACACTGGCGCGCCAGGTGAGCTATAACCTTATTCCGCTGATGAAATCTGAAAACCCCGATGAGAAAAAGATCTCGACGGTGCTGAATTTGTTGACTCAGGACAGCCGCATTCTGGACGCAGGAGTTTACGACAATGGCGGCAGCCTAATTCTACGCGCAGGGGAAGGGATCGGCGTACGTGACCGACTCGCCCTGGACGGTAAAAAAGCAGGCAGTTATTTTAATCATCAAATCGTTCAGCCGATTGAAGATAAAGATGGGCCAGTGGGTTATCTGCGCATCACGCTCGATACCCACACGCTGCCTACTGAAGCTAAGCAAGTGGATAACACCACGAATATTCTGCGCCTGATGATGTTACTGTCGCTGGCAATTGGCATTGTGCTGGCGCGTACTCTTTTGCAGGGCAAACGCACGCGCTGGCAACAATCTCCCTTCCTTCTGACGGCGAATACCGAAGTTAAAGAAGATGAGGAAGAACAGAGCGCCAATAAACCCTAAGTAAGAGCCTAATGGGATAGGCTCTAAGAAAGGACTTCTACTATGTCGACTTTACGTCTACTTATTTCGGACTCTTACGATCCCTGGTTCAACCTGGCGGTAGAAGAGTGCATTTTCCGCCAGATGCCCGCGACTCAACGCGTACTGTTTTTATGGCGCAATGCGGATACGGTGGTGATTGGTCGGGCGCAAAACCCGTGGAAAGAGTGTAATACCCGACGCATGGAAGAGGATAACGTGCGGCTGGCGCGACGCAGCAGCGGCGGTGGCGCGGTATTCCATGACTTGGGCAATACCTGTTTCACCTTTATGGCGGGAAAACCGGAATACGACAAAAGTGTATCGACCGCAATTGTGGTCAATGCGCTCAATCATCTCGGCATTCGCGCTACGGCTTCCGGACGCAACGATCTGGAAGTCGCTACCGCTGAAGGGGTACGCAAGGTCTCTGGCTCGGCCTATAAAGAAACGCTGGATCGGGGTTTCCATCATGGCACTTTGTTGCTTAACGCTGATTTAAGCCGCCTGGCAAACTACCTCAATCCAGATGAGAAAAAGCTTCAGGCCAAAGGCATAACTTCAGTTCGTGGACGAGTGGCAAACCTCAGCGATCTGTTGCCAGGCCTAACCCACGAACAAATTTGTGATGCCGTGCGCGATGCTTTCTTCGCTTATTACGGTGAGCGTGTAGAGGCAGAACACATCTCTCCTGACGCTCTGCCCGATCTCCCCGGTTTTGCTGAAACCTTTGCTCGCCAAAGCAGTTGGGAATGGAACTTCGGTCAGGCTCCGGCATTTAGTCATTTGCTTGATCAACGTTTTACCTGGGGAGGTGTTGAATTGCACTTCGACGTTGAGAAAGGGCATATCACGCGCACGCAAATATTCACTGACAGCCTGAATCCCGCCCCTCTTGAAGCGCTGGCGGCACGTTTGCAGGGCTGCTTGTATCGCGCGGATAGGCTACAACAGGAGTGCGACGCGCTGTTGGTGGATTTCCCGGGGCAGGAAACGGAGTTGCGGGAATTGTCAGAGTGGATTGCGAAAGCAGTACGGTAATATCAGTGTGATCTGATGCCCTCACCCCCGCCCTCTCCCACAGGGAGAGGGGGAAGACCGCACCGTTTTGTCCCCTTTCTCTTGAGAGAGAGAGAAAACTGCACCGTTTTGTTCCCTCTCCCTTGAGGGAGAGGGAAGACCGCACCGTTCTGTCCCCTCTGTCTTGAGAGAGAGGGAAAACCGCACCGTTATGTCCCCTCTGTCTTGAGAGAGGGGGAAAACTGCACCGTTCTGTCCCCTCTCCCTTGAGAGAGAGGGAAAACCGCACCGTTCTGTCCCCTCTCCCTCAGGGAGAGGGTTAGGGTGAGGGGGAAAATTACTCTTTGTCGCCCAGTAACACAGATTCAAGAGCGATCTTGATCATGTCGTTAAAGGTCGTCTGGCGCTCTTCTGCAGTCGTCTGCTCGTGAGTACGAATATGGTCAGACACGGTGCAGATGGTCAGTGCTTTAGCACCAAATTCCGCTGCCACGCCGTAGATACCCGCCGCTTCCATTTCCACGCCCAGGATGCCGTACTTTTCCATGACGTCAAACATAGTCGGGTCTGGCGTATAGAACAGATCAGCAGAGAAGATGTTGCCTACGCGAGCGTCAACGCCCAGCGCTTTAGCAGCATCAACCGCGTTACGCACCATGTCGAAGTCAGCAATCGCTGCGAAGTCATGGTCTTTGAAACGCAGACGGTTCACTTTGGAATCGGTGCAAGCACCCATGCCGATAACCACGTCACGCAGTTTCACGTCGGTGCGTACCGCGCCGCAAGAACCCACACGGATGATTTTCTTCACGCCAAAATCAGTGATCAGCTCTTTGGTGTAAATGGAGCAGGATGGGATACCCATACCGTGGCCCATTACAGAGATTTTACGGCCTTTGTAAGTCCCGGTGAAACCCAACATGCCACGCACGTTGTTAACTTCACGAACATCTTCGAGGAAAGTTTCTGCGATATGTTTAGCGCGCAGCGGATCCCCTGGCATCAGTACGACGTCAGCGAAATCACCCATTTCTGCGTTAATATGTGGCGTTGCCATAAATTATCCTTATTCAAAGAGAACGAAATCCTATGGATTTCAGAGCATGTTTTTGCCGTAATCCATGTCGGAAACACCAAAGTGTTTTGCAACTGTCTGGCCGATATCCGCGAATGTTTCACGGTGGCCCAGGGAGCCGGCTTTCACTTTCGGGCCATAAACCAATACCGGAATGTGTTCGCGAGTATGGTCAGTCCCTTGCCAGGTTGGGTCACAACCGTGGTCAGCGGTGAGGATCAGAATATCGTCCTCTTTCAACAATTCCATCAGCTCAGGCAAACGGCGGTCAAACAGTTCCAGCGCTGCGGCATAACCTGCAACATCACGACGGTGGCCGTAAGAGGAGTCGAAATCAACGAAGTTGGTGAATACGATAGTGTCGTCGCCCGCTTCTTTCATTTCTGTGATGGTGGCATCGAACAACGCATCCAGACCCGTCGCTTTCACTTTTTTGGTGATACCGACTTCAGCGTAGATATCCGCAATTTTACCAACCGAAACAACCTGGCCATTCTTCTCATCAACCAGTTTTTTCAACACGGTTGGTGCAGGTGGTTCAACGGCCAGATCATGACGGTTACCGGTGCGCTGGAAGTTACCCGCTTTGTCGCCGATAAACGGACGAGCAATAACACGACCAATGTTGTAGCCGCCTTCGGTCAACTCTTCACGCGCGATTTCGCACAGCTCGTAAAGTTTATCCAGGCCGTAGGTTTCTTCGTGGCAAGCAATCTGGAACACAGAGTCAGCGGAGGTATAGAAAATCGGCTTCCCGGTTTTCATATGCTCTTCACCCAGTTCATCCAGAATCACAGTACCGGAAGAGTGGCAGTTACCGAGGTAGCCCGGCAGGTTTGCGCGCTCAACCAGTTTATTCAGCAGTTCTTGTGGGAAGCTGTTTTGTGTATCAGAGAAGTAGCCCCAGTCGAACAGCACAGGAACACCCGCGATTTCCCAGTGGCCTGACGGGGTGTCTTTACCAGATGAAAGCTCATGCGCCCAGCCGTATGCACCGATAACGTCTGCGTTAGCGTCCATACCTGCCGGGATTTTACCGGTAGAACCTTCAGCGGCTTTCACCAGCCCAAGGCGAGTCAGGTTTGGCAGATGTAATGGCCCTTTACGGCCCTTGTCTGCTTCGCCTTTTGCGCAAGCTTCTGCGATATGGCCGAAGGTATCAGAGCCTACGTCGCCAAAGCGGTCAGCATCTTCAGTTGCGCCGATACCGAAAGAATCCAGCACCATAATAAATGCACGTTTCATAATTTCTCCTGCGTATTCGGGCCTGAAACGCCCAGGGGCGTTTCAAAAAGTGATCAGATCAGTATGCCAGCATTTAGCTAATACGGCGATACACGACTGGCGTTTCGACTGGCTCTGTACCGTTAACTTTGATTGCCGCTTTTACAGCGCGGGCCGCTTCTTGCCACTGGTCTTCACTTGCTGCGTGAATAACGGCCAGCGGACGGGAAATCTCAACGCTATCGCCCAGACGCACCATGTCAGTAAAACCGACGCTGTAGTCAAGAGAGTCGGAAGCCTGACGGCGGCCACCGCCCATCGCCACGACTGCCATCCCTAATGCACGGGTGTCCATTTCAGAGATGAAGCCGGGTTTATCGGCATAAACCGCTTTGCTCAGCACCGCGGTTGGCAGGTACTTCGCATAGTTTTCGACGAAATCTGTCGGGCCTTTTTGCGCCGCGACCATACGTCCGAATACTTCTGCCGCTTTACCGTTATCCAGTACCGCTTGCAGTTTGGCGCGCGCTTCGGCGTCATCTTTCGCCAGATTGCCGGAAAGTAACATTTCCACGCACAGCGCCATGGTGACTTCATGCAGACGAGGGTTACGGTATTCGCCGGTCAGGAACTGCACCGCTTCACGAACTTCAACCGCGTTACCTGCGCTGGATGCCAGCACCTGGTTCATGTCAGTCAGCAAGGCGGTGGTTTTCACACCCGCACCGTTCGCCACGCCAACAATGGCCTCGGCGAGTAATTCAGAAAGCTCATAAGTCGGCATAAAGGCGCCACTACCGACTTTCACGTCCATCACCAGCGCATCCAGGCCTTCGGCCAGTTTCTTCGCCAGAATAGAAGCGGTAATCAGCGGGATGGAGTCTACGGTCGCGGTAATGTCACGCGTGGCGTAGAAACGTTTATCCGCTGGTGCGAGCGAGTTTGTCTGGCCGATAATCGCCACGCCGACATTTTTGATGATGTCGCGAAAACGGTTATCGTCCGGGAAAATATCAAATCCAGGGATCGCTTCGAGTTTATCAAGCGTACCGCCGGTATGGCCTAAACCACGGCCAGAAATCATTGGCACATAACCGCCACATGCCGCCACCATTGGGCCAAGCATTAATGAGGTCACATCACCCACGCCGCCCGTTGAGTGCTTATCAACAATTGGGCCATTGAGATTGAGGCTCTTCCAATCCAGTACGGTTCCAGAATCTCGCATCGCCATGGTCAGAGATACGCGTTCCGGCATAGTCATGTCGTGGAAGAAAATGGTCATTGCCAGCGCGGCAATCTGCCCTTCCGAGATAGTGTTATCCCGAATGCCATTGATAAAGAAACGAATTTCTTCATCACTTAGAGCATGACCATCACGTTTTTTACGAATAATTTCTTGAGCGAGAAACACGGTAACCCCCTGAGTACATCAGGTGAAATGCGGCGGGGAACCGCCGCAAAATTAAAGTTACGCGAAATAATTCAGGTTGCAGGAAGGCGGCGACGCAGCAAATCCCCAGGAGCTTACTCAAGTAAGTGACTGGGGTGCGCGAGGAAAGCCAACGCACCTGCAACGTGAAGTATGATGCGTAAATTAGTAGCCGCTGGCGCTTTTACCGTCACCGTGGCCTAACGCTTTTAACAGGCTCGCCAGCAGGCTGGATGCACCAAAACGGTAGTGACGGGAATCAGCCCAGTCAGCGCCAAAAAGTTCATCAGCAATAGACAGGAACAGCGCCGCATCTTCAGCAGAACGCACGCCACCCGCTGGTTTGAAACCAACAGATTTCTCAACGCCCATATCACGGATTACTTCCATCATGATGCGTGCGCTTTCAGGCGTTGCGTTTACAGGTACTTTACCGGTAGAAGTTTTGATGAAATCAGCACCCGCTTTGATAGAGATTTCAGACGCTTTACGAATAAGCGCTTCTTCTTTCAGCTCGCCAGTTTCAATGATCACTTTCAGCAAAACGTTCGCCGCAGCACACGCTTCTTTACAGGCTTTCACCAGTTCAAAACCAACCTGCTCGTTACCTGCGATCAGCGCACGGTACGGGAATACCACGTCAACTTCGTCTGCACCGTAAGCGATAGCCGCACGGGTTTCTGCCAATGCAATTTCGATATCATCATTGCCGTGTGGGAAGTTAGTCACGGTAGCAATGCGGATATCAGGCGTGCCTTGGGCGTTCAGAGTTTTACGAGCAATAGGGATGAAACGAGGATAGATACAAATCGCCGCAGTATTACCTACCGCTGTTTTGGCCTGATGGCAAAGTGCTACCACTTTTTCATTCGTGTCATCGTCGTTCAGGGTAGTCAGGTCCATCAATTTCAGGGCACGCAGACTGCTTGCAGTTAAATCGGTCATAACACTCTCCAACAAAAGATATAGAAGTCTCTGGCTTCGAAACTCAACACGTTGGAGCGGACTTGGTTCCTTGAAGAGCAGAGGCAACACTGGTCACCATCACGTTGAGATCCGTCTCACCGCACATCACAGGTGGTAATGTTATAATTATAACATTCACCGCGTTGATAATTTTGTGTCTCGCTTCACAAAAGCCAAAGGAGAAATTACATGCTTTGTACAGTATATGTGATTTAACAACGTTAGATAGAGTAAAAATGCGATTCGGAAATAAAAAATGGCCGGCGAAAGTGCCGGCCATTGATTTCACAGGGATGTTAAAATTTTAACATCGCCTTTTTATAATGACAGGAACACCCCGGCAATAGTTGCACTCATCAGGTTAGATAACGTACCTGCTGCTACCGCCTTAAGACCCAGTTGGGCAATATCATGACGGCGGTTTGGTGCCATGCTTCCAAGGCCACCAATCAGGATAGCGATAGAAGAAAGGTTAGCAAACCCACACAGTGCGAAGGAAATAATTGCTTTGGTGTGATCTGACAGAACTTGCAGGCCCGCTGCTGCAACGGTGGCGTCGTCTTTCAGGTATTCCCCGAAGTTCAGGTAGGCCACAAATTCGTTGATGATCAGTTTCTGACCAATGAAGGAGCCCGCAATGTTAGCTTCATTCCACGGCACGCCGATAACCCATGCCAGCGGTGAGAACACCCAGCCCAGAATCAGTTCCATCGAGAGTTGCGGATAGTTGAACCAGCCACCGATGCCAGAAAGCATACCGTTAAGCAGTGCAATCAATGCCACAAATGCCAGCAACATTGCGCCAACGTTCAGGGCCAATTGCATACCAGAAGCCGCACCTGATGCCGCAGCATCCAGCACGTTCGCTGGGCGATCGGGATCGTTTTTCAGGGATTCCAGTTCAGGGGCATCGTTCGGTGTTTCTGTTTCAGGCAGGATAATTTTAGCGAACAGTAAACCGCCGGGTGCCGCCATGAAGGATGCGGCAATCAGGTATTCAAGCGGCACGCCCATTTGTGCGTAACCCGCTAACACGGAGCCAGCAACAGAGGCTAAACCACCACACATGACGGCGAACAACTCTGAGCGGGTCATGGTCGCGATATAAGGACGAACAACCAGCGGAGCCTCAGTCTGGCCAACGAAGATGTTTGCTGTAGCAGACAGGGATTCGGTGCGAGAGGTTTTCAGAATCTTACGCAGGCCGCCGCCAAGGAGTCGAATAACTAACTGCATGATGCCCAGGTAGTAAAGCACAGCAATCAGGGAGGAGAAGAAGACGATAATTGGCAGAACGCGCAGAGCGAAAACGAAGCCGCCGCCGCCAAAGACTTCGAACATTTTGTCCGAAACCAATCCACCGAACAGGAAGGAAATACCCGCATTACCGTAAGCGATAACGTTAGCAACCCCTTCAGACATGGCCAAAAGAACTTTACGACCGACTGGAACATACAGGATGAGAGCCCCGATACCGACCTGGATAAGCCAGGCACCCAGTACGGTGCGCAGATTAATCGCTTTGCGATGACTGGAAAGTAAAACCGCGATCAGCAGCAAAACGATCATGCCGATCAATCCCATGAGTAGTTGCATACAGAGTCCCTGTGTATTGTTTGAAAAATGATGACGAGCAAAAAACTAACAGCGGGCGGGATTATAGCGGTAGAGATGCCTGCACGTGCCATGGCAATCACATATTTCTACAAATTCAGGAAAGCGTTTATCTCAGATAGTGAGGCTCGTCACATTCAGCAGCTAACTATTCCAAATTAAACAATTCATTGCAGTTATGAATGAAAGTGTTGGCGATAACATCCGCAGGTTCCGGGCGTAGCGAGCAAAGAGTCTGAAAAACCTCAACGATACGTTCCGGGCGATTTGCTTGCCCTTGCCAGCCATTGAGAGGCATGTCGGGGGCATCAGTTTCCAACACCAGGGCGTCCAGCGGTAATTGCGCCATCACATCGCGCGTTTTGCTCGCTCGCGGATAGGTTATTGTTCCTCCAACACCAATCTTGTAACCCAATGCCACAAAGCGTTCAGCCTGTTGCAGGCTGCCCGAAAAACCATGCACCACACCGGTTCGCGGTAAGTCGTGGCGTTTTAAATGGGCGGCAAGTTTGTCATGCGTTCGGCGAGAATGGAGAATCACCGGCAGATCATAACGTTTAGCCAGTTTTAGCTGGGCAACCAGCATCGCTTCTTGCTTCTCAAAAAGCGGATTATCCATATAGAGATCAAGACCGATCTCGCCAATGGCCACGAGCTTTTTCGGGCGTTGTTGCAGGTGATGTTCCAGCTGCGCCAGCGACGCCTCCTGGTGTTTGTGAATCGCTATCGGATGCAAACCCAGCGCGGCGTACAGCGGCGGATAATTTGCAGCCAGCGCCAAAACCAAGCCAAAACGGTCAGCTTCAACCGCTGGAACGATTATTTTTTCAACTCCAGACTGCGCGGCAAGCGACAGACTAATGGCTTCATTCCCGCTAAACGGCGGGAAGTCGAAGTGACAATGAGTATCATAAAAAATCGTTGTCACGCCGTACCTTCGTTATTAAAGGTGGAATCGTTCGCCTCTGGGGTTTCGATCACCGCCTGGGATAATGGCTCATGAGCAACCACTTCAGGCGCAACCACAACTGAACCTGGCACCAGAATGCGGGGAGGATGGCGTTTTATCGGCGGTTGCGTCGTCAGCAGTTTGCCCACGGTCGCGAGGAAATAGCGTCCGCATAAACGGCCCGTTTTATAGTCCGTATTCAGCGCAGGTATTCGGCTTCCTAACGCCATGCTCATCAGCGGTTTCGGCGGATAAATCTCGAAAATGCGCAGTTTGCCCGGTGGCTTTTCAATGAAATTCTGTATCTCTCGATAACTGGTTTCGTGATGATTGACCAGATTGAGCATAGGTTGCAGGCTGCTGTCACCAAGCCAGCGTTCCATACGTTTAAACCATTCAGGTGTGTAATACATTTGCGAGGGTACAGTGCGGATCACCACCAGCGTTTCAGCCCCCAGACGCACGGCTTCTCTCACCGGAATTGCATCGCTTATTCCACCGTCCTGGTAACCGATACCTTCAATCTCTACTCCGCTGCGGTAAAAACCAGGGATGGCGCTTGAGGCTTTGAGGATGTTCAGCCAACTTGTGCTGTTTGGCGAAAAATATCCTGGCGTGTAATCATCGCTACGGCAGGCGCACATATAAAACGCTTTGTCGGTCTCAAACAATTTTTCAGCCGTCGACATTGAGAGCGGAATTTTTGACGATGTGGTTTCAACGAGCCAGTCGAGATCGATGAGATGCCCGCCGCGCACAAAGCGCAATGGATCAAAAAATTCACGGGTAGTGGTAAAACGGGTGATCACTCTTCTGGCATAACCCGGCTGGTGACAAACGTAAGCGGAAAGGTTTTGCGCACCCGCAGAGGTGCCTAAGAAAAGGTCAAACGGATTAAAATTAGCGCGCATAAACTCGTCCAGCACACCGGCTGTAAAAATCCCACGCTGCCCGCCACCTTCACAAACAATGGCAAGTTTTCCGGGACGAAACGCTTTTAACGCAAGCGGCGCTATGTTGCCGAGCGTAACGGGTATTCGTTGCCCCACCCTGCTTTCCTTGGTTCTTAATTTTTTCTTTAGTTTAAATATGCGAGAGCCAGTCTAAATGAAAATAGACTGGCTCTCTGGTCTGTCTCAAATGATTATATACCCAAATTATTCTATGGGCGTTTTCGACCCATAAACAGGCTAACCAGGAACAGAATAATACCTACCACGAAGACAATTTTTGCTGCACCTGCCGCAGTACCCGCGAGAGTACCAAAACCCAGTGCTGCTGCAATCAACGCAATGACCAGAAAAATAATGCCCCAACGAAACATAAGCCTCTCCTTAACCATAGTGAACCCGAATCGCTTCTGGATGGGTGCGAAATACGCACTCATTGGCGATATTTGAGTAACGATGTTGCTGACCTACTCCACAGGCAGAGCCTGTGGAGAAAGTTTCTGTATGCTCGGTTACTTCACTTTCAGGTCGTTTTTGACGCTTTTAACGCCATCAACTGCTTTTGCGACGCTTTCAGCTCGCGCGGACTGTGCGTTAGATTCAACGGTACCCGACAGCTGCACGACACCCTCGGTGGTTTCAACTTTCACATTGCGCGAAGGCACGATGTCGTCTGCTAAAAGCTTAGCTTTAATTTCGCTGGTGGTTGCGGTATCGCCTGCATAACCGCTGACGGATTTATCAGCCCCGTCACGTACATGCAGTTTGTCGCTGACGGAAGAAACCCCTTCCACACCTTTAGCCACTTTTACGGCTTGCTCGGCCTGCGCCTGGCTTTCAACGAATCCACTTAACGTCACGATTTTTTTGTCAGTTTTCACTGAGATATCGGTACTTTTAATATCTTTGTGATCGACAAGGGCCGCTTTCACTTTTGCCGTGATAGCGCTGTCATCCATGAAATTACCGACGTCTTTTACAGAACTATCAATTTTTTCGCCTGCTGTATTGGCTGTAGATTCAGTTTTGTTCAGCATGGTGTCTTCTGCCAGCGCACTACCGCTTGCCAGCACAGAACCCAGAACAACAGCTAACAGAGTTTTAGAAATCTTAGTTGTAGTCATCGTCATCGATTAATTCCTATTGTTTTGCTCACAATTTGAGCACAAGCCGTAACGTAACAGCTTTCCATTTAAATTAAGCGAATGCTGCCGCCTAAAAATTTTCCGTTCAGTTTTTAATAACGCCATTCGAAATCAGTGTGAACGAACTCGCCAAAAAACTTCGCTTACCTGACAGATTCGTCCAACCAATTTGTCACTGGTTTGTTAAATATAGACAACAATCACAGAATTGCATGGTGAGGGTGGCGGAAAAACGGGCAATAGGGGGTGAAATACGGGAAATTAAGAACATTCCGTAAGGGATTAATAAGATGGGAAAAGTAGCAGGACGCGACGGCTGTCGCGCCCTGAGAGACGATTAGTGCTCGCGAGTTTTACGGAAGGTCACTTCCGGGTAACGATCTTGCGTCAGGTTCAGGTTGACCATGGTTGGGGCGATATAAGCGAGGTTGTCGCCGCCATCGAGAGCCAACTGCATTTCGTTTTTCCGTTTGAATTCTTCAAACTTCTTAACGTCGGTGCTTTCAACCCAACGCGCCGTCGAAACGTTGACCGATTCGTAAATCGCTTCAACGTTGTATTCGCTCTTCAGTCGCGCCACAACCACATCAAACTGCAGCACACCGACCGCACCTACAATCAAATCATTGTTGGCGATTGGACGGAACACCTGCACCGCGCCTTCTTCAGAAAGCTGGACCAAACCTTTGAGCAATTGCTTCTGCTTCAATGGGTCACGCAGACGAATACGACGGAACAGTTCTGGTGCGAAGTTCGGAATACCGGTGAACTTCATCATCTCGCCCTGAGTGAAGGTATCACCAATCTGGATGGTACCGTGGTTGTGCAAGCCGATGATGTCGCCAGGATAGGCTTCTTCAACGTGTGAACGGTCACCAGCCATAAAGGTCAGCGCATCAGAAATCACCACATCTTTACCGGTACGAACCTGGCGCAGCTTCATGCCTTTTTCGTATTTGCCGGAAACCACACGCATAAATGCCACGCGGTCGCGGTGTTTCGGGTCCATGTTGGCCTGAATCTTAAACACAAAACCGGTGAACTTATCTTCCGCCGCTTCCACGATACGCGTATCGGTTTTACGCGGCATTGGTGCTGGTGCCCACTCAACCAGACCATCGAGCATATGGTCAACGCCGAAGTTACCCAATGCAGTACCGAAGAAGACCGGTGTCAGTTCGCCTTCCAGGAACAACTCACGATCAAACTCGTGGGATGCACCCTGTACCAGTTCCAGTTCATCACGCAGTTGCGAAGCAAGATCTTCACCGACAGCCGCGTCAAGCTCAGGGTTATCTAGCCCTTTAACGATGCGCACTTCCTGAATGGTGTGACCTTTACCGGTCTGGTACAGATAAGTTTCGTCTTTATAAAGGTGATAAACACCTTTAAACAACTTGCCGCACCCGATAGGCCAGGTGATAGGTGAACAAGCAATTTTCAGCTCACGTTCAACTTCATCCATCACTTCCATTGGGTCGCGGATGTCGCGGTCGAGTTTGTTCATAAAGGTGAGGATTGGCGTATCGCGCAGACGGGTAACTTCCATCAGCTTACGAGTACGATCTTCTACACCTTTCGCGGCGTCGATAACCATCAAACAGCAGTCGACAGCGGTCAGAGTACGGTAAGTATCTTCGGAGAAGTCTTCGTGCCCAGGGGTATCAAGCAGGTTTACCAGACTGTCGCGATACGGGAATTGCATAACGGACGTAGTAATCGAGATACCACGCTGCTTTTCCATTTCCATCCAGTCAGATTTAGCATGCTGGCTGGAGCCACGGCCTTTCACCGTACCTGCGGTTTGAATCGCCTGTCCGAACAGCAGCACTTTTTCAGTGATGGTCGTTTTACCGGCATCCGGGTGAGAAATGATCGCAAAAGTGCGGCGTTTCCCCACTTCTTGCAAAAAAGGAGACAAAGTCATAATGAAATCTTCTGTGGATTCCGCACAGGCGTAGCTGAGCGGCAAATGAACGTTACCTGGTGGCTATTTTACTCATCAGGTCAGGTTTAACAATCGGCGTCATCAATTACACAACAATCGCTCCAGTTCACTGAGTGAGGTCACTTCCCAGGTCGGCGTAATGCCTTCCGGCAAGTTTCTTCCGTGGGCGTTCAGCCAGCAGGTGGCAATTCCCGCGTTTATGCCGCCCAGAATATCTGATTCTGCGGTGTCACCCACCATCAAAACGCGCTCACGCGGCGGGTTGCCCATTTCCTCAAACGTAAAATCAAAGATTTTGCGATCGGGTTTTGCGACGCCAACTTGCTCTGAAATCACCAGCAGGTCGAAATAGTCACGCAGGCCGGTGCGCTCAAGACGAATTTGCTGCAATGCAGTAAAGCCATTGGTAATAATACCGATTTTTACTTTATCTTTTAGGGCATTAAGCAAAGACACCGCCCCCGGTAATGGCACACAAATTTCAGCCATCGCATTCAGAAATGCGGCGTTAAGATCGCCCGCAGGTACTGATAATCTTTCCGACCACCCCTGGAAGCGTTGGTGCTGTAACTGTAATGCGCTTATGGCACCATTCTGGTAATCGACCCACAAAGGTTTGTTAATCGCCTGGTAATCCTGGAAATCTTCAGCGGTAAACGTCACGCTATAATCGAGAAACATCCGCTGTAAGCCGCCAAAAGCGTCAAAAGTAAATAACGTTTCGTCAGCATCAAATAAAATCCAGTCCCAGTTCATCAACACACCTTCTATAAAATTTTAAAGCGATAATGCCATGACGATAGCGTCTTCCCTGCCCTCTTTTGTGGGGTAGTAGTTGCGGCGAATGGTCGCTTCGTTAAAGCCCAGACTCTCATAGAGTGCAATTGCCGCATGGTTCGAAGCGCGGACTTCTAGCCAAAGCGTAAACACATCGCGTGCTTCCAGTTCGCTGATTAAATGCTCCAGCAACTGGCGGCCCAAACCTTGCCGTTGGTAGGCTGGGTCAACCGCGATATTAAATAACGTCGCCTCATCCAGCACGACTTGAGTAACCGCAAACGCCGCCATTTTGCCATCGACGTCGAGGCGCAAATTAAGATAGCGATCGCCCTCATTGCTGGCGAAAGTTTTTTCACTCCACGGGAAAGCATGGCTGCGAAGTTCGATGGCGTAAGCCGCCGCTAAGTCATTTGTGGTGAGGGAAGAAATCGTGTTCATATTCGCAAATTTGCTGCCACAGTGCCCTTCTTGCGGCACCATTATGATAAAGCTCGTTTAATTCGGGAGTCGCTAATTGCGCCCCTGGAATGGAGAGCGGTTCACTCACTCCTAGTCGCCAGCTATTACAGCGGCTTTCACCTGGCAGCATCGCGGCGCGTTCAGGTGTTAGCTGCATGACCTGCTGTGCATCCAGATTCAGGCTGCGCAAAACATCGTTAACCAACGGATCGCTTAAATCTGGAAGCTCTTCAGCAATCATCAGCAGCTTAACGTTTTCATGCAGTGAGACTGCAATTTCGCCCTTTAATGCGGCCGGACGTCGCAGCTCCCACTGAGTAATGCCCAGTTGTTGTAACAACCAGTCGCGTCGCAAAGGTATTTGGGGCATAGCGAAACCAGGTAGAGAGTGCCAATTGGGGCGCAAATATAGCAAATTCATCGAATGTGCGCCATTAAAGCTCTATAATCCCGGTTCTGATTTCCCTGGAGTAATTTGATGACTGCGTTAACCCCGGCAAGTGAAGTGCTACTGCGCCATAGCGATGATTTTACCGAAAGCCGCGTGCTGTTTGCCGGTGACTTACAAGACGACCTGCCAGCCCGTTTCGAAACGGCTGTAAGTCGCGTCCATACCCAACAATTTCACCACTGGCAGGTATTAAGCGCTCAGATGGGCGAAGATGCACAATACGGCCTGGTGGCTGATGCCAGCACTGTTGGCGACTGCAACACGCTGATTTACTACTGGCCGAAAAACAAGCCAGAAGCTCAGTTCCAGTTGATGAATATTCTTTCGCTGATGCCAGTCGGTAGCGACATTTTTGTGGTGGGTGAAAACCGCAGTGGTGTGCGCAGCGCGGAGCAAATGCTCGCCGAATTCAGCCCGCTGAATAAAATTGATAGCGCACGTCGTTGCGGTTTCTATCATGGCCGCCTGGAAAAACAGCCACAGTTTGATGAACATTCCTGGTGGGATGAGTATCAACACGAAGGTCTGACCGTGAAAACACTGCCAGGCGTCTTTAGCCGTGACGGCCTGGATACCGGTAGTAAATTGCTGCTTTCTACGCTCACGCCGCATACCAAAGGCAAAGTGTTAGATGTCGGTTGCGGTGCTGGCGTGTTGGCGGTTTCACTGGCGAAACACTCTCCAAAAGTCCGCCTGACGTTGTGTGATGTTTCGGCACCCGCCGTCGAAGCCAGCCGCGCAACACTTGCGGCCAATGAGATTGAAGGCGACGTTATCGCCAGCAACGTCTATTCCGAAGTGAATGGTCGTTTTGACATGATTATTTCAAATCCTCCATTCCATGATGGCCTGCAAACCAGCCTTGATGCCGCTCACCAGTTGATTCGTGGTGCTGTTCGTCATCTCAATATGGGGGGTGAATTGCGTATCGTCGCGAACGCCTTCCTGGCCTATCCGGACGTGCTGGACGAAACCTTTGGCAACCACGAAGTGATTGCTCAAACTGGCCGATTCAAAGTTTATCGCTCAGTAGTTATGCGTGGCGCAAAGAAGCGATAACACACGACTGTGCCGCTTTTTGCAGCGATTAGAAAAGCGGCACCAAATTAACTGTTGACGACGCGCAGAAAACATCTAGAATGCGCCTCCGTGGTTACAATACTTCGGTATTGTGGGTATGCGAAGGTGGCGGAATTGGTAGACGCGCTAGCTTCAGGTGTTAGTGTTCTTACGGACGTGAGGGTTCAAGTCCCTCTCTTCGCACCATTAACCACGCAAGATATCGTTCGCACTGCGCGAAGGTGGCGGAATTGGTAGACGCGCTAGCTTCAGGTGTTAGTGTTCTTACGGACGTGAGGGTTCAAGTCCCTCTCTTCGCACCAATGCGAAGGCGATATCAGATAAGTTTTGATTTGCGAAGGTGGCGGAATTGGTAGACGCGCTAGCTTCAGGTGTTAGTGCTCTAACGGGCGTGAGGGTTCAAGTCCCTCTCTTCGCACCAATTCTTATCACTTTCTTCTAGCTTCATCCTCAGTTTTACTTCTCTATTTCATCATTCCCAGATTCATCATCACCAGCGCAAGCCCACTGGCAAACGCAACGCATGATGGCAACAACACAAAATGACGTAACCGTTTATGGTAGAGCATCGCTGTCGTCGCCAATAACCCCAGCACGATAAGCACCCGCCACTGGGTAAAAGAAAGATCCAGGTACAACAATGCGGCGACGATCCCCCCTGGTATCAGCACACCCCACGCGCTTTCTAACTGCCGTTGTAACATCATCGCCATCTCGTCAACTGTAAATGATAACCAATATCATATGATATAATTTCTCGTTTGTCAGCGGCAGCGTGCTCTTTGTATACATTAGAAATGTTAAGCATTCTTCATCATCGGATGACATAATTTCATTTAGGTGATAGATTGAGCGACGAAATAAAATCTCTGATTAACAACGACATAATTACTTTAAGTAATCACTTTCCCTGTCTTATTTTTATAACATTATTCAACAACATAACGTTGTGTTCGGGTCGAAAGAACTATTTGATATGACAGCAACAAATTGGCGCACATTACTCAAAGGGAAACACCAACTCTCTTTGCGTTTATTTTTATTACTGAACGCGGTTTCTGCGGGATTTAGTATTGTGGTGCCTTCTGCCAACACTCAGCATCTTACGGTGCCGATAATCATGGTGCTGGTGATAAGCCTCTCATGCCTGCTGTGGCAGTTTGTAAACAAAAAAAAGCTGATCAATATTAACGCTGTCTCGTTAATAATTGGATTACTTTGGGCGTGGCATATCTATATAAAAGTAAGCGCTATGCCGATTAGAGATCTCAATTTTCTAATTATTGCTTTATTGGCGATATTATTTATTGGTTCAATCTCTTTTATTAATAATATACAAGCATTTATTGCTTCATGCCTGCCCGTGACAGCGATGATATTATGGCTCGATCAAGGGGATAACTGGCCACGTGTTTTGTATTCGATTGTTCTCCCAGGTATAGGCATCACCATTCAGAATATCATTCAGCAACGAAATGATAATTTTACACGTCGCTTAATGGACAAGCTGCTCGAAGAGAAAGAAACCCTTAACGATTTGAGTATGTTAGATCCTCTTACCGGTCTGTATAACCGCCGTGGGTTTCAAAACCGTCTTGAAACAGTGCTGGCACTTGGAAGTGGCACACATTTCGTATTATTGCTCGATATCGATCACTTTAAAGCTTACAACGACAATTATGGCCATAGCATGGGCGATCAGGCTTTGACGCATGTTTCCGCAGCCATTCGCGATGCCGTACGCTCGCGCGATATTGTCACCCGCTACGGCGGTGAAGAATTTATGGTATTGCTGACCGATGTGGATACCGAGCAGGCTTTGCAAACCGCAGAACGGATCCGCCAGCGGGTTTATGATTTAAAGATCCCACATTTGTTTAATGAAGATGTTGCCACTCACGTAACGACAAGCATCGGCCTTGCAGTGCTTGAGCAGCAGAACATTGAAGAAGCATTACGTCAGGCTGATAGTGCTCTTTATCGGGCAAAGCGTCAGGGCCGTAACAGCATTTTTGTCAGCGAGTCGCTGCTCCCCTCCTGAGTCAAAAAAGCGCTCCAGTAACACGCGCACAAAATAGCCTTGCTAATGGTTATACCTATAGATAGGATTGGCAATCATTATCATTTGTATTAGTGGTCTTGTTTGTCGATGTCTTTACAGTCTTCACTGTTTTTGGATGAATTTGCATGGCAGTCACCATTTACCAGCTCGCAGCCGACGCTGGCTGAAGAGTTGCGCGCGCATTTCATCACTCATCGACCTTACTTTAACGACTTCATCAAACTCGATGAATCCGCTCCAGCAGCAAGCCAGACTCTGTTTCAATGGGCGCAGCCCGCTGCCTTAACCTCGCTTCTCGCCTGTTACAGTGACCATATTTATCGCAACCAGCCGCAACTTGCCCGCGAGGGAAAACCGCTGAAGTCACTGTGGGCGCAATGGTATCTTGGTCTTTTGGTTCCTCCGCTGGTCATGGCGCTGATAACTCAACCCAGAGCGCTGGATATCGACCCACAACATATTCATGTCGAGTTTCACGAAACGGGTAGAGCCGCCACATTCTGGATAGACGTTCATGAAGATAGAGTGGCAACGACCCTGCCGTTACAACAACGCCTTGAGAAACTACTGGTAGAAGGGCTCATGCCTGTCGTTGAGGCACTGGAAAGCACCGGCGAGATCAATGGCAAGCTCATCTGGAGCAATACGGGTTATTTGCTAAATTGGTTTTTTGGCGAGCTTAGAGAATTGCTTGATGAAGCGACAATCGCGCAGTTACGCCACGCCTGTTTCTTTGAAAAACAACTGCAAGATGGGCAGGATAATCCTCTTTACCGCACGGTAATCCCAAACGAGGGTTTATTGGTTCGCCGTACCTGCTGCCAGCGCTATAAGTTGCCAGATGTACAACGTTGCGGAGACTGCACCTGTAAGTAAAACGGCGGGTTTCCCCACCGTTTCATCTCACTCTTTCATCCATTCTCAGGCAGGCTGTTGGCTCTCTTCGCCAGAGGCTTTCTGAGCTTCTTCAGCTTCCTGTTCCAGCAACTGCTTCTCGTACACTTTGAAGAACGGGAAGTAGATAATGGCGGAAACCGCTGCCAGCAGAATAACCAGAATTGCCGCTCGGAAATCCCAGCCCAGCGCCCATGCCGCACCAATAGGCGCTGGCGCAGTCCACGGTACCACTGAAATCACACGACCGATCAAGTCCATCTTCATCGCGCCCCATGCCAACACGGCGTTAACCATTGGTGCCAACAAGAAAGGAATGAAGAACACTGGGTTCATAACGATTGGTGTACCGAAAATCACTGGTTCGTTAATGTTAAAACAAGTTGGAACGATACTTAGACGACCAATAGAACGCAGGTGGGCCGATTTACTGCGCAGATAACAAATCACCAGACCCATGGTTGCCCCCGAACCACCGACAACGATGAAGAAGGTCCAGAACGCTTCCATAAAGATGTGTGGCAGGGGCGCACCTTGTGCCAATGCGCTTTGGTTCATCCCCAGATTGGTCAGCCAGAACATTTGCAGCATGCCGGAAACGATCGCCGCCCCGTGGATCCCTGCAAACCACAGCAAGTGGCCAATCAGCACTGCCAGCAGAATTGCAGGCAATGAGTCAGCAGCTGATACCAGAGGTTTAAACACTGACATAATCGCTTGCGGGATCAGCATGTCAAACTGCGACTGAATCAGCAGGCTGAGTGGGTAAAGTGTCAGTACTACGACCAGCACCGGAATCAGAAGATCAAAGGAGTTTTTGATCATCGGTGGAACCTGGTCTGGCAGTTTGATCCCGATATTGTGCGCTTTCAGGAACCGCATCATTTCTACGCAGTAAACCGCCACCAGGATCGCAGTAAAGATCCCCGTACCGCCAAGGCTATCAACCGGCAAAGTCCCTTTCGTTTTAGGCGCAGCTACCAGCAAGAAAGCCATCAGTGAAAGCATCGCACACATGAACGGATCCAAGCCGTGTGACTTCACATAATGTTTACCGAGGTTATAAGCAATAGCCGCACAAATGTAGATAGACATAATGCCCATCGTCATATCAAACGGCGTCAGAATTTGCCCTTCAAACTGTTTTGCCATGTCCAGCCACGCACGAGCAAACCCCCAGGTGGTGGTTGGCGAGAAAGGCGGATAAGCGAAGACTAACAGGAACGAACCGACAATCATGAATGGCATCGCAGAAATAAATCCATCACGTATCGCCATGACGTGGCGTTGTGAAGAAATTCTCCCAGCGACGGGACTCACGTAGTTTTCTACAAAGCGGAAAATCAAATTAAAGGCTGCATGATTCGATGACATAGCGGTGCTCCTGTCAGGCTTTCAATGCGAATGTTGCGGCGGGGAGTTTATTGCCGCGCAACAGTCCGTAATGCATAGAATTGATCCCCGTAGCCGGGACCTTATTAGATATAGCTTTAATGTCTAAAACACTGGCAGGGGCATCAGTGGCACAGCATAAAAAAATATGTTTCATAGGCTGCTCTTATTATTGGGTACAGGTGTGTGACCGTTTCAGTATTCATCGCCTTTTCTTACTCTGCAACCGGTTACTGAAACCGGTTGCAGCGATTGTGAAGAAGATCCAGAAATCACTGAAACTTTGAGTTGTTTAGGTATTTCACATCACAGCATTGTTACTGGCTCAACGACTTCAGGGCACATATCTACCCAAAATAATTCGAGTTGCTTAAAGGCGGCAAAGCAGCATGAAGTATGACGGGTATAAATCAATGTTCACTGGTTTACATATAGCACAGCCTTATGCCAAATTATTGCGGCCAAGAATGGGAGAAAAGCATGAGCCTGCAGTCAGTCCGGCAATTCTTTGCCGAAAACGCCCCGGATATCGACATCATCGAATTAAATCAAAGCACCGCTACCGTTGCTCTGGCAGCCGTAGCCCATAACGTTGAACCGGGTCAAATTGCTAAGACATTGTCGTTAAAAGTTAAAGATCAAGTCGTGCTGGTTGTCGCGAAAGGTGATGCTCGTCTGGATAATAAAAAACTCAAAGCCACTTTGGGGGCAAAAGCCCGCATGCTAAGCAGCGATGAAGTGGTTATCTGGACGGGTCATCCGGTCGGGGGTGTTTGTCCGTTTGGCCTGGAAAATCCGTTAACGGTTTACTGTGATATTTCGCTTAAACAGTACGAAGAAGTGTTGCCCGCAGCGGGAGCCATTCATAGTGCAGTGCGTATTTCCCCTGATCGTCTGGCTGAACTGACCGCCGCACAGTGGGTTGATGTTTGCCAATAATCAGATGACTGAGGGCGAACGCATGGTCCTCAGTCATACCTTATTTTTTCTTCGTTTCCCCTGATGTTACTACGGTAAATTCAGCTCCTGCATTCCATGTTCACTGAGCATCCACGCATACATTTCGGCATCCGTTTTCAGCTCCAGTCGATGCAGAGCACTGCTTTTTTGCGCACTGATTGTTTTGTAACTTTTCTCGAGCAGCGTCGCAATTTGGGTCAGTTGCCACCCTTTGCTGAGGAGCCTTAAAACACGGCGTTCTGAAAAAGTTAAGCGAGTATTGGCCACCCTGGTACTGGACGCGTTAACCGTTTTTTCCTGCAAAAGATGCCTGCTGATTCTTTCGATTTGACCACCGCAGTTAAAGACATGTTCGATAATACTGTCCACTGGTTCATGTAAAGAGAGCAATGCGGTGTTAGATGTCAGCAATCGTTCAATGGCAATATTTACCAAATTCACAGGGAGGATGAAAACCCACTCCACTTGTCGATACTGATTTTGCAATTGATTGAAAAAATCGCAGGCCCCGAAGATTTCCTGCAAAGTGCTATCCAGCTCAATGACCGCCACGTCGACATGCAGCAAAATTTCTGGCCTGAGATCTAAATAGTTATCCAAAAGAATGAGTGACGATTTCTCGGCTCGTTCCTTCATCAGAAACTGAAGGCCTTCTCTCATCAGTGGCCGTTTACTAATGACTAGCGCACGGCAAAATGGGTTGCGCAAAAAAATCTTGGCTTTGCTTTCCTGCATATACCTATCCCTTTAAAACGATTACTTACCTAACAACGTACAACCCAGTACGTGGAGATCTTTTTCGCACTGAAGTCCGAGCTTTTCCATCGCATGTCTTTTATGCGCACTCACGGTTCTGATATTACGTCCTAATTTCTGCGCCACCTGGCTGACGTTGTAGCCCTGAAATAATTCCCCAATGACCTGAGCTTCGCATACTGTCAGTTCACATGAGATTCTCGCATCCAGAATGTTCTTGATCATCGGGCTGGAAAGCATCGACTTAGTGGAGAATGACTTTATTACTAAGTCAGTGAATGTTTCAGATGGCTCATATTGAGAAATAATCGCCCGCACACCCAAAGCAGAAATATAATTCAGTACGCTCAGTTTGTGGTTGCGCGTGTAAGCGACAATTGTCGTGCCCGGTTGTACCATCAGGCACCAGTTGATAAATTTTATCTCTTCAGCGAGTAGAGTTGAGGATTCGCTGATATTCAATATGACAAACGAGCCTGGCACCTTTAACACCTCACCATAGGCTTCATCAATCATTTTGATATTACTGACTAATTTGTTAATTTTAGGCATGGATTTTAATCGATGGACTACCCCTGCCGCCGTTAGCACGCAGGGTACAACGACCATTATCTTGCCTGGTAAATTGCTGGCAGTGATTATATTTTCCATATCATTCCTTTGATTAAAATAACCTATTATTGAAAATGTAACTGCGCGTTCATTTATTCATTAATTATATAAATGGCGCAATACTAAAATAATAGTTAAGTCAGATGAAAACTTAAATTACAAGGAGGGATTAATGATGCGCGAGTATTTCAAATAATGATGGCTATTACAAGACACCCAAAAGTCAGGAAATAATAATTACCATTGATAAATAATATTTTAAATAGAATTAAACAATTACTCGCCTTCGATTAAGGCACTTTCAATTCACGCATCGGATGAAGACGAAAATCCTTCGGCGTCGTCCCCGTATAACGGCGGAAAAAGCGTGAAAAATAGGTTGCGTCACTAAAGCCAAGAAAATCCGAGATCTGACTAATTGTCATGCTGGTATACAGCAAACTTCTTTTAGCTTCGAGCAACACGCGTTGATGCAGCACATTCAGGGCGCTACAGCCATAGAACTCATGGCATAGAGCGTTCAGATACACCGTTGATAACCCCACTTCGCTGGCATAATACGTGACAAGCAGTTGCTGACGATAATGGCTTTCAACTAATTGATTGAATTGATGAATTACCGCACGTTTACGCTCAACACGTGAACTACTGCCTGGAGTGGGAGTACATTGACGATTGAGCCAGACTAACAATGCGCTAATCAAAGAATGCAGCATCATATCGCGCGCCTCTCCTGCCCCTTCGTACTCACTCTGCAAGGTGCTGAACAATGTATTGATTTGCCTGTTCGAGCCTTTTACCGGTACGCATGCCGCTTGTGTGAGCACCTGCAATGGTCGGCCAAACTGCTGTTCAAACTGGGCGATAAGCGGCGCAGAAAACGACAGAGAATACCCCTGAGCTCCCGGGGAGAATTTAAAGCCGTGCACGCACAATGCAGGCACCACCTGAATACAGGCATGTCCCACATGGTGCTTAACGCCTTCAATATCGATCTCCACCTGGCCTTTATGCAAATAGAGCAATTGCACCAAATCCGCATGCTGATGAACTCGAATATGCCATTCATAAAGGCTGCTGCGGCTGTGAATCGATTCACAATGCAGCAAATCTGCCGCAGGCCAATTCCGGTTTTCACCATATAGCTTAAATACCGGAATACTGGGGTTCAGATTCATCACATCCTCTTTCAGAGTACGAAAGCCACAGGCTATTGCCGAATAAGTGTAGTTTATTCAACGGACTCGAACGGCAAGCCGACATAGTTTTCAGCAATAGTCGTTAATCCTGCGCGCGAAGTCAGATAGTACTCACGATCCGCTTGCTGCATTTTGCGGTCAAACGCATTCATGCCTGCAAAATCATGCAGAAGATTGGTCATAAACCAGCTAAAACGCTCGCCTTTCCACACCCGACGCAATGCCATTGGCGAATAGGTTTCCAGCAAATCGATTCGCCCTTCCTGGTACACCTTACATAAAATCCGATACAGATAATTCACATCAGAGGCGGCCAGATTTAACCCCTTTGCACCCGTCGGTGGCACGATGTGCGCAGCATCGCCTACCAGGAAAAGGTTGCCGTACTGCATCGGTTCAACCACAAAACTGCGTAACGGTGCGATACTTTTCTCAAGTGAGTGACCAGTCACTAACTTATCGGCTAACTCTTTTGGTAGCCGCTGTTTAAGCTCGTCCCAGAATCGTTCATCCGACCAGGCTTCAACGCTGTCGCTCAGTGGAACCTGTAAGTAGTAGCGACTTCTGGTTAGTGAGCGCTGACTACACAAAACGAATCCGCGTGAGTGATGGGCATAGATCAATTCATGATTTACCGGTGGTGTGTCGGATAACAAGCCCAGCCAGCCAAACGGATAAACCCGTTCATACTCGCGTGTCATTTCCGACGGAATCGCCTTGCGTGAAACACCATGGAAACCATCACATCCCGCAATATAGTCACAATCGATGCGGTAAGTTTCGCCCTGTTTTTCAAAGGTGACATACGGTGAATCACTCTTCACATCAAACAATTGCACATTGCTGACCCCGTACATCGTCTGCGCAGAGCTTTTACTGCGCGCTTCCATCAGATCACGCGTCACTTCAGTCTGGCCGTACACCATCACCGTTTTGCCCCCCGTTAACTCTTTGAGCGGAACGGGAATACGAATTCCGTCGACCAAAAACTCGACGCCTTCATGGACTAGCCCTTCGGCATCCATTCTTTCACTTACCCCTGCTTCGCGCAGTAAATCTACCGTGCCATTTTCCAGGATCCCCGCACGAATCCGCCCCTGTACGTGCTCGGGCGTTTGTCTTTCTAGCACCACATTGCTAATACCCGCATTGTGCAGTAATTGCCCCAACAACAAACCCGATGGGCCGGCCCCAATTATCACGACTTGAGTTTTCATAAGGTACGCTCTCTGATAAGACGTTATATAAATGTTATTTTTATGTTTATTAAATGCTCGACAATGCATTTTTATCGTCTGCACAGAGGAAAAGAAGGCCAATATCCGTCTAAAACGTGCACTTTTCGAAAGTCTCACCCAAAGTGTGGACGAGCTCATAATTCACTGAAAAAGTGTGCGAAATGAGTTATTACGCTAAATGTTGATCTGGCGCGCCTGAATACAGGGGGCGGCATATGTTAAAAATGGAGGATGTTAAAATTTGAGCGACAGACGTCGCTTTTCATCTTTCATAGGCCAGGCATGTCGACAGAGGTAAACCCGCAACGCGAAGTCACCCGCCTTTGCATTCAGTGTGGGCTTTTTTTGCTGCAGCACGGTGCAGAAAGCGCCCTGGTAGAAGAGCTTTCCAGCCGTTTGGGAGTGGCATTAGGGATGGATAGCGTTGAAAGTTCAATTTCAGCGAATGCTATCGTACTGAGCACCATTAAAGATAATCAGTGCCTCACCACAACTCGCAAGAACACCGACCGGGGCATCAATATGCACGTCGTGACGGAGGTGCAACATATCGTGATCCTGGCAGAGCATAAGCTACTGGATCATAAGGGCGTTTTTAAACGCTTTGCGCATATCACTCCCCTGCGCTATCCCCGTTGGTTAGTGGTGCTGATGGTGGGTCTTTCCTGCGGCTGTTTCTGTAAGCTCAACCATGGCGGCTGGGATGGCGCAATCGTCGCATTCCTTGCCAGTTCCGTTGCAATGTATGTGCGGCTGCTGCTCACGTCACGCCATTTACATCCACAAATTAACTTCTGCATTGCGGCATTTGTCGCGACCACAATTTCGGGTCTGCTCATTGCCAAAGGCCCGTTCGCTTCGACTTCCAACATTGCAATGGCGGCAAGCGTTCTGCTGCTGGTTCCTGGTTTTCCGCTGATAAACGCCGTCGCCGATATGTTTAAAGGACACGTCAACACGGGCCTTGCCAGATGGGCAATGGCGAGTCTGCTGACGCTTGCCACCTGCATTGGCGTAGTGATGGCGATGTCATTGTGGGGATTAACAGGATGGGAATAATCAACTTTTTACTGGCGCTACTACAAGACATGGCGCTGGCAGCGATTCCCGCCGCAGGTTTTGCCATGGTGTTTAATGTCCCGCAGCGTGCGTTGCCGTATTGCGCGCTGCTGGGTGCGATTGGCCACGGCTCCAGAATGGCGATGATGACTGCGGGTTTAAACATTGAATGGAGCACGTTTATCGCTTCACTCCTGGTGGGCAGCATCGGTATCCAGTGGTCACGCTGGTATCTTGCGCATCCGAAAGTCTTTACCGTGGCCGCCGTGATTCCGATGTTCCCAGGGATATCTGCCTATACCGCAATGATTTCAGCCGTGAAACTGAGCCACTTTGGTTACACCGAAGATCTTATGATTCAGCTCCTCACCAACTTCCTGAAGGCGTCGTTTATCGTCGGGGCGCTGTCGATTGGCTTATCCATTCCCGGCCTGTGGCTGTACCGTAAACGCCCACGAGTGTGATGTGTTTCAGGGCTTCTGTAACTCGGCAGTGCTTTGCCTGCGCAAACTTGTTTTAATGTCATCAGGCCTGGGCGGTACCAGCGGCCTGATGACTTTAAGGAGCCTTGCGTGGAAACCCACGAAATTTATCTTCCTGAGCGTTTTGATGACGCCAGTTTGAAAGAAAAGATTTTCTTCAGTGCCATTAGTTTGTTCGCTGAATTTGGCCTTAATGGCGCACGCATGGAGCAAATTGCAGAGAAGGCCAACACCACCAAACGCATGGTGGTTTATCACTTTAAAAGCAAAGAGCTGCTTTACGTTCAGGTGCTGGAATATGTCTACACCCAAATTCGCAGCTGTGAGCGCCAACTTAATCTCTCTGATCAGCCGCCAGTCGAAGCGATGGTGGAATTGGTAGAATGGACATTTGATTTCCACGCCACGCATCCAGATTTCATTCGTATTATCTGCATGGAAAACATGCAGCGCGGGCGTTTTGTCAAAGAGTCCACTTACCTGCGCGAGATAAACCGCAGCGCGCTAGAATTACTGGAAGATGTACTGACCCGCGGGCAGGAAAAACAGCTGTTCAACAAACTCGTCACGGCCAAAGATGTACACCGCCTGATCAGTAGCTTCAGCTTCTACCATGTGGCGAACAGCTACACCTTCTCAAACCTCTTTGAAGAGGGAACAGAGCCGGTTGATAGCACCTCCCATTACCGTGAAATGGCAGTAAAAGTGGTGCTGCGCTACATCGGCCCCTGATAAATCCTCTTTTCTGGATGTTTTAAGAAATCTCCAGGCTCCGATGAACCCAGAGAAGGCGGTATACTCGACGAAATTCTCCTGCGATGCAGGTTATGTTTACCCAAAATAATTCGAGTTGCTTAAAGGCGGCAAAGCCGTAAATCCCCAGGAGCTTACTTGAGTAAGTGACTGCGGTAAGCGGGTGCAGCCAACGCATAAGCAGCTTGAAGTATGACGGGTATAAAAGAGTATAAACAGATGAAAGCAAACAATAAGATTACGTGTGCTCTGGCACTGGCAGCATCCGTTTTTGCCGCTCAGGCGATGGCGGCAAGCTGGCAGGATCAGCTCACCAGTGCAGCGAATGAACTGAGCAAAACCACCACCAGCACCTCTGGAACCACAGGTAACTCCGCGGCATCACTAACCAGCCTGCTCGCCAGTGGGACTAGCGCACTGAGTGCCAACACCATGACCAACGCCGCGGGCATTTTGCAGTACTGCATGAAGAACAAATTGGTATCAGCCACCAATCCAGAAAACGTCAAAAATCAGCTTCTGGATAAACTGGGACTGGGAAGTGAGACGAAAGAAACTCAGCCACAAGATTACACTCAGGGTTTGATGGGTCTGCTGAATACCGGTAAAGGCCAGCAATTGAATCTGGAAACCATCGGCAACTCGCCGCTGGCAGAAAAAGTGAAAACTCAGGCGTGTGATTTTGTCCTGAAACAGGGCATGAATTACCTGGCTTAATAAATTCTCCTGCTCCTGGTTTCAGGAGCAGGATTATAAAACGGGTTATTCGCTCACATTAATTTCCATCACCGCATAAACGCCATCACTGGGAAGTGTCACGGTAACATTCTGCAGATTAATCCCCGCCGCCAAAATAATTTCTCTTAACTCGAAAAGCGTTCGCGGGTAAATCGTCGTCCAGCCAACACAACGCAATGCGAATTCAATTTGTGGGCTGCTTTTCAACATATTCGAAATAATCAACACGCCACCAGGTTTTACCAAACGTAACGCGTGGCGAATAAAATGTACCGCCTCAGACTCTGAGAAGTATTCGAAAATCCCTAATCCATCGACTAATTCAGCGGACTGTTCACCCAGTTCCTGAACGAGTTTGTCACTGACAATCATCCGGTCGAATAAATTCCGCATAAGCAGCTGAAAATGCTGCCCTTCAACCAGCCCGTATTGCGTCGCCAGCCCACGAGCAAACATCAGCGATTGCCGATCATGATCAATCAGCAATAAGGTAAATTTCTGAGACTTCAATTTTGCACTGTGCAACGTATTGAGTACCGGCACGGCCGCACCGCAAGCGAGGCTGATCCAGTTTACAGAAACGCGATCGTTGAGATGAAAATCAGCTATGGCGGCCATCACCTTTGCGCGGGATCGAATGCCCCGTGCATCATTGGCGTGAATGAACCACGATCGACTATTGATATCCATTTCACCGCCGCTTATCAACCTCACCGCCAGTGGATGCTGCACAGCCCACAGTGCAAGCGCGGTGGGAACGAGCTGGCTTCGCCATTCTTCCAGTGCGGGCCGGGAACGAAAAGCTTGTTCGGAGAGCCTGTTACGACACCGGATCCGCCGCTTCCCTTGATTATCTAAAAATATTTCCGGGGCTTCTAAAGAGAGATCATTAGCAAGCTGTTGGTTGATGTCATCGATCTGTTCTACTACCTCGTCCTTCAGCGGCCAGTGATCACTTATATCACTGCAAGTGATGTGTTTAATGGCAAGATCCGCAGGCACTGATCCCGGGATCACTGAGAGAAAAGGTTGCCAGGGCATGTAGAACCTCAACAGACATTTTCTTTCAGTGTAGAAAATCCACTGAAATTGACCGTCAGAAGAAAGTTGTAATTTGTCGGCTGAACTACCGCTTGAGAAGCGCCCGCACCGCCTTTGCGCAGATAACGCAAACCCGTTTAAGGCTGGATATTATGATGTTGGAAAGGGGTTGCGTGAATTGAGTCCTGCGGAAAACAAAGAGGTTGCCGACGCAACCTCTGAAGAAAACAGACAACTTGATGCGAGTTAGGTGCGCACAACTCGATTAAAAATAATCGGCATCTTTGAAGCTTTTAGCCTGATGATCTTTATCGGACAACAGGCGTGGCGCATCAATTTCTGGCCATGCGATGCCAATATCCTTGTCTTCCCAAAGAATGCTGCGATCGCTCTGTGGCGCGTAGAAGTTTGTCGTTTTATACAAAAACTCAGCTTCATCGCTGACAGTCATAAACCCGTGGGCAAAACCTTCTGGGATCCATAACTGGCGTTTGTTCTCAGCACTTAATAGCACGCCCACCCACTGGCCAAACGTTGCAGAATGCTGGCGGATGTCCACGGCAACATCAAATACTTCTCCAACTGCACAGCGAACCAGTTTTGCCTGGGCATTCGGTGCCAATTGATAGTGCAAACCGCGAAGCACGCCCTTGCAAGATTTTGAATGATTATCCTGAACAAAATTAACCGAACGTCCTACGGCTTCTTCAAAAACTTTCTGATTAAAGCTTTCAAAGAAAAACCCGCGGTCATCACCGAAAACTTTTGGTTCAAAAATAAGCACTTCCGGAATTTTAGTTTGAATAATATTCATGACGATCTTTTTGTGAAAGGAGATTGGACACTCATATTAACGCATCTGAGCCAGGCAATCAGCCCCCAGAACGGTGACCCGGCGAGTAAACCGAGCCACCACGCAGACAAACTAGTCTAAATCAGCACCATTACTGGCGATCACTTTCTTATACCAGTAGAACGATTTTTTACGCGTACGTGTCAGCGTGCCGTTGCCCTGGTCGTCGCGATCAACGTAGATGAAACCGTAGCGCTTACTCATTTCGCCTGTTGATGCGGAAACCAAATCAATACAGCCCCATGAGGTGTAGCCGATTACCGGAATACCATCTTCGATGGCGTCAGCCATGGCTTTGATGTGCTCACGCAGATAGCTGATGCGATAGTCATCGTTGATTTCACCCTGCGCGTTAACTTCATCCTTCGCACCAAGGCCGTTTTCTACCAGGAAAAGTGGCTTCTGGTAACGGTCGTACATCATGTTCATGGTAATGCGCAGGCCGAGTGGGTCAATGCCCCATCCCCATTCACTCGCTTGAATATAGGGGTTTTTCAGCGATTTAACGATGTTTGCCGCATTGCTGTTGAGCTCGTTCATATCCCCTGATGCACAGCGTGAGGCGTAATAGCTAAACGAGACAAAATCGACCGTGTTCTTGAGGATTTCTTCATCGCCTGGCAGCACTTCAAGCTCAAATCCCTTCTCGCGGAACAGACGTTTCGCGTACGACGGGTACGCACCACGCGCCTGCACATCAATAAAGAACAGGTTCTCACGATCTTTTTCAAGCGCAGCCCAGACATCTTCAGGTTTGCAGGAGTACGGATAGAAATTCCCTCCCGCCAGCATGCATCCGACCTGATTGTTTGGGTTAACTTCGTGAGCAATTTTGGTCACTAAAGCACTGGCGATCAGCTCATGGTGTGCCGCCTGGTATTTCACTTGTTCTTTGTTATCGCCCTCTTCGAATACCAGACCTGCACCAGAGAAGGGTGCGTGGAGCAAGATATTGATTTCGTTGAAGGTGAGCCAGTATTTCACCAGTCCATCAAAAGCTTCAAAACAGGTACGGGCATAGTGGGTGAAAAACTCCACCATTTTGCGGCTGCGCCACGAACCATATTCCTGCACCAAATGCATCGGGACATCAAAGTGGCACAGCGTCACCAGCGGTTCGATATTATGCTTTTTGCACTCGGCAAAGAGGTCACGGTAAAAAGCGATACCCGCCGCGTTTGGCTCTTTCTCATCCCCTTTAGGGAAAATGCGACTCCAGGCAATTGAAGTACGGAAAACGGTAAAACCCATCTCTGCCATCAGGGCAATATCATCTTTATAGCGATGGTAAAAATCGATGGCCTCGTGGCTTGGGTAAAATTCATCATCACGTAATGAAAAACGTTTTTCTAAACCTAATTTCACGGCGAGGCGATGCTCGCCGTGCGGGATGGTATCTACCGTTGAGAGCCCTTTCCCCCCTCGAGGTATGCGCCTTCAGCCTGGTTTGCAGCGATTGCACCGCCCCATAAAAAGTCATCAGGAAAAATTGATGCTGACATAAAGTCCCTCTTCTTAGTTAGTTAGCGTTTACAGCATGTTGCGGTGCAACAACGGCGTTTGGTTGAATTTGCTCTTTCTCGTCACTCTGCTCAACGGGAATGTCTTCAAAGCCCAGGATTAACGTCAGGAAGAAAGAGAGCACCACGGCCAGAATCATCACACCAAACACCCATGCGATGCTCATTGGATTAGCTGGATCAAAGAATTGCACACTGGTGAACAGGCCCGGAGATGCCATGGAATGGCTCGCCAACCCACCAATTCCTGCGACAGCGCCGCAGACAAAACCACTGATTAATGCCGCAATCAGTGGGCGTTTGAGACGCACAGCGACACCGTAAAGTGCAGGTTCGGAAATGCCCGCCACAATCGCAGATGCCGCTGCAGCGAGTGCCGTCTGGCGCAGTTCAGGATTTTTGGTTTTCCACGCCACGGCTAATGATGAACCACCCAAAGAGAGGTTGGCACCAATTTCAGATGGCATAACCATGCCTTCTTTGCCCGTTTCGGCAATGGTCTGAATAATAGACGGTGTAAATACGCGGTGCATACCGGTCATGACCAGCAGCGGCCACAGAGCGCCCATAATCGCTACTGACAACCAACCCAGATAGCTGTGAATGGTGTAAACCAGTGAAGAAATACCGCTACCAATCCAGATCCCCAGTGGGCCAATCAGCATGATGGCGATAGGGGCAGAGATAAGCACGATAAGCATCGGCTTCAGGAAGTTTTTTGTCACCGCAGGCGTGATGCGGTCAACCCATTTTTCGATGTAAGAGAGCAGCCAGGTCATGCACAACGCCGGTATCACGGTATAGGTGTATTTCACCGCCGTGACCGATAACCCCATAAATTCAACCGGTTGGCCCTGTGCCGCTTTTGCCATCAGGTCAACAAAGTTTGGATGCACCAACACACCGGCGATAGCTATCGCCAGCGACATATTGGTTTTGAATTTTACCGCCGCCGACGCGGCAACCATTATCGGCAGGAAGAAGAATGCGCCATCACCAATCACATTAAGAATGATGAGCGTGGATGAGCCTTTTCCAAACACGCCGGTCATATCAAGGATCATGGCCAGCAATTTCACCATTGAACCGCCGATAATCGCGGGAATCAGCGGCGACATGGTGCCAATCAGCGCATCCAAAATCCCTGCCCCGATTCGTTTCAAAGTGATTTTATTTTTGCCGTTGGCAGGCGCCGCGGGTTGCATGCCTTCAGGCAGTCGTTTCAGCACTTCAGCATACGCCTGGGAAACCGTGTTACCGATGATCACCTGGCACTGATTTTCGCTACGAACTACGCCCATTACGCCGTTGATAGCTTTGAGCTTCGCGGCATCCACGCGGCTACCGTCATTTAACACAAACCGCAAACGCGTCATGCAATGTGTCACCGCACCCACGTTATCCGCGCCACCAATTGCATCGACTATCGACTGAGATACTGCCGCGTAATTCTTAGCCATGAGTTACCACTCTTCCGTACGTCACTCTAATTTTATGTTTAAATTCATTTAGTTATGAATATTCTTTCCGGTTTCACCGCAACGACGAGTAGGGTCATGAGAAGTAGGTAACCGGTTCCACATTAGATTGACTACGACAAACAAACAGATCAAATACTAATTCCGCATATTGTTTGTTTTGTGATGAGGATCGACATAAATGGCTATTACAGACCCCGGCAATCCCTTTAAGGCAGTATTTTGTCGTCCGGGAATGTGTAAAATAGGACCTTCAAAAAAGCCAGGAAGCTCCCATGTCGACAATGCTAGAAGTGGCACAGAAAGCCGGCGTCTCAAAAGCGACCGTTTCACGCGTTTTATCCGGCAAGGGATACGTCAGCGAAGCCACAAAAGACCAGGTCTATAAAGCGATTGAAGAGGCCGGATATCGGCCAAATTTGCTGGCGCGAAATCTGGCGACGAATAAGTCAGAATGCATTGGTTTAGTCGTAACCAACACCCTTTATAACGGCAGTTATTTCAGTGAAATACTTTCGCAGGCCGCGAAGAAATTAGAAGATAATGGCCGTCAGCTCATTCTGGTGGATGGTAAACACAGCGCACAAGAAGAACGCGAAGCTATTCAATTCTTGCTCGATTTGCGCTGCGATGCGGTGATTATTTACCCGCGTTTTTTGACCATTGATGAAATGGACGAAATTATTGACCAGCATAAACAGCCGATTATGGTGGTGAACCGAAAATTAAGAAAACACCAAAGCCATTGTATCTGTTGTGACCATAAAGGCTCCAGTTTCCTCGCGACGAAATATCTCATTGAGCGTGGGCATAATGATATTGCATTTATTACCGGCGCACTGGATTCGCCTACGGCTATCGAGCGCCTGGCGGGTTATAAAGATGCTTTAAATCAATATCATATCGGCGTAAACGAAGCATTGATTGTGCAGGGTAAATGGACGCCAGACAGCGGCGTGTCGGCCGTAGAAGCGTTGCTTGCTCGTCAACAGAAGGTCAGCGCGATTCTTGCCAGTAATGATGAAATGGCCGTGGGTGCGATGAAAAAATTGAGTGATATGGGGATTTCAGTTCCACATGAAATATCCCTGCTCGGCTTTGATAATATTCCGACAGCACCTTATTTAACCCCCGCGCTATCGAGCATCAAAGATCCGGTCAGCGATATGATTAGCGAAGTGATCAGCCGTTTAATATCCATGTTAGATGGCGGGTATTTATCGCGGGATAATATTTTCACATCACAATTACTGGAGCGAAATTCAGTAAGCGATGGGCCTTTTAAAAGCTAATTAGAGCGGCGTATTTGCGCCGCTCTATAACAATCACTCCGCGACTTTCACAATCAACTTACCGAAGTTCTTACCGACCAACAAACCGCGAAACGCTTCCACGCTGTTTTCCAGGCCATCGACAATGTCTTCGCGGAACTGAATTTTTCCTTCCGCCAGCCACTGACTCATCTGTTTAAAGAACTCAGGATAACGATCGGCGTAATCCTGCGAAATAATAAATCCTTGTACGCGCAGACGTTTTTTCAGGATTGTCCCCATTAGCAGCGGCAAACGATCCTGCTCAAAAGCGCTATTCATACCGTTGTACTGGCTGATGACACCGCACACTGGAATACGCGCTTTAGTATTCAAAAGTGGCAGAACCGCATCAAACACCGCACCACCGACGTTTTCAAAATAGACATCAATGCCTTTGCTACAGGCCTTTTTCAACTGCTCGGCAAAATCTGGCGCTTTGTGATCAATGCAGGCATCAAATTTTAAAGTCTCGGTTACGTAACGGCACTTCTCTTCGCCACCCGCGATCCCCACGACTTTTGCTCCGCGCAATTTTGCCACTTGCCCTACCACCGAGCCCACTGCCCCACTGGCTGCTGCAACAACCACCGTTTCGCCCGCTTTCGGCTCACCAATATCGGTCAACCCCATATAACCCGTAAAACCAGGCATCCCGAGTAAACCGAGCGCGTACGAAGGGTGCTGCATATTTGCATCGAGCTTCTGCAAACCTTCGCCGTTAGAAAGTGCGTAATCCTGCCAGCCGGTATATGCCAGAACCAGGTCACCGATTTTGTAATCTGCGTGTTCAGATTTCTCGACGCG